>JBBQAY010000097.1:0-9985 GCA_038316965.1 Candidatus Nanopelagicales bacterium
GACCCCGCCGGCCGCGCCGAGGCCAGCCCTGCGCTGCTCTACATCCACGGCGGCGGCTACGTGCTCGGCACGGCGGCGGGCGACGACGCCGCCTGCGCCGATCTGGCGCGACGCCTCGGCGCCCTGGTGGTCAGCGTCGAGTACCGGCTCGCTCCGGAGCACCCCTTCCCCGCGCCGCACGAGGATTGCCTGCGCGCATTGCGGTGGCTGCACGCCGAGGCCGACGAGCTGAGGGTGGATCGTGCGCGCATCGGCGTCAGCGGCGAGAGCGCCGGCGGCGGCCTCGCCGCGGGGCTCGTGCAGCGCGCCGTCGACGAGGGTCTCGGCGTCTGCTTCCAGCACCTGATCTACCCGATGCTCGACGACCGCACGGTCCTGCGCGCCGAGGCCGAGGGCGGTTGGAACGCCATCTGGACGCCGAGCTCCAACCGGTTCGGGTGGACGTCCTACCTAGGCCATGAGCCCGGCCTCCCGGCGACGCCGCCGTACGCCGTCCCCGCCCGCCGCACGTCGCTCGAGGGCATGCCGCCCACGTGGATCGGGGTCGGCACGGTCGACCTGTTTCACGACGAGGACGTCACCTACGCCGAGGCGCTGCGCGCAGCCGGCGTGGCCTGCGAGCTTCACGTGGTGCCCGGGATGTACCACGCGGCACAGCGGTTCGCGGCCAAGGCGCCCGCTGCGCAAGAGTTCGAGCGGTCGAGCTTCGACGCACTGGAACGCGGCCTCGGTATCCGGTAGCGAGCGTTTCGGTCTCGCCGCTCCACCGGCGGCGGAGAATCTGGACTGTACGTCCACACCCTCTGAACCGCGAGCAACCAGGCTCTCGCCGCCTTGCGACGACTCAAGAGCCGGGCCCGACCCAGGACGTCCCGTCGGTCGCACGCGGTCGAGCGTGCGGCTGCCCTGCAGGTTCAGGTCAGGGTGGCCGCGCGGCGCTGGCCCCAGATCGCCGCTGCGCCGGTGAGCAGGTGCATCAGCCCGAGGGCGACCTTGGATCCGGCGTCGACCTGCATCCCGGCCAACGCGAGCAGCGAGAGCACGGCCAGCACGAGAGCGAGGATGCTCCAGGGCCGCAGCCCCAGGCTGGTGAATCGGGCCATGGCCCAGAGCACCGCCGCGCCGGTGAGCACGGGGATCACGCTGGCCAGGGCGACCGCGACGTAGGGCAGGTCGGTCGGTGCCTGACCGCTCTGGGCGGTCTGGATCGAGCCGGCGAGCGCCGCGTTCGCCGCGAAGAAGATCACGGAGTTGACGACGAGGGCGGCTCCAACTCCCCACCCACCCCCGATCCAGGGCTGGGGGCGCTGGGTGCTCGCAGTGGTGGCGCTCTGGTCTGTGGTGGTCATCGTGTCTCCTGGATCGGATGAATTGCTTGACTGATTCATGGATTCGGACGTTACCTAGAAACCCTTGAACGTGTCAAGCAATTCGGTACCATCGACTCGTGGACCCCGACGAGCTGAGCGATGAGATCGTGTGGCGGCTGCTCGACCTGTTCCGACGCATGAACGACGGCTTCGAGAAGGTCGCGACAGAAGCCGGGCTGAGCACCGCGGAGGCGGGTGCGTTGCGGCGTCTGGACAAGCCAACCTCGATGCGCTCCTTCGCCGAAGCGATGCGCTGCGACGCCTCGTACATCACCCTGCTCACCGATCGTCTCGAGGCTCTGGGCCTGGTCGACAGGATCCCCGACGACCAGGACCGCCGCGTCAAGCAGCTCGTCCTGACCGCAAAAGGGCGACGGACTCGGCGCTCGCTGACCGGGCGTGTGCTCGCCACGAGCCCAGCACTGGTACCGCTCGACGCGGCTGCTCGGGAGCAGTTCCTGGAGCTCCTGCGCCGGCTCGGCGACGAGGGCACTCGCACACCCTGAGACGCTCCAGCACCTCAGGTGCATGCCCGCACACCACCCAGCCGCCGCGGACCCCCGGCCGACGGCAGATCCGCTACGAGCAGCCGGGCAGCTGGTCGTACATGCGCCGAAGAAGCACCGTGAGCTGCTCACGCTCGGTCGGATCGAGGGCGGTGAGGAATCCGTCCTGAGCCGACTCGAGCGCCCGAGCGGCCGCCTTGCGTGCCCGTGTGCCGGCCGCGGTGATGGCCACATCGTGACGGCGGCGGTCCTCGGCGGATCGGGTACGGCTCACGAATCCCTGCGACTCCAGCTCGTCCAGGACTGCGACGACGTCGCTCGGGTCCAGGCCCAGCCGCGCGGACAGGTCGCGCTGGGAGGACGACCCGTACTCGTGCAGGCAGGCCAGTACGGCGTAGGAGTTCAGTCGAAGCCCGGCGCTCGTGACGGCCGCCACCGCGCGGCGCCGCCCGTCGACCGAGAGCCGACCGATGAGGTACGTCGCGGTCTCGAGCATCACCTGCGCAGGCGCCAGGGTCTCGACGTGGGGTATTGCAGCGTCCATGGAAGCAGGGTAGCGTCTGCCCAACAGTTGGTCATTCCCATCATTGATGCTTCCACTTGAAGGGCCCCACCCATGATTCTCGTCACCGGTGCCAACGGCAACATCGGATCGGCCGTCGTTCCCGGCCTCCTCGAACGCGATGCGCAGGTGCGGGTGCTCGTGCGTGACACCGCCAAGGCCCAGAACGCGTTCGGCAGCCGGGTCGAGATCGTCGAAGGAGACCTATCCGACACCGCTACGGTCACCGCGGCTCTCGACGGGGTCGAGAAGGTCTTCCTCAACACCCCCTCGCTCGACGGCTTCGTCGACCTCCAGCGACCGCTCATCGACGCCGCAGCGCAGGCCGGGGTCACGCATCTCGTGCGCATCTCCGTGATGGGCGCCGACCTCACCAGCCCCATCAGCTACGCCCGCGGCCACGCGGCACTCGACGCCCACCTCGCCTCGACCGATCTGCCGTGGACCGTCCTGGCGCCCAGCGGCTACTTCCAGAACCTCCTGTCCAGCGCGGAGACGATCAAGCAGGGCGCCCTCTACGGATCCGCCGGCGACGGCGCGGTCGGATTCCTCGACACCCGCGACATCGCGGAGGTGGCCGCCACAGTTCTCACGAGCGACGGACACCAGGGCCAGACCCACGTGCTCACCGGAGGGCGCGCAGTCACCTACGCCGAGATCGCCGCAGCGTTCCAGTCAGCACTAGGACACGACGTCGCCTACGTCGACGTACCCCCCGAGGCGTTCGCGCAGAACCTGCGCGGCTTCGGCCTGCCGGAGAGCCAGATCACCGACATCCTCGCCCTCTTCGAAGTCTTCAAGGCCGGGTACGCCGCCACCGTCACTCCCGACGTCGCCCAGATCCTGGGCCGCGAACCACGCACCATCGCCGACTTCGCCCACGACCACCGCGCCCTGTTGTCCTAGGCGGGCCTAGGGGCGACTCACGGCCGCCTCGGGATGTTGGAGCAACGTTTGCAGCCCGAAGATGGCCGCCCAGCGATTCTCGAACCCGCCGCCACCAGAGATGATCCATCCCTACCGGAGCGGGGCGCGGAACGTACCGGTGAGTTCAGTTGTTCTGCGCGGCGATGAGGTCCGCGACGTCTCCCGGGGGCATGAAGTTCTCGGGCACCGGACCCCATGTGTAGAGGCCGCTCTTTCCTTCGCAGACCTCGGGCGTCCAGAGGTCGTCATCGGTGATCTGGTCCATGTCGGCGTAGTACTCGCTGAAGGTGCCTGCCGGGTCCTTGAGGTACCAGAAGAAGTTCGATCCGGCGTAGTGGCGGCCGAAGCCCCAGCCCTTGCGGTCGGCGTTCGCGGTGAGCAGGTCTTCCGCGCCACGGCCGATGTCGTCGACGTCGTCGACCTGCCAGGAGCTGTGGTGCGGGAAGGAGGCGGGTCCGCCGAAGATGGCCACGTTGTGGTGATCGGGCGAGCAGCGAAGGAAGCCGCTGCTCTTGTCGCCGGCATAGTCGCTGATCTTGAATCCGAGGCCGTCGACGAAGAACTTCATGGAGCTGTCGGACTCGCCGGACACGAGTGCCACGTGACCGAGGCGGCGGGGCCTGACCCGTGCGTCGCGAAGGATGCCTTCGGCGCGGGTGTTGACCCGTTCGACCCGCCCGGTTCCGTTCACGGGGGCGCGCGGAATGGTGGTCTGCTCGACCCGGTCCTGCACGACGACCTCGACGCGGAGCTTCATGATCGGTTCGGTGGTCACGAGCCGGTTCTGGTCGACCACGGAGTCGATGCCCAGAGCATTGAGCGACGAGGCGATGCGGGCGAGGTCGTCAGGATCGTCGGCGCCGAGCTCGATGCTGCTGATCCGGCGGTAGGGACCCCGCTCGATGTGGAGCTGTGTGCCGCCGTCCACGGTGGCCAGTGAGCCGTCGCCGTTGTCGGCGAGTCCGAACTCGGTGTAGTAGGAGATCACTTCGGCCACGTCAGGGACCTGGTAGACGAAGGAGCTCAGCCGGTGCAGCGTCATGGTGCCCCTCCTAGAAGCCGTTGACGAGGTCGATCGTGAGCTCGCCGAGTCCGGCGATGGTGCTGGTCAGCGTCCCAGGGACGAGGAAGCGCTTCGGGTCTCGTCCCATGCCGACGCCCTTCGGGGTGCCGGTGTAGATGAGGTCTCCCGGGTAGAGGGTCAGGGACTGGGACAGGCGGCTGACGAGTTCCGCGACAGGGAAGATGAGGTCGCTGGTTCTGCCGTCCTGCAGCACCTCGCCGTCGAGCGCGCAGGAGATCGCAAGGTCGTCCTTGTCAGCCAGCTCGTCGGGTGTCACGACCATCGGCCCGAGGGGGCTGAATCCGGGGTAGGACTTCCCGATCGAGAACTGAGGCGCGGGACCACGGGTTTGGACGGCCCGCCAGGACAGATCCTGGCCGATGGTCAGACCGGCGACGTGGTCCCAGCCTTTCTCGACCGGAACGTCGCGCGCCTGGCGGCCGATCACGATGACGAGTTCGACCTCCCAGTCGACGCCGTCGCTCGGCAGTTCGACGACCGACCCTGGGCCGGTGATCGACGACTGGAACTTGGCGAAGACGACGGGGTGCTCGGGGATGGCGAGGTTGCTCTCGATCGCGTGCTCGCGGTAGTTCAACCCGATCGCGATCAGTTGACGCGGTGCCGGAACGGGGGCGCCGAGCGGGCCGGTCGCGGTCAGGGCATCGGCCGCGACCCCCTGGGAAACCCAGGAGACGAAGTCGTCCCACCTGTCGTAGACAGCCTGGGGATCAGGGGCGAACCGGCCGTTGCTGGCGAGCGCGACGTCGACCCACCGCGAGTTCGACTCGACGGCCAGCCTGCCGGCGACGTTCGCAACTCGCATGTCGTGTCTCCCTATGACCTGTGATGTGGACCGGCGCCTGAGCTGGTGGAGTGACGCGGGCGGACTCAGGCGTCGCCTGCGAGTCCCTGCGCCCAGTCCAGGACGTCGGTTCGGTAGTCGGCTCCGCAGTAGTGGTGATCGATGTTGTGCCCGCTCCCAACCACGTAGTGCGCGGAGACAGCGGGGGCGGCGGTGAAACCGGCGGCGAACGCGTCGACGTTGGCCTGGCTGGAGTTCCACAGCTGCTCGTGCTCGGCCAGTCCGTAGTGCACGGGCACGTCCACGGCGGGGGCGAGGCTCGGGAAGTCGGTGATCCACCCGTCGACCACCTCGAGGAGCTCGGCGACGGGGATCGGTGAGCAGGCCGGTGTCGCGGCCTGGACGACGGTGGGGTCGTAGGTCCCTTCTGGCCCGTACATGAACTGGATGCGCTGCTCGTCGTTGAACTCGATCGAGATGTCCGCCGGCATGGAGTTCCAGGCCTGCTTGACGCCCTCGGGCGCATCGGTGTGGATCGCCGAGATCGCGATCCCCAGCAGCGGATACGAGCGGGGCCGGCTCGCCATGTGCACGGCGATCGCACCGCCCATGGAGTGCCCGACCAGGACGACGCCGGGACAACCGTCGCCCGCGGTCTCCCACAGCTCGCCGATGGCGCTGCTGATGGCCTCGGCGTTGCCGGCGAACGTCGGTGGCTGCAGTGGGGTGCTGCCTTCGTACCCCGGCCGGTTGAGCGCGGCCACGGGGAACCCACGTTCGGTGGCGGCCGCGACGAACGAGTACCCGGGCACGTCGAAGTAGCGCGCGTTGTAGCTGCCACCGGGGATGCACACGAGCAGCGGGCGTCCCGCCTCGCCCCCGGACACCACACCGGTGATCGAGCCCTGCCCCGCAGCCAGGGTGGTCTGCTCCATCGGACGCTCCTTCGATTCGGGTCGACCCGTGATCGGGTCGACGGAGCAAGGGTTGGCTTGCTTTGCTTCTCCTCCCAGGGGTGTTCCAATGAGTGGCACAATTCGCGACCGGCGACGCAAGGGGGACTCCCGTGGCTGCAGCTCAACGGGCCCACCGGCCTCCCGTCGGCGAGCCGGTGCTGGACCGCGCCTTTCGCCTGCTCGCCTCGTTCGGTCCCGCGGACCGGTCGCTGTCGCTGACGTCGATGAGCGTGCGGTCCGACGTCCCCAAGAGCAGCGCCTTGCGCATCGCGAGGCAGCTCGTTGCCTGCGGGGCGCTCGAACGGCTCGAGGACGGCGACTTCGTCGTGGGTCTCCGCCTGCTCGAGATCGCGTCGCTGGCACCACGCGGACACGGCCTGCGCGAGACGGCACTGCCCTACATGGAGGACCTCCATGTAGCGACGGGCCAGCACGTCCTGCTGGCCGTCCGCGACGGTTCGGAAGCCGTTCTGGTCGAACGCCTCTCGGCGCGAGGCGCCGCGCGCGTGCTCTACCGGGTCGGCGGTCGGATGCCGCTGCACGCGACCGGGGTCGGCCTGTGCCTGCTCGCCCACGCCCCGTCGAGCCTCCAGGATCACGTCATGGCCGGCGATCTGTCCCTGCACCCTGAGAACCGGTCCCTGACGCCAAACCAGCTCAGGACCACCCTGGCGGCGGTCCGCCGCGACGGCGTCGCCGTGGCGTCGCGACCAGACCCCTCTCCCATGACGTCGGTCGCCGCGCCGATCCTCGGTCCACGCGACGAGGTCATTGCGGCCATCTCCGTCGTCACGCCGTCGGCCGACGTCGACCCGATCGCACTGCGCCCGGCCGTGACTGCGGTGTGCCGGGCCATCTCACGCGCCATGCGCGCCGGCTGAGCGAGGTAACCCTCACCTACATCAGCTGTGCCGCTCATTGGAACCGAGGCTTCGGATCGATGTGCCGAGGGCCAACCCTGTGCCGGTGACCTCCGACCCGCTCGACCCCGTGGCAGTCCTCGTCGTCGGGGCGGGACCGGCCGGGCTCGCCGCAGCGGCCGAGCTCACGCACCACGGCATCGGATGCGTCGTCGTCGAACCGCGTCGCGAGGTCTCGCACGCCCGCCCGCGCGCCAAGACCACGAGCGTGCGCACCATGGAGCACCTGCGCCGCTGGGGCCTGGCCGACGTCCTCCGTACGGCGGCCCCACTGACACCGTCGTGGTCGCAGCGGGTCACGTTCTGCGAATCCCTGACCGGCGCGCGCATCGTCGACGTCGACGACGTCTTCGGTCTGGTGAGCCAGCGCGACGAGAGGTTCTCCGAGGGCGGCCAGCAAGTGGCCCAGCCCGTCGTCGAGGAGGTGCTCCGCAGCCACCTGATCACCAGTCCGACCGCCGAGCTCCGACTCGGTCACCGCGTCACCGGGATCCGCGAGCGCGACAACGCAGTGGTGGCCTCCATCACCGACGACGCTGGGCAGACCTACGAGCTCACGGCTCGCTACGTGATCGGCTGCGACGGGCCCTCCAGCCAGATCCGTGCCGCCATCGGGTCGACCCTGATCGGCGAAGCGGACGCCCGGCCCAACTTCAACATCCGATTCCGCGCACCGGAGCTCGACACTCCCCTCGGGCCCGCCGTCCAGTACTGGGTGATGGGCCAACAGGCGCGCGGGCTCATCGGACGCCTCGACCACGACGGGAACTGGTGGGCGATCCTCCCCGGCATCGACGCCGAGAACGGCGAAGCCCATGCCGAGGAGCTCGTCCTCGCACTCATCGGGACCGCCGCCGACGTCGACGTGCTCTCCACCGATACGTGGACCGCTCGCATGATGGTCGCCGACCGGTTCCAGAGCGAGCGGGTGTTCCTCGCCGGGGAGAGCGCCCATCTCAACCCACCCTGGGGCGGCCACGGCTACAACACGTGCCTCGGCGACGCGGTCAACATCGCCTGGAAGATCGCGGCCGTGGAGCAAGGGTGGGCCTCCCCTGCACTGCTCGCGTCGTACGAACCGGAACGGCGCAGCGTGGTCGAGCAGACCGTGGCAACCGCGGCGCAGAACATGCGCACCCTGCCCACGAACCTGCTCCCGGACGCCGCGTCGATCCTGCGGGACAAGACCGCCGAGTTCCACTCCCTGGGCCTGGTGCTCGGGTACAGCTACGCGGGCTCACCCGTCATCCAGCCGGGCCACGCACGCACCGACCTCGACCCGGTCACGTTCACGCCGACGACCGAGCCAGGGGCGCGGCTGCCCCACACGTGGCTCCCCGACGGGTCCTCGCTGTTCGACCACCTCGGTCGATCGCTGACGCTCCTCGGCCCCCTCAGCGCATTCGCCGACGATGTCGCCGACCTCGTGGCCCACGCCACCACTCTCGGGATCCCCTTGACGATCCTGGAAGCGCCCGAGAACTACCCCTGGCATGACGAGTTCCTCCTCGTCCGACCCGACCAGCACATCGCTTGGCGTGCCAGCACCCCCCGGGAGGTAGACCTCGCTCACGTGACAGGTCGTGCTCCCGTGCACCCACGACCCGAGAGGTCAACCACCCCATGACACCCGACACCGTCACCACCATCACGAACGTCCGCCTGCTCGACGGCGACTCCCTCGGCGACGAGCTGACTGTCGTCCTGAACGGCAGCCTCATCGCCTCGGTCTCACCTGCGCCAGTGGAGGTGGCTGACGCCATCGACGGGCGCGGTTGCGTGCTGCTCCCCGGCCTCATCGACTCCCACCTCCACGTCGATGGCCGCGCGTCCCTCGAGGCCTGCGCCAACTGGGGTCTCACGACAGTCGTCGACCTCGCCGTGCGCGACATCCGATCGCTGGATCCCCTGCGCCACGCTGAGGGCCTTCCGACCGTCCTCACAGCCGGCGTCCCTGCATCCGCACCCGGCGGCCAGCACGTCAAGAAGATGGGATTCCCGCCCTCCAGCGCCCTCACCGACGCAGCCGCCGCTCACCGCTTCGTCGGTGAGCAAGTTGCCGCCGGCGCTGACCTCATCAAGGTCATCGTCGAGGACCCCAAAGTCCCCGGAACCAAAGCCCTCCCCGCCGCGGTCATCGCCGCAGTCGTGACCGCAGCGCACGATGCGGGAAGACTCGTCGTCGCCCACGCAGTGACCACCGCGTCCATCACCACCGCGCACGAAGCCGGAGTCGACGTCATCACCCACGCTCCGCTGAACGCCGACCTCGCACCCGATCTGATCGCGAGTCTCGCCTCACACCAGGTTGTGCTGATCCCGACCCTGACCATGATGCGCGGAGCGGTGGCCACCCTCACCAAGAGCAAGATGCTCACAGTGCTGTCGACCCTCGGCATCGCGCCCAAACTCGACTACACCCACGCTGAAGCCTCGGTCGCGCTGGCACAAAGCGCCGGGATCACCGTGCTGGCCGGCACGGACGCCAACACCGAAGCACTCGTTCCGGCACGACCCCCCTATGGAGAATCCCTCCACGACGAACTGGCACTGCTCGTCGCTGCCGGGCTCAGCCCCGCCGAAGCCCTGCGATCCGCGACCGCAGCGCCGGCACAGGTATTCGGACTCACCGACCGGGGCAGCGTCACACCAGGCCTACGCGCAGACCTCGTCCTCATCGAGGGCGACCCGACGCACGACATCACTGCCACCCGCAACATCCGCGCGACCTGGATCGGGACTGCCCCCGCTTTGGTTGACACTCGGGGTTTGCGTTGATCAGGCCGCTGTTGCGGCCCGGTAGATCATCTCAAACTCGACGGGGGTGAGCCGACCGAGACCTCGCTGGCGACGTCGGCGGTTGTACTTGGTCTCGA
>JBBQAY010000098.1:0-9726 GCA_038316965.1 Candidatus Nanopelagicales bacterium
CAACCCGTTCCTTGGGCGCTCAGGCCTCCGACATCACCATGGTGGGGTCGTAGCCGTAGTACGCGGAGCGTGCGGCCCGGCGCTCCTGCGCCACGGTCTCGCCGCGGAACGCCTCGCCCTGGTCGAGGTAGGCGCTGTCGACCTTCGTGCGCGGGCTGTTCTCGAACACCCACTTCTCCAGGGCCGGCCCGCTCTCGACCGAGGTGATCAGGCAGTGGCGCGGCTCGTCGCCCTGGTGCCAGACCGAGTGCCACATGCGCTCGGAGTCCACGAGCAGCTGAGCGCCCGCAGGCAGCGAGATCCGGGTCTCGGTCGAAGGGTCGTTGATGTCCTCGCGCAGGATCATCACCGAGTCGGGGTTGTGGGTGAGCTGCATGAACAGCCGGAGGACCCAGCCCTCGTCGTCGGGGTTCAGCCGGTTGTTGTCGTCGAGGTGGCTGTTGTACAGCGCGTCGGCGTACGAGTTGGGCTGCAGCTCGATGATGCGGCAACGGCCGACGTTCGTGCCGATCTCCTGGACGCGCCGGGTGAGCGTGGGCGCGATCCCCGTCTGGCTGTCGATCCAGACGCCGTCCTTGTCGGCCTTGGGCGGGTCGAAGTGCCAGAACCCGTTGCACTCGATCTGGCCGTACGCCGACGCGAGGGGGGCAAAGCGGGTGTCGCCGCTGGACTTCCAGTCGACGTACTCGAGGTTCTTCCACTCTGCCGGGTCGATCGGCTGCTGATAGCTGTCGAGGACGATGTAACCGGTCTCCTCGAGGATCGGCAACGTCAGATGGCGCGACATGAGCCCTCCCGAAAGGCATGCGACCACCGTGGGGAGACGGTGATTCGACGCCCAGTGTGCCTCACGCGGTGGTGGCGCCGGGCCGTCCAAAGCCCTTGTGTCCCTAAGGCTTTCGTCACATTCACCAGTTAGGTGAGCCTTGCCGAACTGCAGCGCGCGGGTCTTCGCAGTCAGCGAGAGCGCTGGGCGCGGGCCGACGCGTACAGGCACACGGCAGCGGCGGTCGCGAGGTTGAGGCTCTCGGCCCGGCCGTGGATCGGCACCCGGACGACCTGGTCGGCCAGGGCGCGGGTTGCTTCGGGGAGGCCCCACGCCTCGTTGCCGAACAGCCACGCGGTGGGGCCTCTGAGGTCACCGGCGTCTTCGAGGTCGTCGAGGTCGCGCTCGCCGGCTCCGTCGGCAGCGAGCACCTGGAGGCCCGCCTCGTGCATGCGCGCGACGAGGTCGGCAACGGTCGGGCCGGTGACGACCGGGAGGTGGAAGAGGGAGCCGGCACTGGCGCGCACAGCCTTCGGGTTCAGCGGGTCGACGCTCGCCTCGGTGAGCACGACTCCCCCGGCACCGGCGGCGTCCGAGCACCTGATCACCGTGCCGACGTTGCCAGGGTCGCGGGCGTGCGCGAGCACGGTCACGAGCCGCTGCGGCTCGCCGAGGAGGGTGTCGAGGCTCGAGGTGACCGGGCCGGTCGCGCAGACGCCGACCATGCCCTGCGGCGTGACGGTGCCCGACAGCGAGCCGACCACCTCGCCCGAGGCTCGGACGACCTCGGCCCCGGCGGCCCGGGCTGCGGCCAGGATGTCGGGATGCCGATCGGCTGCCTCCGCCGTGACGTACAGCTCGAGGAGAGCACCGGGCACGCCGGCCGCCTCGCGGCAGGCCTGCGGGCCCTCGGCGAGAAAGCGACCGTCCCGGTCGCGGAACGCCCGCTTCACCAGTCGACGAGCCGCCGTGACCCGCGGGGAGCGGGTCGAGGTCAGCTCGGTGGTGGAGCTCATGCGTCGCGACCGGGACGGTCGGAGGTGCTGGACGTCGTCAGGCCGAGGCGGGGGCGTTGACGTCGGCCGGGAGGGCCTTCTTCGCGGTCTCGACGAGGACGGCGAAGGCCGCGGCGTCGTTGACTGCGAGCTCGGCCAGCATGCGACGGTCGACCTCGACACCCGCGGCCTTGAGGCCCTGGATGAAGCGGTTGTAGGTCATGCCGTTGGCGCGGGCACCGGCGTTGATGCGCTGGATCCAGAGCTGACGGAAGTCGCCCTTGCGCTTACGACGGTCGTTGAAGGCGTAGACCTCCGAGTGGAGGAGCTGCTCCTTCGCCTTGCGGTAGAGGCGCGAGCGCTGCCCGCGGTAGCCGCGTGCCTGCTCGAGGACCTCGCGGCGCTTCTTGTGGGCGTTGACTGCCCGCTTCACGCGTGCCATGGGTGTTCTCCTGCTGGATGGACGGGCCTGACCGGCCCGGCGATGGACGTCGGGGGTCGGTCAGATGCCGAGAAGCTTCCTGACCCGCTTGGTGTCGGCGGGCGACAGCTCCTTCGGAACGGAGAGGCGGCGCGTGCGCCGGCTGGACTTGACCTCGAGGAGGTGGCGCTTGTTGGCGCGCTCGCGCATGAGCTTGCCCGAGCCGGTCACCTTGATGCGCTTCTTGGTGCCGCTGTGGGTCTTCTGCTTCGGCATGTCGCCGTTCTCCTCGTGAGTGGTTGGTGCGTGGTGCGGTCGGAATGGGGCTCAGGCGTCGGCCTGGGCCACCTCGGTCGGCTCGACGGTCAGGGGCTCCGCGGCGGCGGGCTCGGTCACGTCGGCACTGCTGTCGTCCACGCTGTCGACGGTCTCGTCGACTGCGCTGTCGGTCGTCTCGAGCTCGGCGTCGTCCTCGTCGAAGCGGCGACCCTTCTTGGCGTCCTTCTCGGCCTGTGCCTCGGCCATGGCGTCGGCCTTCTTACGAACCGGGCCGAGCACCATGATCATGTTGCGGCCGTCCTGCTTCGGCGAGTACTCGACGAACGCGATGTCGGCGACGTCGTCCGCGAGCTTCTTCAGCAGGCGGAAGCCGAGCTCGGGTCGCGACTGCTCGCGACCGCGGAACATGATCGTGATCTTGACCTTGTCGCCCGCCTTGAGGAAGCGGACCACGTGGCCCTTCTTGGTCTCGTAGTCGTGCGCGTCGATCTTCGGGCGGAGCTTCATCTCCTTGATGACGGTGTTGACCTGCTTCTTGCGGTCCTCACGCGCCTTCAGGGCGGACTCGTACTTGAACTTGCCGTAGTCCATGAGCTTGCAGACGGGCGGCTTGGACATCGGGGCAACCTCGACAAGGTCGAGATCTGCTTCCGCGGCCAGGCGCAACGCATCCTCGATGCGCACGATCCCGACCTGCTCCCCGTTCGGCCCGACAAGCCGGACCTCGGGGACTCGAATCCGCTCGTTGATGCGGGGCTCGGCGCTGATGTGCACTCCTTAGTTCATCCGGGTCGTACGACCGCACGTGGTCCCGACATGGGTCGAGGCCCCGCGCACGCGCACGAGGCCTCGCAGTCGTCGGCGCCGTCAACCCGCCCGAGAAGGGCAGGACGCCTACCGGATCCCCCCGTCGGGGGTTCCGCGACCTGGACCCGACGACCCGGGGGTCGTGCGGGTGGGAGCGAGGGCTCCGCTTGCGTGGTCGTCCCCCACGTTCGGGTCGGACCGGTCCGGGGAGAACTGTACCGGGAGGAGGGCGTCAGGCCCAAAACGCGCCGCGGCCGCCCCCGGGAGGGACGACCGCGGCGGAGGTGCTGCGCTCAGGCGATGTCGGCCTGGCCGGCGGCCTCGAGGACGGCGCCCGCTCGCGTCAGCGGGTACACGACGGCTGCCAGCACGCCGCCGACGAGCGGGGCGAGGATGAACAGCCAGAGCTGGGACAGCGCGGTGCCGCCCTCGAACAGGGCCGGGCCGATCGAGCGGGCCGGGTTGACCGAGGTGCCGGTGTTCGGGATGCCGACGAGGTGCACGACGGTGAGCGCGACGCCGATCGCGAGGCCGGCCGTGGTCCCGTTCGCGACCCTGTCGGTCACCAGCAGGATCACGAGGACGAAGGCGAAGGTCAGCAGCGTCTCCAGGATGAACGCGCCGCCCATGGTGAGCGGGTCCTTCCAGCCGTTCGTGCCGAGACCGCCGGTCTCGTCGACGACGCCGAAGCTCGAGACCAGCAGCTTGAGGACGCCGGCGCCGACGATGGCGCCGGCCACCTGGGCGACCCAGTAGCCGGCCGCCTCGGCGATCGGCATCTTGCGGGCCACGACCATGGCGATGGTGACGGCCGGGTTCACGTGGGCTCCGCTGACCGGCCCGAAGGCGTACGCGACGAAGATGAGCACAAAGCCGAAGGCGGTCGCCACGGCCAGGATGCCTGCGCTCTTCAGGCCCATGACCGCCGCACCGACCGCGAGGAACACGAGCAGGAACGTGCCGATGAACTCGGCGACGTACTTACGAGACAACATGGCAGTACCTCGGGGTGAGTCGGGAGTGGGGACGGACGGGGAAGATCCCGAACGCATCCATGAAAGCGGCGACGCGGTCGCAGGGCACGCCGACACGCTCAAGAGATGCTCAGAAACCCGTGGGTAACGGGATGAAACGGACACATCGCTGACGAGTCGGCGGCCTCAGACGGGATCGACGAGCGCGACGGCCACGCCCCGGGGGCAGGTCTGGGCGAGCGCGTCGCTCGCCTCGAGCGCGGACACCGCCCGTCCGGCGGCGGCGTCACGGTCGCAGCCGCCGCCCAGGCTGAGCACGACCAGCACGTCCGCGGCACCCTCCCCGGCCGGGGCTTGCGCCACCTCGTGGCCGAGCACGCCCTCGATCCCGTGCAGAGCGTGGGCGACGGCGGCGAGCACGCGCGGGTCCTCGTGGGCCGGCGCCCAGTCGTGCGTCTCGGCCACGGCGAGCAGCGCGTCGCCCGTCAGAGCGAGCCGGAAGGGTCCGGCGAGGTCGAGCAGGACGGCGTCGGCGCCCTCCTGGAGCGCCGCTGCAGCGACCCGGGCGGCAGAGGCCGGGATGGCGCGGGCGGCAGGGTCCCAGGCGGTGACCGACGCGACCGACGTGAAGGCGAGCAGGCCGCGGCGGCCGTCCAGGCCGACGAGACTCACGGTCGCCAGGTGCGAGTCCTTCTCGCCCGGGCCGGCCGCCCCGGCGGAGACGTCGTCCTCGACCGAGTCGAGCACCGCCACGAGCGGGGTCATGAGGCGCTTGCCGTGGAGGGCGCGGACGACCGCGGACAGTGCGACCTCCCCGAGCGCATGCAGGGCCAGGGCCTCCGCGAGCGCGGGATCGGGCGAGCCGTCGTCGGCCGCGAACTCAGGCTCAGGGATGACCATGCCGCCGAAACGCTGCTCCCCCGGCCGGTGCTGCTCACTCGCCCCGCGCTCGTGCTCCATCGCGACTAGAGCCGGCAGGCGTGGATGTCGGTGACGAGGATCCCTCGGCCGCCCATGTCGTAGAGCTCGTCCATGACGCGGTGGACGTCGCGCCGAGGCACCATCGCGCGCACGGCGGCCCACTGCGAGTCGTGCAGGGGCGACA
Organism: Candidatus Nanopelagicales bacterium; assembly: GCA_038316965.1. Lineage (GTDB taxonomy): Bacteria > Actinomycetota > Actinomycetes > S36-B12 > CAIYMF01 > Longivirga. Next base: position 5,348 of record JBBQAY010000098.1, read on the forward strand.
CGGTGGGCGACTCGATGCCGGGGGTGATCGCGCACGCCTGCTCGATCAGCTCGGTGCGGATGTCGTAGTCGACGAGCACGTACGCGCGGGCGACGATCACGCCCTGCAGCCGGCGTACGAAGGTGTCGACCTCGTGGCTCTGCTCCGCGCCTGCTCGCTGGACGAGCAGGGCCTGGCTCACCAGCAGCGGCTCACCGAGGACGGTGAGTCCCGCCTGCTTGAGGGTCGTACCCGTGGCGACGACGTCGGCCACGGCGTCGGCGACCCCGAGCCGCACAGCGTTCTCCACGGCGCCGTCGAGCTTCACGACGGTCGCGTGGATGCCGAGCTCGGCGAGCCGGGCGTTCAGGAGCCCGGCGTACGACGTGGCGATGCGCTTGCCCGCCAGATCCTGCACCGTCCCGGCCGTGCCGGCGGGAGCGGCGAAGCGGAACGTGGACGGCGCGAACCCGAGCTCGAGCAGGGTCTCGGTCTGGACGCCGGAGTCGAGCACCAGGTCGAGACCGGTGATGCCGATGTCGAGCTGGCCGCTCGCGACGTAGATGGCGATGTCGCGTGGGCGCAGGAAGAAGAACTCGACGTCGTTCTCCGGATCCTGCACGACGAGCTCACGCGCGCTGTGCGCGGCGGGGTAGCCCGCCTCGCGCAGCATCTCGCGGGCGGGGTCGGAGAGCTGACCCTTGTTGGGAACGGCAACTCGCAGCATCGGGCTGCTCCTAGCGGCTGAGAAGGGACCGGGCGCGGGGCTCGATCACAGATGCCGGTAGACGTCCTCGAGCGACACGTCGGCCGCCAGCATGAGCACCTGGGTGAAGAAGATGAGCTGCGAGATCTCGGCCGCAGCGCGCTCCTTGCTCTCGAACTCCGCCGCCATCCATGCCTCGGCGGCCTCCTCGACGACCTTCTTGCCGATGCCGTGGACGCCTTCCTCGAGAAGGCGGGTGACGGTGCCGGAGGACGGGTCCTTCTCGGCCCACTTGGTCACGAGCTCTGCGTGCAGCTCCTCGAATGTCTTCACGAGGCAAAGCCTACGGAACCGCGCGGAGCCATCCCACGCAGGGTGAGCACTACCGACAGCGCTGCCTCGACGGCCTCGCGTCCCTTGTCCTCTGCCGAGTCGGGCAGACCTGCGCGAGCCAGCGCCTGGGCCTCGGTGTCGCAGGTGAGCAGACCGAAGCCGACCGGGACGCCCGTCTCGAGGGCGACACGGGCCAGGCCGTCGGTGGCCGCCTGGCACACGTACTCGAAGTGCGGCGTGCCGCCGCGGATCACGACGCCGAGGGCGACGACCGCGTCGTACCCCGACGAGGTGGCCGCCTTCGCGACCATCGGGAGCTCGAACGCGCCAGGCACGCGGATCACCTCGTACGACGCGCCGAGCTCGGTCAGGGCGCGGACTGCACCCTCGACGAGTGCGTCCATCACCTGCTCGTGCCAGGAGGCGGCGACGACCGCTACCCGGAGCGAGGACGTGCCGGGAAGGTCGAGCCGGGGTGCGCCCTGGCCGCTCATGATGGGTTCCCTTCGGGGATGTCGAGGTCGTCGGGCAGGTCGTGACCCATGCGGTCGCGCTTGGTCTGGAGGTAGGCGAGGTTGTCGGAGTTGGGTGCGATCTCGAGCGAGACCCTCTCGATGATCGACAGGCCGTACCCCTCGAGCCCCGCACGCTTGGCGGGGTTGTTCGTGAGCAGGCGCATGCTGCGTACGCCGAGGTCGGCAAGGATCTGCGCCCCGGTGCCGTAGTCGCGGGCGTCGGCAGGAAGGCCGAGCTCGAGGTTGGCGTCGACCGTGTCGGAGCCGCCGTCCTGCAGGGCGTAGGCCCGCAGTTTGTGCAGGAGGCCGATGCCCCGGCCCTCGTGGCCGCGCATGTACAGCACCACGCCACGGTCCTCAGCCGCCACCCGCCTGAGCGCCGCCTGGAGCTGAGGGCCGCAGTCGCAGCGCCTGGACCCGAACACGTCGCCCGTGAGGCACTCGGAGTGGACGCGGACGAGCACGCTCTCGCCGTCGCCGAGCTCGCCGTGGACGAGCGCCACGTGCTCGACACCGTCGACACGCGAGCGGTAGCCGAACGCACGGAACTCGCCGAACTCCGTCGGCAGCTTGGTCTCGGTGACGCGCTCGACCTGCTGCTCGGTGTGCCGGATGTAGGAGATGAGGTCGGCGATCGAGATCATGACGAGGCCGTTCTCGTCGGCGAAGCGACGGCAGTCCGGCGCGCGCATCATCGAGCCGTCCTCGTTGACGAGCTCGCAGAGCGCGCCGGCGGAGGTGAGGCCGGCGAGTCGGCTGAGGTCGACGGCAGCCTCGGTGTGCCCGGCGCGGCGCAGGACGCCCCCGTCCATGGCGCGCAAGGGGACGACGTGGCCCGGTCGGGTCAGCTCCCACGGCTCGGTGGCTGAGTCAGACAGCACCTTGATCGTGCGTGCGCGGTCCTCGGCCGAGATGCCCGTGGCCTTGACGTCGCGCGCGTCGACGGTGACGGCGTACGCCGTGCCCTTCTTGTCCTCGTTGACCTGGGTCATCGGTGGGAGGCCTAGCCGGTCGAGCTCGTTGCCGGGCATCGCGACGCAGATGTAGCCCGACGTCCACCGGATCATGAACGCCGTGAGCTCGGGGGTCGCCTTCTGGGCGGCGAAGATGAGGTCTCCCTCGTTCTCGCGGTCTTCGTCGTCGACAACGACGACGGCGCGTCCCTCGCGGATCGCTGCGACTGCTTCCTCGACGGGGTCGAGTCGTACGGCACTCGACTCGGCACCGACGTCGGTCCTGGCGGTCATGAGGTCCTCCATTGCAACAGGCGCTCCACGTACTTCGCGACGACGTCGACCTCGAGGTTGACGAGGTCGCCGACGCCATTGGTGCCGAGGGTCGTCAGCTCGAGCGTGGTCGGGATCAGCGAGACGCTGAACCAGTCGTCATGAGCCTCGACGACGGTGAGCGAGATGCCGTCGACCGTGATCGAGCCCTTCTCGACCACGTAGCGGCCGAGCTCGCCCGGGAGCGATACGCGGACGACCTCCCAGTGCTCGCTCGGCGAGCGCTCGAGGATCTCCCCCGTGCCGTCGACGTGACCCTGGACGAGGTGGCCACCGAGACGGGCCTCGAGCGTGACGGGCCTTTCGAGGTTGACACGTGAGCCGACCTCGAGAGCGCCCAGCGACGAACGTTCGAGGGTCTCGCGCATGACGTCGGCGGTGAACTCGCCGGCGCCGAAGCCGACGACCGTGAGGCAGACTCCGTTGACCGCGATAGAGGCGCCGTGGACGGCGTCGGTCGTGACGAGCGGCCCGCGGATGCGCAGACGGGCTGCATCGGCCAGCGGCTCGATCTCGACGACGCTGCCGAGCTCCTCGACGATGCCGGTGAACACTCAGGCCTCCTTGCCGGCCCGGAGTGTCCGGGCATCGATGCGTACGTCGTCGCCGACGCGTGCGACGTCGGTGATCTCCAGACGCAACGCGTCGGAGATCGAGTTGATGCCCACGGAGCCGAGTGCCTGGGCGCCGGCTCCGAGCAGGACCGGGGCGACGTACCAACGCACGGCATCGACGAGGCCCGCGCGGATGAACGCAGCGGCCAGGGTGGGCCCGCCCTCGAGCAGCACGTGCTGGACGTCGCGGCGGTGCAGGACCGCGAGGATCGCGGACGGGTCGTGCTCACGGATCTGGAGCGTCGGAGCGGCCGAGTCGAGCACCCGCGCACGTTCGGGGATGTCGCGACGGCCCACCACCACACGCAGCGGCTGACTCTCGCGCGGCAGGACGATGCCGTGGGAGCGCGCAGCGAGATGGGCGTCGTCCTCGAGCACGGTGCCGATGCCGACCATCACTGCGTCGACCTGGCTGCGCAGCACGTGCACCTCGGCCCGCGACTCCGGCGAGGTGATCCAGCGGCTGCTGCCGTCGTTCGCGGCCACCCTGCCATCGAGCGTGCCGGCCGCCTTCCACGTGACGAACGGACGTCCGCGGGTGACCGCGAAGGACCACCGCGGATTGAGCGCCTCGGCCTCGTCGGCCAGGACACCACCGACGACCTCGACCCCCGCGGCCACGAGGCGACGCGCACCTCCTGCAGCCACGGGGTTGGGATCGGACTGCGCGTGCACGACCCGGATGACGCCGGCCTGCAGGAGCGCCAACGAACAGGGACCCGTGCGGCCGGTGTGGTCGCACGGCTCGAGCGTCACCACGGCTGTCGCGCCTCGGGCGCGGGCCCCCGCGAGACGCAGGGCCTCCATCTCGGCGTGAGGCGTGCCTGCCCCGTGGTGATACCCCTCCGCGAGGACCTCGCCGTCGGGCGCAAGGAGCACGCAGCCGACGCGGGGGTTGGGGCCGAGCGGAACTCCGGGAGTTGCAGCCAGGGCGAGAGCGCGGCGC
>JBBQAY010000099.1:0-9440 GCA_038316965.1 Candidatus Nanopelagicales bacterium
GTTCTGCTCGACCATGATCACCGTGACGCCGGTCTTGTTGATCTCCCGGACCCGGACGAACACCTCGTCGGTGAGGGCGGGGGACAGGCCGGCGGAGGGCTCGTCGAGCAGGAGCACGGACGGGTTCATCATGAGTGCGCGGCCCATGGCCACCATCTGCCGTTCGCCGCCGGACAGGGAGCCGGCCCGCTGCTTGCGACGGTCACCGAGGGTGGGGAAGAGGTTGGTGACGAACGCGAACCGCTCGGTGTAGTTCTCCGGGGCCTGGTACGACCCCATCTGGAGGTTCTCCTCGATGGTCAGCGAGGGGAACACATTGTTGGTCTGCGGGACGAAGCCGATGCCGCGCTTGACCAGCTGGTCGGCGCGCATGTTCGTGATCTCCTCGCCGCGCAGCGTGACTGTGCCCTCGCGGACGCGTACCAGCCCGAACAGCGCCTTGAGCAGCGTCGACTTGCCGGCGCCGTTGGGCCCGATGATCCCGACGAGCTCGCCCTCGTGCGCGTAGAGGTCGGAGCCGTTGAGGATGTTGACTCCAGGCAGGTAGCCCGCGATGACGTCGTCGACGCGCACCAGGGCGCCTTCGGCCTCGGTCACGTGCGAGGTCCTGTCGGTCGACTCCGAGCGCGCCTGCCCGTGGCCGTGGTCGAAGTCCTGCTCCGCGTCGACATGGAGCTCGCGCTGGAACTCGCTGGGGTTGTCGGGGGTCACGCTCATGCCTGCTCCTCCGTGGTCGAAGCGGGGGCCGGAGCGCCGTCGTCGGTGAAGGCCTCTCCGGTCTCGGTGAGCGCCTGGTCGTGGTGTGCGCCCAGGTAGGCGTCGATGACTGCCTGGTCGCTCATGACGGCGTCAGGCGGCCCTTCGGCGATGATCTGGCCCTGGCCCATGACGATGACCCAGTCGCTGATGTCGCGGACCATGTCCATGTCGTGCTCGACGAACAGCACGGTCATGCCCTGCTCGCGCAGGTCCTTGATGTGGCCGAGCAGGGACTGCGTCAGCGCCGGGTTCACGCCGGCCATCGGCTCGTCGAGCATGACCATCTCGGGGCCGACCATGAGCGCCCGCGCCATCTCGAGCAGCTTGCGCTGGCCGCCGGACATCTCTCCGGCGAAGTCCTCGCGCTTGGCGTCGAGCTTGAAGCGGGCGAGGAGCTCGTCAGCCCGCTCGGTGTTCTTCTTCTCCTGGGCCGACCACAGGAAGGGGAAGAGCGCAGTGAAGAAGCTCTCGCCCTTCTGACCGGTGGCACCGAGCCGCATGTTCTGGATGACCGTGAGCTTGGACAGCGCCTTGGTCAGCTGGAACGTACGGACCATGCCCATGCGGGCGACCTTGTGCGACGGCACGCCCTTCAGGCTCGTGCCGTTGAGGGCCCACTCTCCCTCCTGCGGCTGGTCGAAGCCGGTGAGCAGGTTGAAGAACGTCGTCTTGCCGGCGCCGTTCGGACCGATGAGGGCCGTGATGGCACCGCGCTGGATCTCGACGTGCTCGACGTTGACGGCGGTGAGTCCGCCGAAGCGCCGGACGATGCCGTCGGCCACGACGATGGGGTCGGGCTTCTTGGAGCCGGGAAGGTGCTCGACGCCCGTGAGGGCGGCGACGGCAGCCTCCTTACGGCTGCCGTAGGTGGTGTCAGCGGGCATCGAGCGCCAGCTCCTTCCGGTCGCCGAAGATTCCCTGTGGTCGGAAGATCATGAGCAGCATCAGCCCGAGACCGACGAGCATGAAGCGGATCTGACCGACCTGGGTGCTCGTGATGAACGTGATGACGCCGTTGGCGACGGCCTCGTTGAGGAACTCCCCGACGAACACGATGAGGGCCCAGAAGACGAGGGCACCGACGACGGGCCCGAACACGCGCGCCGCACCACCCAGGATCAGGATCGTGTAGGCGAAGAACGTGAAGTCGGTGGAGAAGGTGTCGGGCTGCACCGACTGGGTGTAGACCGCCGAGATGAACCCGCCGAACGCACCGATGACGCCACCGAGGATGAGCGCCTGCATCTTGTACGAGTAGACGTTCTTGCCGAGCGAGCGCACGGCGTCCTCGTCCTCACGGATGCCCTTGAGCACACGTCCCCAGGGGGAGCGCATCAGCGACCACACCACGAGGAGCCAGAACGCGACGACGACCCAGCCGACCACGAAGACCCAGGAGTCGTTCTTGCTGAACGTGATCGGCCCCAGGGCGATCCCGGTCGTGAACGGGTTCAGCGCGTAGAACTCGTCGGCGAACCTCGTGATGCCGTCCGAGCCTCCGAAGACCTCGCGGAAGGTCACCGAGCGGACGAGGAGGCGGATGATCTCCGCGGCCGCGATGGTGACGATCGCGAGATAGTCCGCTCGGAGGCGCAGGGTCGGTAGACCCAGCAGCAGTGCGAGCACCACGGTGCCGAGCAGGCCGACCAGGACGCCGAGCCAGAGGCTCGCGCCGAGGTACGACACCGTCACGGCGAGGCCGTACGCCGCCACCGCGAGGAAGCCGGCCTGGCCGAAGTTCAGCAGACCCGTATACCCGAAGTGGACGTTCAGGCCGATCGCCGCGAGGCAGTAGATGATCGCCAGGATGCCGATCGCCTGCGTCAGCGTCTGGCTGATGATGTTTCCCCAGTCCATGACCCGTCTCCCCTCAGCCCACTCGTTCGCGTCGTCCGAGAAGCCCTTGAGGCCGGACGATGAGCACGAGGATCAGGATCACCAGCGCGCCGACGCTCTTGAGCTCCGGCGGGACGAACAGCGTGGACAGGTTGATGAGCAGGCCCACGAGGAGCGAACCGATCAGGGCGCCGAACGCCGTCCCCAGGCCACCGACGGTGACGCCCGCGAAGACGAGCAGCAGGATCTGGAAGCCCATGAACCAGTTGACTCCCTGGGTCATGCCGAGCAGCACTCCAGCGAGCGCAGCCATCGTGGCGCCGAGGATCCAGACCACGTTGATCACGCGCTCGACGTCGATCCCGGAGGCCGAGGCGAGCGCAGGGTTGTCCGACACCGCTCGCGAGGCCTTGCCCATCTTGGTGCGCAGCAGCCAGTAGACGCACAGGAGGATCGCGACGATCGCGACGATGCCTCCGACCATGGCCTTGGGCGTGATGCTGACGAGGCCGATCTGGATGCCGGCCTGGCCGTTGTAGTCGGCGTACTGCACGGTGTTGCCGCCGAAGAAGAACAGGATCACGTATCGCAGGAAGATGCCGAGGCCGATCGACACGACCAGCATGGCGATCAGGCCGGTCCCACGTTTGCGCAGCTTGCGCCACAGGACACGGTCCTGGATCGAGCCCAGGACCGCGCACGTGATGAGGGCCAACGCCGCGGCGAGGACGAGGGGGATGTGCAGCAGGTTGTTGTACACGTAGGTCGAGACCGCACCGAGGGTGAGCAGCTCACCGTGGGCGAAGTTCGTAAGGCCAGTGGTGCCGTAGATGAGGGAGAGGCCGACCGCCGAGAGGGCGAGGACGAGGCCGAGGAGCAGTCCGTCGACGGTCAGCTGGACCGCCTGGGCCCACTTCGACGTCGTCTCGACGACACCGTCACCCGTCGGGAACTGGATCCGCACCTTGCCGAGGAAGGCGTTCACGGTGCGGGTGTTGCCCGAGTCCGGCGCGAGCGCGACCCCCTCCGGCAGCGTGCCCTCGTCGAGGACCACCACGTAGGTGCCGGATTTGGGGGTCTTGATCTCCCAGGCCCCGGTGGCGTCGGTGGTGGCCGACCCGGAGAAGCCGGAGTCGTTGCTGGCGCTGATCTTGACGCCCTCGAGGCCCTTGTCGTTCGAGGTGATCGTGCCGAACAGCACGGGCCCCGACGTGGCCGCGGCGGCGGGGGAGGCCCCCAGGCCGACAACCAGGGCAGTCGCAGCGATCAGGGCGGCCAGCAGAGCCGCAGCGCGTGCGCGCACTCGGTCCTCCTTCGCGCGAGAGAGCCGAGGCTCTCGTCGGGTCCGAGGGTGTCCCGGACAGTCCCGTCCACGGGGAACGGTCGCGCCGGAGCATAGCCATGTAACCGGGGTTGCGGGACAGCACTGGCCAGGCCGTGTCGAGGTCGTGAACGCCTGGGGGCGCCTCAGCCCGCGAACTGTCACAGGACCGATACGGCGTCGTCACACGAGCGCGGCCACGAGAGCGGTTGCCAGAGGGGCGATCACGAGGGCCGGGAGCATGTCCGCCACGGGCACATCCCTGAGCCGGAGGAGCCGCAGGGCCACGCCCACGAGGAGCAGTCCGCCGGTGGCGGTCAGGGCGGCGATCTCGGGTGGTGGGAGCAGGCTGCCGAGCGCGAGGCCGAGGATCGTCCAGAAGCCCTGATAGGCGATCACCGCGAGCGCCGAGGCGGCGACGCCCCACCCGAGCGCGGCGGCGAACGCGATCGAGGCGAATCCGTCCAGGGTGGCCTTCAGCGCCAGCTGCTCGATCCCGTTGCCGAGCCCGTCCGAGAGCGAGCCCAGGATGGCCAGGGGCCCCACGCAGAAGACGAGCGACGCGGTGACGAAGCCCTCGACGAAGCGATGGCTTCCGTCGGCGTCGGTGCCCTTGACCAGGCGCGAGCGCAGCCACGTGCCGAGGTCTTCCAGGCGCGACTCGAGCCTGAGGAGCGAGCCGATGATCGAGCCGACGAGCAACGAGCCCAGCACGATGAGCACGGGTGCTCCGGACGGCGTGGCCGCCTGCAGCTCGGGATCGAGGACCGCGGCCGCCGACAGGGCAGCCACGAGCAGGACCACGAGCCCGAGCCCGTCCGTGACCACCTGCCGGGTGCGCTCCGGGAGCCGGTCGCCGAGGGCGACGCCGATCGCGGACCCGAGCAGGATCGCCACCACGTTCACGAGCGTCCCGGTTCCGGGTGGCACGGTGTCTCCTCGCGCGAGGTTCGAATCCTGAGGCTGGGAGGTCGACGGACAACGGATTGCGTGCCCAGGTCAGGCTGTGTGACGCAGATTCTTGCGCGAAGCCCTTGCCGGGGGTTGGGGCGGGGGACCTAGCGGGCGCACCATGTGACGGGGGGTCACCGCGGCAGGGCCCACGGGCCCTGCCGGCCACCTGGGAGGTGCTGTGGGTCGTTCTCCGGTCGCCATCCGCGCGGTCACGGCGCACGAGATCGATTCCCTGGCCGACCTGTGGACCGAGCTTCTGTCCCAGGAGAGGACGACCCTCTCGGCGCCAGGCACCCTCGACATCGCGGAGCGGGTCCGAGAGCGGATGGCCAGCTCCGACGACGGGGTAGCCGCTGGCGGGCGGCCCACGTTCCGGATCATCGTGGCCGACGTCGAGGGCGCCCCTGTCGGTTTCGCGTCGCTCTCGGTGGTCGATCGCGGCCTGCTCGCCGTGAGCTCAGCCGTGGTGGTCGACGTCGTCCACGTCAGCGGCAAGCACCGCAAGCACGGTGTCGGCACAGCCCTTCTGCGCGAGGCCGCGGGCTTCGCCGACGAGGTGGGCGCGGGCGACGTCGTGGTGAACGTTCCGCCGACGCACCGCGAGGTGAACCGCTTCTTCGCCCGCTACGGCTTCACGCCCATGGTCGTGCGCCGTTCAGCGCCCATCGGGCAGCTGCGCCGCAGGCTCGGGGTGGAGCCCCGGCTCGACCCTCGCGACACGACGATCGACCTCACACCGACCCAGAGGTCGCTGCGTCGTCGGGCACTGATCACGCCCCGGCGAACCGTCCGCTCCTGACCCGCACGCTGCAGGTCAGGCGCCGGGCCGGTCCCGCAGCAGGCACGTGATGCGGGCGGTGCAGACCCGCTGGCCCTCGTCGTCGACGATCACGACCTCGTAGGACGCCAACGTGCGACCGAGCGAGATGGCCGTGGCCGTGCCGGTCACATGGCCCGAGGTCGCGCTGCGGTGGTGCGTGGCGTTGATGTCGATCCCGACCGGCACCTTCTCAGGTCCTCCGTGAAGGGCCGCCGCAATCGAACCCAGGCTCTCGGCCAGGACGACGCTGGCACCGCCGTGCAGGAGACCGAACGGCTGTCGGTTGCCCGCCACGGGCATCCTCCCCACCATGCGGTCGGCCGCCGCTTCGACGATCTCGATGCCCATCGACTCCGCGAGCTCGCCGAGCCCGAGCCGCATGACCTGCTCCACGTTGTCCGTCATGGGTCCAGCCTAGGATCGGGAGGGTGACAACGACAGCGCCGTCGGGCCGACCCCGCCTTCTCCTGCTCGACGGCCACTCGCTGGCCTACCGCGCCTTCTACGCGCTGCCTGTCGAGAACTTCTCCACCACGACCGGCCAGCCGACCAACGCCGTCTACGGCTTCACCTCGATGCTGATCAATGCGCTGAGGGACGAGCAGCCGTCGCACCTCGCGGTCGCGTTCGACGTGAGCCGTCACACCTTCCGGTCGGTGGAGTACCCCGAGTACAAGGCCACCCGCTCGGCGTCGCCGGACGAGTTCAAGGGGCAGGTGCCGTTGATCCGCGAGGTGCTGACCGCCCTCAACATCCCGTACGTCGAGGCCGACGGCTTCGAGGCCGACGACCTCATCGCCACCTTGACGACCCAGGCTGTCGCGGACGGCTTCGACGTCCTGATCATCACCGGCGACCGCGACGCCTACCAGCTCGTCTCCGACCACGTCACCGTCCTCTACCCGAAGAAGGGGGTCAGCGACCTCGCGCGCATGACCCCGGAGGCAGTCGAGGAGAAGTACGGCCTGACCCCCGCTCAGTACCCCGACTACGCGGCGCTGCGCGGAGACCCGAGCGACAATCTTCCGTCGATTCCGGGCGTGGGGGAGAAGACCGCAGCCAAGTGGGTCCGGGAGTTCGGCTCCCTCGCCGAGCTCGTCGACCGCGTGGGCGAGGTGAAGGGCAAGGCCGGTGACTCGTTGCGCGCGGGCCTGTCCGACGTCGTCCGCAACCGTCGCCTGACCGAGCTCGTGCGCGATGTCCCGCTGCCGCTGGCACCCGCCGATCTTGAGCGTCAGGCGTTCGACCGCGACACCGTGCACGAGGTGTTCGACGCGCTGCAGTTCCGGGTCCTGCGCGAGCGACTGTTCGCCCTGCACGGCGACGACGCCGCACCTGCCGCCGGTGCCGCGGAGGAGGTCGTGGTCGCGACCCTGGCTGCCGGTGCTCTCGGCGGCTGGCTCGACCAGCACGCTGCGGTCGGCGTGCGTGTCGGCGTGGTTCTTGAGGGTCGGTGGGGCAGGGGCAGCGGGGACGTCGACTCGTTCGCCATCGCCGCGCCCGACGGCTCGGTGGCGTGGTGGTCGGTCGGCTCGCTGCTCCCCGAGGACGAGTCAGCATTCGCGGAGTGGCTGGCTGACGCCGGTCGCGCCAAGGCGATGCACGACGCCAAGGGTCCAGAGCTCGCGCTCCGCTCGCGCGGCCTCGTGCTCGCAGGGCTCACGTGCGACACGGCGCTGGCGGCGTACCTCGTTCTGCCGGGGCAGCGCAGCTTCGACCTCACCGACCTCGTGCCGCGGTTCCTCAAGCGCGACCTCGCGGGCGCCGCCTCGGCCGGGTCCGACCAGCTCTCGTTCGACACGGATCCGGACGAGGCACGGGCCGTGTCGCTCGGCATCCAGGCCAAGGCGGTGCTCGACCTGGCCGACGCGCTCGAGGCCGAGCTGGAGGCCCGCGGCGGCACGCGGCTGATGGCCGACGTCGAGCTGCCCCTGCTGCACGTGCTCGCCGATCTCGAGCAGGCGGGCATCGCGGTCGACCTCGAGCACCTGCGCGGCCTCGAGGACGAGTTCGGGGAGTCGATGCGCGCTGCGGAGTCCACCGCTCACGGGATTGCCGGTCGTCCGTTCAACCTGGGCTCGCCCAAGCAGCTGCAGGAGATCCTGTTCGGCGAGCGGGGCCTCCCGACGACCAAGAAGATCAAGACCGGGTACACCACGGACGCCGACGCGCTGGCGAGCCTCCTGGTGCAGACCGGCGACCCTCTGCTCGAGCAGCTGCTGCGCTGGCGCGACGTCTCCAAGCTGAGGCAGACCGTCACGGGCCTGCTGTCGTCAGTCTCGGACGACGGCCGCATCCACACCACCTTCAACCAGATCGTCGCGGCGACGGGTCGGCTCTCCTCGCAGGACCCGAACCTGCAGAACATCCCGATCCGCACGGACGAGGGCAGGCGGATCCGTAGCGGCTTCGTCGTCGGCCCCGGCTACGAATGCCTTCTGACGGCCGACTACAGCCAGATCGAGATGCGGCTCATGGCGCACCTGTCCGAGGACTCAGCGCTGATCGAGGCGTTCAACTCGGGCGAGGATCTGCACAGCTACGTCGCATCGCGCGTGTTCGGCGTCGCTCCGTCCGACGTCGAGCCCGACATGCGGCGCAAGATCAAGGCCATGTCGTACGGCCTCGCCTACGGCCTCTCACCGTTCGGCCTGTCGCAGCAGCTGGGCATCACGCCGGCCGAGGCGAGCGGGCTGATGGACGACTACTTCGAGCGCTTCGGGGGAGTGCGCGACTATCTCCGCGAGGTCGTCGATCGCGCGCGGGGCACCGGGTACACCGAGACCATGCTCGGGCGTCGCCGTTATCTGCCCGACCTCACCTCGGATGTGCGGCAGCGTCGCGAGATGGCCGAGCGGATGGCGCTCAACGCGCCCATCCAGGGGTCGGCCGCCGACATCGTGAAGGTCGCGATGCTGCGCGTGGATGCTGCGATCAAGGCGGGGGGCCTGGCCTCGCGCATGCTGCTGCAGGTGCACGACGAGCTCGTGCTCGAGGTGGCGCCCGGCGAGCTCGACGCGCTGCGCTCCGTCGTCGTCGAGGGCATGGGCGGTGCGGTGCCGCTGACCGTGCCTCTCGACGTGTCCCTGGGCGTCGGCCGCACCTGGGAGGACGCCGGTCACTGAGCGAGACCTGACGGTTCCGGCGGTGGCGTCAGGTACGTCACCGGCGCGTGCTGACGCGCCGGATGCATTGCCCCATGCGAGGATCCGGGCCATGCCCAGTCTTCGTCGTACGGTCCCTGTCGTCGCTGCCGTAGCGGCGTCCGCGCTTCTGGTGGCCGGATGCGGCGCAGGCGCTGCCGAGGTCCCGCGCGCCCGCCAGGTGACGCCCGACGTTCCGTTCCAGGGCTGCGACGTCGCGAAGTGCACCGACACCATCAACGGTGCGCCGTACGAGATCGAGCTGCCGAAGACGTGGAACGGGACCCTGCTTCTGTACAGCCACGGCTACCGGTACGCGCAGCCGGCGCCGCCCGCGTTCACGCCCGTCAACACGCAGCCGCAGGCCGCTCCCGACGACGTCACGGCGCAGTCGCTGCTCGACCAGGGCTACGCCCTCGCGGGGTCGGCGTACGCCAGCAACGGATGGGCCGTGGCCGATGGTGTGATGGCCGCGGAAGACCTGTACTCGTACTTCAAGGCGAATGTCGGCGAGCCTTACCGGGTCCTCGTGTGGGGTGACTCGCTGGGCGGGCTCATCACCCAGACCATCGCCGAGAAGCACCCCGACTGGGTCGACGGCGTGGCT
>JBBQAY010000100.1:0-8928 GCA_038316965.1 Candidatus Nanopelagicales bacterium
GACCGGATAGGAACGACTGGCACGGAAACTGGCACGACGCATGAACGACGAAAGCCGCCCTGCCGACGGTTTCCCGTGCGGCAGAACGGCCTTTGTCAGTCGGGCTGACAGGATTTGAACCTGCGACCCCTTGACCCCCAGTCAAGTGCGCTACCAAGCTGCGCTACAGCCCGAACTCCGACCGCGAGGATCACCCGCGATCGGCAGTGAAGGTTACCCCACGTCTACCTCGCCGCTGAAACCGGCCGAGTGTGCCGGCTCACTTCCGGCGGCGCTTCTCGCGGACGCGGAGGTTGACCCGCACCGGAGTGCCGTCGAAGCCGAACTCCTCGCGGAGACGACGCTCGATGAAGCGGCGGTAGCCAGCCTCGAGGAAGCCGGTGGTGAACAGCACGAAGGTCGGCGGCTTGGTCGTCGCCTGTGTCCCGAACAGGATGCGTGGCTGCTTGCCACCACGGACCGGGTGCGGGTGCGACTGCAGGAGGGTGGCGAGGAACGCGTTGAGCCGCGAGGTCGGAATGCGCTTCTCCCAGCCCTCGAGGGCTCGGTCGAGAGCGGGCACGAGCTTGTCGGTGTGCCGGCCCGTGCGGGCGCTGATGTTGACCCGCGGCGCCCAGGCAACCTGGTGCAGGTCACGCTCGATCTCCCGCTCGAGATACTTCCGGCGCTCGTCGTCCATGAGGTCCCACTTGTTGAACGCCAGGACGAGAGCGCGCCCACTCTCGACGACCATGGACAGGATGCGGGTGTCCTGCTCGGCCATGGGCTGGTCGGCCTCAAGGAGGACGACGGCAACCTCTGCCTTGTCGAGGGCCGACTTGGTGCGCAGCGACGCGTAGTACTCGTGGCCACTGGCCTCGTGAACCCGCTTGCGAATACCCGCGGTGTCGACGAAACGCCATGTGGTTCCAGCGATCTCGACCAGTTCATCCACCGGGTCGACAGTGGTGCCGGCGACCGAGTCGACGACCACGCGCTGCTCGCCGGCGAGCTGGTTGAGCAGGCTCGACTTGCCGACGTTCGGCTTGCCGAGCAGGGCTATGCGACGCGGGCCCCGTGGCTCCGCCACACGCGAACCCTCCTCGGGCAGCAGCGCGACGAGATTCTCGAGCATGTCGCCCATGCCGCGGCCCTGCAGCGACGAGACCGCCTGCGGTTCGCCGAGCCCGAGCGACCACAGCATGGCCGCATCTGCCTCGCCGCGACTGTCGTCGACCTTGTTCGCGATGAGAAGCACCGGCTTCTTGGTGCTGCGCAGCACCTTGACGACGTCCTCGTCGGCATCGGTGGCACCCACGGTGGCGTCCAGGACGAACGCGACGACGTCTGCCTCACGCATGGCGCGCTCAGCCTGGGCCGCGACCTGGGCCGCCATGCCCTTGGCTTCGCGCTCCCAGCCGCCGGTGTCCACGAGAAGGAATCGACGGCCCGCCCACTCCGCCTTGTAGGTCACACGGTCGCGCGTGACGCCCGGGACGTCCTCCACGACAGCCTCGCGGCGGCCGATGATGCGGTTCACGAGCGTGGACTTGCCGACGTTCGGGCGACCGACGACGGCGATGACCGGGAGCAGCTCGTCATCGTCGTCGTCGTCCCACGAGGTGTCGTCGAGGTCGAACCCGAACGCTGCCAGGGTCTCCGCCGAGATCTCCTCGTCGTCGCCGAGGTCGCCAAGGTCGGGCAGGTCGTCGTCGTCGAGATCGTCGACGACGATCACCTCATCGGCGTCCCAGGCTGCGTCGTCGAGGTCGGCGTCCGCCGGAAAGGAAGCGGCCGCGTCGAGCTCGTCCGGCTGGTCTTCGGGGGTCACGGGTTGCTCCGGTGGTCTGAGGTGGTGACGGGCAGGGGGCCGGGGAGGTCCTGCCCCGTACGGCTGACGGCTTCGCTCACGTGGTCGGAGAGCGCCTGCCGCAGACGCTCCCCCGATCGGGCGACGACGGCGCGACGGCGTGAGTCGCCGTCCACGGCGATGTCGACAGCCTCACCGAAGACCACGTACACGGTGGAACGCATGCGAGGCAGCGCATCCTTCCCGGCACCGGCCGGTCGCGCGCCCAGGATCGCCACGGGCACCACGGGCGACCCGCTGTGCGACGCAAGATAGGCCGCCTCGTGCCGCAGGTGCTGGGCGTCACCGGCACCGCGCACGGCCTCGGGGAAGATCCCGATCACGCCACCCGCCGCGAGCACGCCGAGCGCCTGCTGCAGGCCAGCCCGGTCGGGAGCGTCGTGGTCGAGACTGATCTGGCTGGTAGCGCGCATGAGCCGGTCGATCGGCGACACGAAGATGCCGCTCGGGGCGAGAACATGGACCGGACGGGTGCTCGCGGCAGCCAGCAGGATGCCGTCGAGGAAGGCCGTGTGGTTCGCCGCAAGGATCACCGGCCCGTCGACCGGGATGTGCTCAGCCCCTAAGACTCTCAGCTTCCACAGCCGGGACGCCAGCGCTGCAAGGTTGCGGCCCGTGGCAGCGCCGGCGGTGGATGGAACCGCGAGCGCGCTCATGCCGACGCCCGCTCTCGCACGAGCCCGACCACGACGTCGATCACGTCGGCGAGCCCGAGGTCGGTCGCGTCCACGACCACGGCATCGTCCGCCTGCGTGGTCGGCGAGGCGGCGCGCGAGGCATCCGCACGGTCACGACGGGCCAGGTCCGCCGCAATGACCTCCGGCGCCGTCACGTGCGCACGACCGGCAGCGGCATCCTCAGCAGCGCGGCGAGCAGCGCGCACGGCTGGGTCAGCGACCAGCCACACCTTGAGATCAGCGTCCGGAAGCACCACTGCCCCGATGTCGCGCCCCTCTACGACGATGCCCTCGCCAGCCTCGAGGGCCGTGTTCACGGCCTCGCGCTGCAGACTCACGAGCAGGGCGCGCACGGCAGGCACGGCAGCCACGGCGGACACCACGGAGGTCACCGACTGCTCCCGGATGGCGCGCGAGACGTCCATCCCGTCGACCCGGATCCAGGACTCGTCCGGATCGGTCGACCATTCCAGCTCGACCCCGCCTGCGGCGCGAGCGACGGCAGCGGGGTCGCCGGTCGTGACGCCATCGCGGAGGACGGCCCAGGTCATCGCGCGGTACATCGCGCCCGTGTCCAGGTAGCGCAGTCCCAGCTCACGGGCGACCCCCCGGGACACGCTGGACTTGCCCGAACCCGAAGGGCCGTCGACGGCGATGACAGCCGTGGCGGGACCAAGGGTGGGGCGGTTCATGCGGGACTCCGGTAGGCAGGGTCGGGTGGAGGGTGCGTGGTGTGGCTCGCGTGCTGGGCGGGAGCCTCCCGAGCCTACGGCCCGACACGGGTTCCGCCTGCCGGTCCGGGCCCTATCCCGACGTGATCTGGAACCGATCCGACGATCCAGCGACCTGTCGCTGTATCGACTTCTCCAGCAGTACGGCCTTCTCTGACCGCTGGAGCCGATTGTCGATTCATTATTCTAACGTTTCACCGACACATGGCCTATCACTGCAGGTCAGCGGTTCACGCAGGCCGCTAGTCGCGCACGTTCCAACCGGCGTGACGAAGGCCGTCCGCGAGGCCGGGAGCAGAATCGGGGGCCACCTCGAGCTCCACCAGACCCGTCGGACGTCCCTGAGCGTGCTCGATCCGCACGTCCTCCAGGTTGACGCCGGTACTGCCGGCGTCGGCGAACAGCCGCCCGAGCTCGCCCGGGCGGTCAGCGACCGAGACTGCCACGACGGCCCACGGGACCGCTGCGGCCCCGTGCTTGCCCGGCACCCGGCGGTGGCCCGCGACGCCGGCCTCGAGCGACCTGCGCACCTGCACCGCCCCCGGGGAGCCTTCGCGCAGCCCGTCGCGCACAGCCGCCAGCCGGGCGATCAGCGCTTCGAGCGAATCCGCCACCAGGTCGGCGTTGCTGGCGAGGATCTCCGCCCAGAGGCCCGGGTCAGACGCCGCAAGTCGGGTCACGTCACGAAGTCCTTGCCCGGACAGTCGGACACCGGTCTCCCCCAGGTCCACGAGCCCGGCGGCGACCATGGACGCCACGACCTGGGGTGTGTGGGACGTGAGAGCGACAGCCCGGTCGTGCTCCTCGGGGGAGGTCACGACCGTGACGGCGCCGAGTGACTCGACGAGTGCGGCCACCTGGGCGGTGAGCCTGGCGTCGGTCGCGGCGGTGGGGGTCAGGGCCCAGACCCGGTCGGCGAAGAGATCGGCGCGGGCAGCGGCCGGCCCGGACACCTCACGCCCTGCCAACGGGTGTCCCGGCACGAAACGGGACATCGCGGACGCACTCAAACCATGAGTCTCAATCTCCTGTTGAAGTCTAGCCTTAGTACTCGTCACATCGCTAACTATCGCTGTGAGATGGCGACGAAGAGCATCTGCAATGACCAACGGAGCCGCGGCGGGGGGAACGCACACGAAGACGACCGCCGGAGCCCCTGCAGGGTCGTCTGGGAGCCTGGACGCCCATGGCTTCCCCGCTCCGCGCTCGACAGCGACCTCCACTGCGGAGGCATCAGCATCGTCGAGCCACACCTCACGACCCTGAGCGGCCAGTGCGAGTCCGATCGACGCGCCGATGAGCCCGGTGCCGATCACGAGTACGGCGCCGGCAGGGGCCTCCCCCACGGGCGAGACTTCCGCGTTCACTGAGCGAGGTCCTGGCGCAGAGCCTCGGCCCCGCGCAAGTACACGTGCGCGACCTGCGAGCGGGGCAGGTCGAGCTCGGCATGTGCCATCACACGCACCACCCGCGACAGGGCGCCCGGCACGGCGATCTCCTGGGCGCAGATCAAGGGAACGTCGCCGAGCCCGATCTCCCGAGCGGCAGCGGCGGGGAACATGCACACGAGGTCCGGTGTGGAGGTGAAGATCACCGAGATCAACGCCTCTGTCCCGACCCGGTTGCGCTCGAGCATGGTGCGCACCAGCTCGACGACCGCCTCGGTCATCTCGGCGGGGTCGTCGGCGGAGAGCCGGGTGGCGCCACGAAGCGCACGGACGGACACGGGGATCCCCTTTCGGTCGACGGCTCACCTTAGCGATCCAACGATCCCTCGCCTTGATGACTCACCGATGTGCCGCTCCATCGGTTCACTGATCAATCGGTGCACAGATCAATCGGTTCATCATTTTATCGATGTACAGATACGTCGTGAATACGATGAAGAGCTAGAGCACCTTCCCCTGTTCCCGTCGTCGCCAGGTCCTGGGCCTTCCTGACGACGGTCCGGGCCGGCGAGACTCGTCCCCTCCCGCCGCCGGAGGTCGCGCGTCTGACAAAGTCCGCGCCGCTCAGGCCTGTGACCTGCAGCTATGCACCTGCCACGCAGGAAGCTGTCGCCGGACACCGGAGGGTCCGAACCGATTTATCGACTTGGACAACCCGTGCCCGTCACGAAGGAAGTCGATACGTCAACACTGCCCCTCGGCCAAAGCAAGTAACTTTGTCGATCTGACGATCTAAACCCATCTCGCTACGACGCCAGAGCGACTCGCGTGTGAGCGGTGGCTAGAGCCCGACGGCGGCGTACAGCTCGCCGACTTCCTGGATCGACAGGGTCCGCACCTTGCCTGAGCGCAGGTCGCCGAGCCCGATGGGTCCGACCTTGACGCGGACCAGACCCTCCACCGGGTGCCCGACCTCCTTGAGCAGGCGTCGCACGATGTGCTTGCGACCTTCATGCAGGACCAGCTCAACCAGGCTGCGGCCGGGGGCGGAGGTGACGACACGGAAGCGGTCCACGCGCACGATGCCGTCCTCGAGGTCGACTCCCTCACGCAGCTGCTTGCCGAGATCCCGCGGGATGGTCCCCCGCACCTGGGCCAGGTAGGTCTTGGTCACCCCGTGCGAGGGGTGCGCGAGACGCTGTGCGAGCTCGCCGTCGTTTGTCAGCAGCAGCAGGCCTTCGGTCTCGGCGTCGAGCCGCCCGACGTGGAAGAGCCGCTCCTTGCGTCCCTTGAGGTAGTCGCCCACGCATGGCCGGCCCCGGTCGTCGCTCATCGTCGAGTGGACGCCGCGCGGCTTGTTCAGGGCAAGGACCACGTGACCGGGGGCCGTGGGGATCCGCATGCCGTCGACCTTGATGACCGACCGGGCTGGATCGACGCGCAGGCCCTGCTCCAGGACGATCCGGCCGTCCACCTCGATGCGGCCCTCGTCGATCATCTCCTCGCAGGCTCGCCGGCTGCCGATCCCGGCCGCAGCCAGGACCTTCTGCAGTCGGACTCCTGACTCGGCAGGCATCTTCGACTTTTCGGGGCTCACAGTCTCAACCTCAACTTCACATTTCGTCGGCAAGTGCATCAAGTAGTTCAATGTCAGGGAGGTAGTCCGCCAGCGGTGGCAAGTCTCCCAGATCGGACACCCCGAGCCGCTCCAGGAACAGGTCCGTCGTCCGGTACAGGATCGCCTGGCTGGTCGGGTCGTGCCCCGCCTCGGCCACGAGACCTCGGCTGGTGAGCGTGCGGATGACGCCGTCCACGTTGACACCCCGTACCGCGGAGATTCGGGCGCGGCTCACGGGCTGCTTGTAGGCCACGACGGCGAGCGTCTCGAGCGCGGCCTGGGTCAGGCGCGCCTGCTGGCCGTCCCGGACAAAGCGTTCGACGATGTCCGAGCAGTCGGCGCGGGTGTAGAACCGCCATCCGCCGGCCACCTCGCGCAGTTCGAACCCGCGCCCGTCCTCGTCGTACTCGGCGGCCACCGCCCTGAGCGTCTGGTCGACCTCGGCGGTGGTCCGACGCACCAGCGCCGCGAGTGTCGGGACGTCGAGCGGTTCGTCGGTGACGAGCAGCAGCGCCTCCAGCGCGGCCGCCAGCGTCGGAGCTCCGAGCCCGTCGGTGAGCTGATCGTCCTCGTCGGTTCCGTCTCCCCCCGCTCCCGTCCGATCGGCTGCCTCCTCGTCGAGACCGTCCTGCGCAGACGCCTCAGGCGCTCCTGCGGCCTCCACCGGCTGCTCCAGGCCCGTGGGCGCCACAGGGGCGTCCGGGCGCGCTAGGGCCTCCTCGCGGGCCTCGTCGGCCTGCTCCGGGGTGGTCTCGTCCGGCTCGCTCACGCGTCAGCCTCCGTGGTCTCGCCCCGCGGGGTGTCCTCGGGGGTGGCGCCGAGGGCGTCGTCGTCGATCACGACGCCCGAAATGTCCGCGATGTCCTGATCCGTGACCTCGGCCGCAGCCACGGGCTCCAGCTCGGTCACGGGGCTGCCTTCGTACTCCTCGGCCAGGACGGCGACCTCGCCGTCGGCCGGGCCGGTCCAGCGGATGTGCAGCTCGCCGAGCGGGTCGACCTGGTCGAAGGCCACCGACCCCTCGCGGTACAGCTCCAGGAGGGCCAGGAACCTCGCCACCACGAGCAGGGTGCTGTCGCAGTCGGCGGTCAGGTGCCGGAAGGTCTGCGACGGGTTCCTGCGCAGCCGGTCCACGAGCACGGCTGCCTGCTCGCGCACGCTCACCCGAGGGGCGTGGATGTGCGCGATTCCCACTGCCGCAACGGGTTTCGGCGCCAGGGCTCGGCCCGCCAGAGCAGCGAACTCGATCGGCCCGAGACCGATCAGGACCTCGGGCAGAAGGTCCGAGAACTGCGGGTCGAGACCGACCGTGCGCGGCCGGCGTCGACCGCCGGAGCGCAGCATCTCCCCCAGGAGCTCGGACACGTCTCGGAACGCCCGGTACTGCAGGAGGCGTGCGAAGAGCAGGTCGCGCGCCTCGAGCAGCGCGAGATCCTCCTCGTCCTCCACCTCGCCCGAGGGCAGCAGGCGGGCGGCCTTGAGGTCGAGGAGCGTCGCCGCGACGACGAGGAACTCGGTGGCCTCGTCGAGGTCCCACAGCGGCCCCCGCGACCTGATGTGCGCGATGAAGTCGTCGATCACCGTGTGCAGCGCGAGCACCGTGACGTCGAGCTTGTGCTTGGAGATCAGCGACAGCAGAAGGTCGAACGGGCCCTCGAACTCGTCGAGGTGCACGGAGAAGCCCTCGCCCGACGGGGTGGACTCCTCGCCGTCCGCGCGACCACGCGGCTGCCCGTCTGCCAGATCCTGCACGCCTGGATCGCCCGAGCCCGGACCCGGTGCGGGGGCGGGCCCCGACGAGTCGGAGGCAAGGACGTCGATCACGCGCGGAAACCTACCTTCCGCGGACGGGGCCCGGCCGCGCGCGCCTGGACGCGCACCCCGGCGCGTCGCCTGCACACGGCTGTGAGCGCCACCTGGGCATCCGGGAAGCGGTCAGCCGATGAATCGCTGTGTCGACAGATCTACCGCATCTGACCTGCGGAGATGCATGAGACCGTGGAGCGGTGTGATGCTTACAGGCCGCGGAGCCGGCGGACGAGGATGCTCTCCTCGCCCTTGGCCTCGAGGTCGGCGATCACGACGGCGACGGCCTCGCGCACGATCCGGCCGCGGTCGACCGCCATCCCGTGCTGGGCGCGCAACGCGAGCTTTGCCTGCTCGAGGGCCACGAGCTCCTCGGGCGAGACGTACACGGTGATCTTCTCCTCGTGACGCTCGCGCCCGGTCGGGCGCAGATCGCCGGCGCGGGCCCGCCGCTTGGGGGTGGTCCGCACGCGGGTGGGAGCGCCGGGGGCACCGGTGGTCGGGCCGTCCGCGGGATCGAGCCGTGCCTCAGGGGTCGCGGTCGGCAGCGTGGTCACCGTCGACCCGCTGGTCGAGGGCGACGGCGCCAGTGCCACTGAGGCGACCGGTTCGGCCGCCTCGGCCTGCTGATCGGCTCCCTCGGACGTACGGCGGAACAGCTCGTCCGCTCCGGGCAACGTCGCTCGTCGGCTCATGGGGCCAGCACCTCCCTGGCGAGCTGGCGGTACGCCGTGGCGCCCGTCGAGCTCGATGCGTATGTGGTGATCGGCTCGCCGGCCACGTTGGTCTCGGGGAACCTGACGGTGCGGGCGATCACCGTGTGGAACACCTTGTCGTCGAAGGCCTCCACGACGCGGGC
>JBBQAY010000101.1:0-8902 GCA_038316965.1 Candidatus Nanopelagicales bacterium
TCGCCATGCTCAGCCTCGGTGGCTACCGGCCCGACCTCCCCGGCCGCACATGACCCACGGATCAGTCAGGAGAGTCCCGGGAAACGACGGATTGATCAGGGTCAGCGGAGGGGGAGGGCTAGGGCCGCGGCGACCAGGTGACGCAGGGCGTCGTCGGTGAGGTCGGGCAGCGCGTCGACGTCGAACCACGCGAGGTCGAGCGACTCCTCGCTCATCACGTGGACGGCGTCGGCCGGCGCGACCGCGACGTACTGCACGTCGAGGTGGTCGCTGCCGCCGTGGCAGGTCACGCGGTGCCGGTCGAGCCGCACGGGCGATGCGCCGACTGCCAGGCCCGGGATGCCGCTCTCCTCGAGTGCCTCGCGCGCGGCAGCGTCGCGCAGCGTGGCGTCACCCGGCTCGAGGTGGCCGCCCATCTGCAGCCACAGCCCGACCTTCGGGTGCAGCGTGAGCAGCACGCGCGAGCGGTCGGGCGAGATCACGAGCGCGGACGCCGTGACGTGCCCGGGCACGCAGGCGCGGAACACCGCGTCGTCGTGCTCGTCGACGAACGCGACGTAGCTCTCGCGCAGGGCCGCCTGGGCGTCGTCGGGCGCCGTCCACCCCGTGAGCACGGAGCGGACGTCGGAGCGCAGGCTCACGCCGTCGGTGCGGCGTCGCCGCCGTCGTCGGACTGCGGGTCGTCGACCGGCGGGAGGCTGTCGAGCTCGGAGAGGTCGAGCGGCTTGCTGCGCTCGACGAAGGCCTCGATCGCCTCGTCGCCGTCGAGGTCCTCGGCGTGCGGCAGGAGATCCGGGTGGCCCCAGAGGTCGTCGCGACCCTCGGCGCCGCGCACCTCGTGGACGGCGGCCCAGAGCTGCGCGGCCTCGCGTAGACGGCGCGGCCGCAGCTCGAGGCCGACCAGCGTCTCGAACGTGCGCTCGGCCGGGCCGCCGGTGGCGCGCCGACGACGCATCGCCTCGCGCAGCCGGTCGGCCGACGGCAGGCGCGCGGCGATGCGTCGTCGGACACCACGATGTCGACCCAGCCCTCGACCAGCGCGAGGAGCGTCTCGAGGCGGGCGAGCGCCGCCTTCTGCTCCTCGGTGTCCTCGGGCACGAAGACATCGGAGGCGATGGCCTCCTGCAGGCTCTCGGGGTTCGAGGGGTCGATGTCGCGCGCGGCCTCCTCGATCTTCGACTGGTCGATGCGGATGCCGGCGGCGTACGCCTCGACGGCCGCGGTCATCTGCGAGCGCAGCCACGGCACGTGCACGAAGAGCCGCTGCGCTGCCGTCTCGCGAAGTGCGACATACAGCCGCACCTCGTCCGCGGGCACGCCGAGGCCGTCGCCGAACGCGGCGACGTTGCGGGGGAGCAGGAACGAGCGGCCGTCGTCGGTGAGCGGGATGCCGACGTCGGCGGCGCCGAGCACCTCGCCCGACAGCGTGCCGAGCGCCTGGCCGAGCTGGGAGCCGAACATGAAGGCGCCCATCTGCTTGGCCATGCCCATGAGCGGCGCGGCCATCTGCGCGAGCTCGGGAGGCAGCCCCTCGGGCAGGCCCTGCTGCGGGAGCATCCCCTGCATCGACTCGTTGGCGCGTACGGCGACGGGCTCGACGATGCGGCGCCACGACGGGAGCGTGGCCTCGATCCACTCGCTGCGGCTCCACGCGCCGCCGCCCGAGGAGGTGGCCGGGAACGACGTGACGGGGTCGAGCCACATCGAGGCGAGGTCGAGGGCAGCCTCGACCTCGCGCCGCTCGGTGGCGTTGACCGACGGATCGCCCTCGGCGACGACGAACTGTCGGGCGCCGTCGCGTGCGAGCTCCCAGTTGACCGGGCCGGCGTCCGGGCCGCCGCCCTGCGCCATCATCCGGCCGAGCTGCTGGAGCGCCTCGCCGAGCTGGCTCATGTCGAAGCCGCCCGGTCCGAACCCGAGCGGGCCGGGCGTGCCGGAGCCGCCGCCCTGGTCGTCGTCGTCGCCGGGAGGCGTGAAGCCGAAGGGCAGGTTGCCGCTCATCGGGCTGCTCCTGCCGGGGTGCGCTGGGGCAGGATGGGGGTCGGCGAGTCGTTCATGCCGACCACGGTAACCACGAGGGGGAGACCGGTGACTGCTGCGGAGGCCCCTGGTCCTACGCCTGCGGCGAACGGGCGCAAGAGTTCCCGCTCGCGCAAGGCAGGTCGCGCGGTCGCGGTGACCGGCGCCGCGGGTGCGATCGGCACGGTCCTGCTGCGTGCACTGGTCGACGCGCCGGGGGTCGGCAAGGTGCTCGCGTACGACGTGCGGCGCGGTGCTGCCGAGGGCGTCACCTGGCGGGTGGGCGACGTACGCGACCCGGTGCTCGCCCAGCGGCTCGCCGGCATGGACACCGTGATCCACCTCGCTGTCGACTGGTCGCTCGACGCCGTGCCCGCGACGCGGTCGGCGCTCAACGTGCGCGGCACGCAGACCGTCGTCACCGCGGCCGCGGCCGCGGGGGTCAAACGCGTCGTGATCGTGACGAGCGCATCCGTGTACGGCGCCCTGCCCGACAATCCTGTGCCGCTCCCCGAGGATGCGCCGCTGCTCGCGGTGCCGGAGGGGATCGTGGCCGACCTGCTCGAGATGGAACGCGTCGCCGTCGACGCGCGCCGCGTCCATCCGGGCCTCGAGGTGGTCGTGCTCCGACCGGCGGCCCTCGTCGGGCCCGGCGTCGACACGCTCGTGACGCGCCACTTCTCGGCGCCGAGGCTGCTGTCGATCAAGGACACCGCGCCGGCGTGGCAGTTCTGCAACGTCGAAGACCTCGCCTCCGCGCTGGTGCTGGCCGCAGTCGCCGACGTCCCGCACGAGATCACCGCAGGCAGCGACGGCTTTCTCGACCAGAGGCGCATCGAGGAGATCTCGGGCATGAAGCGGGTCGAGGTGCCTTCCGCGCTCGCCCTCGCGACCGCCGAGCGGTTGCACCGGGCCGGAATCACGCCCGCGCCCGCGAGCGAGCTCGCCTACGCCATGCACCCGCTCGTGGTGTCGAGCGCGACCCTGCGCGGCCTCGGATGGCGGCCGGTGCACACGAACGAGGCCAACCTCGAGGCGGTCCTGGCCGAGGTGCGTGGCGCCACGGCCATCGCCGGGCGTCGTATCGGCAAGCGCGATGCCGCCGTGGCCGGAGCCTCGGCGGCCGGCGCGACGGTGGCAGTGCTCGGCGCAGCGGCCTTCGTTCGCGCCGCCCGCCGCGCGCGAGGCCGCTGATCCCCTTGGTCGCCGTACTCCTCCGCCTGTCCGACGTCGCCGATGCCACGAGCAGAGGGCCTCAGATGCGCGCTCGGGTGGTGCCCCTGGCGGGTGGCCCGGTCGCCGGACGGGTGGCGCGGGCATCGCTGTGTCGCCGGGACGACGTACGCTGACCCGCATGGAGGTCCTCGGCTGGCTGCTGATCCCGCTCGCGGGTCTGCTGATCGGCGTCCTGTGGATGATCTGGCGCGGTCGTGAACCCAAGCCGGTCGACCCCCAGCAGGGCATGGACGACCTCGCGCGCTTCCGCCAGGCGATGGAGAAGCCGCTGCCCCCGCTGAGGCGTGACGCCGCGGCCGACCCGTCACTCGCCGACGACGTACGCCCGGCTGCTGACGGCACCAGCCGGTGACCCTTGCCCGCCGGCTCATGGCGTGGCGCGCTGCGGCGGCGGCCGTGGGGATCGCTCTTGCTCTCGTGGTGGCCTTCGTACCTCTGCCGTTTCTCGAGCTCTCGCCAGGGCCGACGTACAACACGATCGGCGAGATCAACGGCAAGCCGCTGATCGAGATCTCCGGCACGACGACGTACCCCACCACCGGGCATCTCGACCTCACGACCGTGAGCGAGCGCGGCGGCCCCGACAGCGGCGTGCTCACCGTGCGGCTACTCACCGGATGGGCCCAGCCCGACAGCAAAGTGCTTCCGCGCGAGGCGTTCTACCCCGACGACCTCGGCGACATCGACGTGTCGGCCGAGAACGCCCGCGCGTTCTCCGACAGCACGGCGACCGCGACGGCAGCCGCTCTGCGCCACCTCGACCGTCCAGTGCGGGAGGTGACCATCGTGGCGTCGGTGATCACGGGTTCGCCGTCCGACGGCAAGCTCGAGCCGGGCGACGAGATCGTGACCGTGCGCGGCATGGCGGTGTCTGAGCCCTCCGACGTCACCAAGGCCATGACCGGCGTGAAGCCGGGCGACACGGTGAAGGTTTCGGTCAAGCGCGGCCCGGACAACAAGCCGGTGTCGGTCGACATCGTCACGACGACGAACCCTGAGGACTCCTCGCGCGCGTTCCTCGGCATCTCGATCGGCGTCACGTTCGAGGCCGACTTCGACGTCGTCATCACGCTCGAGAGCGTCGGCGGCCCGAGCGCGGGCCTCATGCTCAGCCTCGGCATCGTCGACCTGCTGACGCCGGGGTCGCTCGTCGACGGCCGCTTCGTCGCCGGCACGGGCACGATCGACCCCGACGGCAACGTCGGCCCGATCGGTGGCATCGCGCAGAAGCTCGCGGGCGCCCGCGGCAACGGCGCGACGCTCTTCCTCGTGCCCGCCGACAACTGCGCGGAGGCGGTGGCCTCGGGCATCCCGAACGGCCTCACGATCGCCAAGGTGAGCACGCTCGACGACGCCGTGGCGGAGGTCGACGCCTACCGCGACGGCACACCGCTCACCCCCTGCGCCAGCTGATCGGCCGCTGCACCAGGGCGTCAGCGCAGGGTTGCGTGGACGGCGTCGGCCAGGCGCGGCACGAGGGTCTCGCCGACCAGCACCTGGTCGTCGGCGTCGTGCGAGCGCAGCCGCAGCGCGCACATCCGGCGTCCGTCGCGGGTGACGACGACCGCCATCCGCACGTCCTGCCGGTCAGGGTGGTTCGCGGCCGTGGACGCCAGCTCGGCCTGGTCGTCGGGAAGCGTCTCCTCGGCGGACGGCGGGAGCATCACACGTTCGAGCACCAGTGCTGCGCCGAGCACCTCGTCGGGCCAGGCCGTGGTCGCGAGCACCTCGTCGAGCGGCTTGCTGTGGTCGAGGTGGTCCTGCTCGATCGGGGTGAGCGACGTCGGGTCCTCGGCGGCGGCCCCGAGCGCCGCGGCCAGGCCAGGCTCGAGCGCGACGAGCTCGACGGTGCGGGCGAGGGCGAAGATGCGCGGGTTCTGATCCCAGCCGAGGTCCGCGACGTGCTTCTCGATCTCGCGCACGAGCTCGACCAGGCGCATCGCGGCGGCCGACTCGGCGAGCGCCGCGGCGCCTTCGGGCACCCCGGGAACGGAGTCGTGCGCCTGATCGTCGTCCGGGGCAGGGGAGAGGCCGTCGCTCGTCACACCGCGATTCTGCCCCCTCGACCAGATCCGACCCACTCCGGTCCGTCGACGGTGCTCCGTCACGGACCCTCTAGGAAGGCCACACGATGACCGGCCACGTAGGGTGCGACTCGTGAGCTACGAGAATCCCCCGAGCGACGGCGGGCGCGGTCCCCGCCTCGTCGTCGCAGAGCCCGCCGGCCGTCGCAGCCGCACCCTCATCACCACGCTCGTGATCCTGGGCGTGCTGCTGCTGGTGTTCGTGATCCTGACCGGCTTCTGGACCGACCTTCTGTGGTACCAGTCCGTCGACGCCCAGAGCGTGTTCTCGACCACGCTGACCACCCGCGTGGGGCTGCTCATCGTCTTCGGCATGCTCATGGGCGGGATCGTGGGCGTCAACATGTGGTTGGCGTACCGCTTCCGCCCGGTCTTCCCCACGATGTCCCCCGAGCAGGCGAGCCTCGAGCGCTACCGCACGGCTCTCGCTCCTGTCCGCCGCTTCCTGTTCATCGCCGTGCCGGCATTCCTCGGCCTGCTCGCAGGCGTCAGTGCGTCGGCCGAGTGGCAGACCTGGCTCGAGTGGCGCAACGCCAGCGACTTCGGGCAGACCGATCCGCAGTTCGGCCTCGACATCTCGTTCTACGTCTTCACGCTGCCGTTCCTGCGCTTCATCCTCGGCTTCCTCACCGCGGCCGTGATCCTCGCGTTCCTCGCCTCGCTCGTCGTCCACTACCTCTACAGCGGTGTGCGCCTCATGCCGGCCGACGACCGCTTCAGCAAGGCCGCCCAGGTGCACCTCGGCATCCTCGCCGGCGTCTTCGTCCTTCTTCGCGGCGCCGGATACTGGCTCGACCGCTACGACCTCTCGCTGTCGACCGACGACTTCGTGCCCGGCATCACGTACAAGGACGTCAACGCGCTGCTGCCCGGTCTCACGATCCTGGCGATCATCTCGGTCGTCTGCGCGCTGCTGTTCTTCGCCAGCGCGTTCCGTGAGGGCTTCACGCTCGCGATCACCGGCTTCGTCCTGCTGCTCGGCTCGTCGATCATCATCGGGTCGATCTACCCGGCGTTCGTGCAGAACTTCCAGGTGAAGCCGACCGAGCTCGACCGTGAGCGGCCGTACATCCAGCGCAACATCGACGCGACCCGCGCATCGTTCGGCCTCGACAAGGTGATCGTCACGCCGTATGCCGCGACCGACTCGCCGAGCGACGCCGCCATCGCGGCGAGCAAGGGCACGATCGACAACATCCGGCTGCTGGACCCCGCGATCGTGTCGCCGACGTTCAACAAGCTGCAGGCCATCCGGTCGAACTACCGGTTCCCGGACTCGCTCGACGTCGATCGCTACAACGTCAAGGACGAGCGTCGCGGTGCGATCGTGGCGGTTCGCGAGCTCTACCTCGCCGGCCTTCCGGATTCGCAGCGGAACTGGGCCAACAACCACATCTTCTACACGCACGGCTTCGGAGTGGTGGCGGCGTTCGACAACACGGCGACGTCGGGCGGCCAGCCTGCCTTCTTCGAGGGCGACCTCCCGCCCAGCGGCGACCTCGACATCAAGCAGCCGCGGATCTACTACGGCGAGTACGCCCCGGACTACTCGATCGTCGGCGCGCCGGAGGGTGCGGCGCCGCGCGAGCTCGACTACCCGGACGACACCGCGCCTGACGGCCAGGCCGTCTACACGTACACCGGCTCGGGCGGTGTCCCGATCGGCAACCCTCTCAACAAGGTGCTGTTCGCGGCGAAGTACCAGGACACCAACATCCTGCTGTCGGATCTCGTGAACGACGAGTCGAAGATCCTCGAGGTGCGTGACCCGCGCGATCGCGTCGAGAAGGTCGCGCCGTGGCTCACCGTCGACGGCGACCCCTATCCGATCGTGGCCGACGGTCGCGTGCTCTGGATGGTCGACGGCTACACCACCACCGACCGCTACCCGAACGCGACGAGCACGTCGCTCGCGGACGCGACGACCGACGCCGTCTCGCAGCGCGCGTCGAACCTCACCGCCCAGCCGCGGACGCAGATCAACTACATCCGCAACGCGGTGAAGGCCACGGTCGACGCCTACGACGGCACCGTCACGCTGTACGAGTGGGACACGTCCGACCCACTGCTCAAGACGTGGATGAAGGTGTTCCCGAACCTGGTGCAGCCGCGTGCGGCCATGCCGCAGGCGGTGCTCGACCACGTGCGCTACCCCGAGGACATCTTCAAGGTGCAGCGCTTCATCTTCGCGCGCTACCACGTGACGGCGCCCGATGTGTTCTTCAGCGGCCAGGACTTCTGGAACGTGCCGAACGACCCGACGCGCACGACCACGTCGGTCGCGCAGCCGCCGTACTACCTCCAGGTGCAGCTGCCGGGGTCGCCTGCTCCGGTGTTCTCACTGACGACGACGTACGCGCCCCAGCGTCGCGACACTCTCGCGGCGTTCATGGGAGTGAACTCCGAACCTGGGCCCGACTACGGCACGATCCGCGTGCTGCAGCTGCCGAGCCAGACGACGATCCCTGGCCCGAAACAGGTGCAGAACAACTTCGAGTCCGACCCCACGGTGGCCTCGCAGCTCTCGCTGCTGCGCCGCGGCGGCTCGGACGTCGACCTCGGCAACCTGCTCTCGCTGCCGGTCGCCGGCGGTGTGCTGTACGTCGAGCCCGTGTACGTGCGGGCGACGTCCGGCGAGGGCTTCCCGCTGCTGCAGAAGGTGCTGGTCGGCTACGGCAGCAAGGTCGCGATGCGCGACACGCTGCAGCAGGCCCTCAGCGACGTCTTCGACGGCGTGCCCGTGGCGCCGCCGGACAACGGCAACGGCACTCCGACGCCGACCCCCACACCGACACCAGGTGAGGGCACGCCCGAGCTGCGCCTGGCGCAGGCGATCTCCGACGCCCAGAAGGCGTACATGGCCGGCCAGGAGGCTCTCAAGGTGCAGGACTGGGTCGCGTACGGCGAGGCCCAGTCGGCGCTGCAGGACGCCTTGGACGCCGCTGCCGCCGCCTCGGTCGAGCTCGGGATCGCGACGCCCACGACGCCCTCGGCCTCGCCCTCGGCCACCCCGTCCGCGACACCCAGCCCGGGCGCCTCAGCCTGACGCACGCCCACCCGGCCTCCCCGCACGGATTTGGAGGAGGCCGGGCGGCTCACGTATGGTGAGCGCACAGCAATCGGGGCAACCCGATCACCGCGGGGTGGAGCAGCTCGGTAGCTCGCTGGGCTCATAACCCAGAGGTCGCAGGTTCAAATCCTGCCCCCGCTACGGAATCAGCGCAGGTCAGAGGCATGATCACCGATCTTGGTGGTCGTGCCTCTTTCCTTGTGACCGCACCTTGACCGCAAAGATCATCTCCAGCCGATGCTGGACGTAGCGGCACAAGCGTGGACGCAGGAAGGTCGAAGCTGCGACCAGCCGGGTCCTCAAGCCGCTCCGGGTCCCGCCCCTCGGTTGCTCGCTGACCCGCTGTCGGTCTCGACTGGGCGTCGGCCCGGGCGCGACGGTGTCACGGTGCCGGACGCCTCGCTGATCCGTTGGCTCGCAGGCGTGCCACATAGCTGGTTAGGGCATCGACGGGGACCCGGCGCAGCCGACCGACGTGGACCGAGTCGATCTC
>JBBQAY010000102.1:0-8789 GCA_038316965.1 Candidatus Nanopelagicales bacterium
CCCCCTGCTCGGCGCTTCGGGGTGCGTCTGCGCCGCCCATGTCGGTGCGGCAGTGCGCAGGGCAGGTCGCGTCGACGAGCACGCCGCGGCGACCACCGCCGAGCTCGGCCGCGAGGTTCTTCGTGTAGCCGTTCACCGCGGCCTTGCTGACCCGGTACGCCGCGAGCCCGCCCGAGGTCCCGGGCCCCGACATCCGGCCGAGGCAAGCACTGACGGTGATGATCCGGCCGTCGCGACGCGCCGCCATGCCGGAGGCGAAGGCCTGGGCCACGTGGTGGACGCCGTCGAGGTTGACGCCCATCACGCGGCGCCACTCCTCGGGCGTCGTCCTCAGCGTCTTGGCCGTGCGCTCGCTCATGACCCCGGCGGCGAGCACGAGCACATCAACCTCGGCAAGGGACCCGAGGCTCTGGTGCAGCGCGCCTACGGCGTCCGGATCGGCGACGTCGCACCCGCGGCCGACGGCGTCGAGCCCCTGCGACACCAGCGCGGCGGCCGCAGCCTCGGCGCGGCCGGCGTCCTTCCCGACGAGCACCACCGTGGCCCCCAGCCGGGCCGCCCCGTGGGCCGCCGCCAGACCGATGCCGCGGGAGCCTCCGGTCACCAGCACGACCCTGCCCTCGAGGGCGTCGTGGGCGACGTCGTCGAGCACCCGGTCCGGGTCCATGCGGCCCACTCTGGGGCCGCGACCCGGCGTCCGCACCCGGGACTTGAGGCGGCCGAGAGGGTGCGGGTCCGCGCGGAGGCGGAGAACTCGCACGGCGTAGGCTGGCGACCTGAACACGACCCGGTGACGCCGGGCCGTCCGTGTCTTAACAGTGTCTTCTCACGAGGGATGTCGATGTCGACGTCGGAACCGTCGGACCAGAGCGCCCGGCTCGCTGCATTCGGTCCGAACGAGTGGCTGGTTGACGAGATCTACCAGCAGTACCTCACCGATCCTGCGAGCGTCGACCGCGCGTGGTGGGACTTCTTCGCCGACTACGTGCCCACCGAGCACGCGGGCGCCGACCTCGTAGCCGCCTCCGCCGCGGTGCGCGCGGCCGCCCGGGCCGAGGCCGAGGCCGCCGAGGTCGCGCTCGATGCCGAGGTCGCGACGCACGACGCCCCGCAGGCCCTCAAGCCCGAGGCTTCCGCCGCGCCCGCGGTCGCGACTCCGCCGGCACCGCCGGTCACCGCCGGAGTGCCCGCGACGCCACCGGTGGCCGTGACGGCCGTCGAGCCCACCGTGCTCAAGGGCCCGTCCGCACGCGTGGTCGTCAACATGGAGCAGAGCCTCACGGTGCCGACCGCCACGTCGGTCCGCGCGATCCCGGTGAAGCTGCTCGTCGACAACCGCATCGTCATCAACAACCACCTCGCCCGGGGGCGCGGCGGCAAGGTCTCCTTCACGCACCTGATCGGCTGGGCCGTCATCCAGGGGCTCAAGGCCCTGCCGGAGATGAACTACGGCTTCACCGAGGTCGACGGCAAGCCCGCCGTCGTGAAGAACACCCAGGTCAACCTCGGCCTCGCCATCGACCTCACCAAGCCCGACGGCACCCGCCAGCTGCTGGTCCCCAGCATCAAGGGCGCCGACCAGATGGACTTCGCGACGTTCTGGTCCGCGTACGAGGAGATGGTGCGCAAGGCACGCGGCAACAAGCTGGTCGTCGACGACTTCGTCGGCACCACCGCGAGCCTCACCAACCCCGGTGGCATCGGCACCGTTCACTCGGTGCCGCGACTCATGCAGGGCCAGGGCGTCATCATCGGCGTCGGCGCTATGGACTACCCCGCCGAGTGGCAGGGTGCCGCGATCGAGACGATCGCACGGCACGCCATCAGCAAGGTCACGACCCTGACCTCGACGTACGACCACCGGATCATCCAGGGCGCCCAGTCGGGAGAGTTCCTGCGCTACATCCACGCGCTCCTGCTCGGCGACAACGGCTTCTACGACGACATATTCAGCGCGCTGCACATCCCGTACGAGCCGATCCGCTGGGCCGCCGACATCGCGACCGCCCACGACGACGACCTCGACAAGACCTCGCGCGTGCACGAGCTCATCCACGCGTTCCGCGTGCGCGGCCACCTCATGGCCGACACCGACCCGCTCGAGTACAAGCAGCGCCACCACTCCGACCTCGACGTCGCGAGCCACGGCCTCACGCTGTGGGATCTCGACCGCGAGTTCGCCACAGGCGGCTTCGGCGGCAAGCCGTTCAAGAAGCTGCGCGACATCCTCGGTGTGCTGCGCGACGCCTACTGCCGCACCATCGGCATCGAGTACATGCACATGCAGGACCCGGAGCAGCGCTCCTGGATCCAGCAGCGCGTGGAGCGCCGCTACGACAAGCCCGAGCGCGACGAGCAGCTGCGCATCCTGCGCAAGCTCAACGCCGCCGAGGCGTTCGAGACGTTCCTCCAGACCAAGTACGTCGGCCAGAAGCGCTTCTCGCTCGAGGGTGCAGAGTCGGTCATACCCCTCATGGACGCCGTGATCACCGCGGCCGCCGAGGCCGGGATCGACGAGGCCTGCATCGGTATGCCTCACCGCGGCCGCCTCAACGTGCTCGCCAACATCGCAGGCAAGTCGTACGACCAGATCTTCCGCGAGTTCGAGGGCGACTTCGAGGTCGAGGGCTCCGTGCAGGGCTCCGGCGACGTGAAGTACCACCTCGGCACGAGCGGCACGTTCACCACCGAGTCCGGTGACACGATCCCGGTCTACCTCGCCGCGAACCCGTCGCACCTCGAGGCCGTCAACCCCGTGCTCGAGGGCATCGTCCGAGCCAAGCAGGACGTGCTTCCCCGTGGCCACGTCTTCTCGGTCCTGCCCGTGCTGCTGCACGGCGACGCCGCCTTCGCCGGCCAGGGTGTGGTGACCGAGACGCTCAACCTCTCGCAGCTGCGCGGCTACCGCACCGGCGGCACGATCCACATCGTCGTCAACAACCAGGTCGGCTTCACGACCGCGCCGGAGTCGTCGCGCTCGTCGGTCTACTCGACCGACGTCGCCCGCATGGTGCAGGCACCGATCTTCCACGTGAACGGCGACGACCCCGAGGCCGTCGTCCGCGTTGCCCGTCTGGCGTTCGAGTTCCGTCAGAAGTTCAACAAGGACGTCGTCATCGACATGGTCTGCTACCGCCGTCGCGGCCACAACGAGGCCGACGACCCCTCGCTCACCCAGCCGTTGATGTACAACCTCATCGACGCCAAGCGCTCGACCCGCAAGCTCTACACCGAGGCCCTCATCGGCCGTGGCGACATCTCGGTCGAGGAGGCCGAGCAGGCGCTGCGTGACTTCCAGGGTCAGCTCGAGCGGGTCTTCACCGAGACGCGCGACGCGCTCACCCACCCGACCGAGAAGCACCACCCCGAGCCGCCGCCGTACCCCGCCGGGTCGGCACCGCGATCTCGGACGACACCGTGGCGCGCATCGTCGACAGCCAGCTGACGATGCCCGAGGGCTTCACCGTGCACCCCCGCCTCACGCCGCAGCTGGCGCGCCGGGCCCAGATGGTGCAGGACGGCACGATCGACTGGGCCATGGGCGAGACGCTCGCGTTCGGCTCGCTGCTGCTCGAGGGGCGCACCGTGCGCCTCGCCGGCCAGGACTCCCGCCGCGGCACCTTCGGCCAGCGGCACGCCGTCATCGTCGACCGCATCACCGGTGCCGAGCACACGCCGCTCGCCAAGATGTCCGACGACCAGGGCTACTACTTCGTCTACGACTCGCTGCTGTCGGAGTATGCCGCGATGGGCTTCGAGTACGGCTACTCCGTGGCCCGCCCCGAGGCGCTCGTGCTGTGGGAGGCACAGTTCGGCGACTTCGCCGACGGTGCGCAGACGATCATCGACGAGTTCATCACCTCGGGCGAGCAGAAGTGGGGCCAGACGTCCGGCGTCACCCTGCTCCTGCCCCACGGCTACGAGGGCCAGGGGCCCGACCACTCCTCCGCCCGCATCGAGCGCTTCCTGCAGATGTGCGCGCAGGACAACATGACCGTGGCCATGCCGTCGACCCCGGCGTCGTACTTCCACCTGCTGCGCTGGCAGGCGCTCGCACCTCACCACAAGCCGCTCGTCGTGTTCACCCAGAAGTCGATGCTGCGACTGAAGGCTGCGGGCTCCGCCAAGGAGGACTTCACCACCGGGACGTTCCGACCGGTCATCGGCGACGACAGCGTCGACGCCGCCGGCGTGCGGCGGGTGCTCGTCTGCTCGGGCAAGGTCACGTACGACCTGCTCGCCGAGCGCGAGAAGCTCGGTCGCACGGACGTCGCGATCGTGCGCATCGAGCGCCTCGCACCGCTGCCCGTGGACGAGCTCACCGCGGCGATCGAGATGTTCCCCCGCGACGCCGAGCTCGTGTACGTGCAGGAGGAGCCGTCCAACCAGGGCGCCTGGCCGTTCGTCGTGCTCAACCTCCCGACCATCGACGGCCGCGGCCTCCGTCGCGTCTCCCGTCCCGCCGCTGCGACCACGGCCGTCGGCACCCACAAGGTGCACGAACGCGAGCAGGCCGGTCTCGTCGCGAGCGCCTTCGCCTAGGAGCGCCCCGTGTACTTCACCGACCGCGGCATCGAAGAGCTCGAGAACCGTCGTGGCCCGGAGGAGATCTCCTTCGCCTGGCTCGCCGAGCGCCTGCGCACCTTCGTCGACCTCCATCCCGACTTCGAGGTGCCCGTCGAGCGCCTCGCCGTCTACCTGGCCCGACTCGACGACGACGACCCCGACCTGGACTAGTCCCTAGCGCCTCCAGGCTTCGGGCTCGTTCCTCGCCCTTCGCGTCGGCGCACCCCTGCCCGGGCTCAGGGCGGGAGCCCCCTCGTTCCTCGGGGGCGTCCCTCCCTTCGCACACCCGGCGGCGAGGGGCACCACGGGTCGAACGGCTCGTAGCTGCGTCGCCCCACCGTTGGGGTTGGATTGCGATGAAGGGGGCCTTCGTTGCTAAGAGCGCAACAAAGTCGGCCTTCATCGAGCCATAGGGTCGCGGGGTGACCTCGCCCGCATCCTCCTTCGCCGCGGGGCTCGCGGCGTCCGGAGTCGGCAGCGGTACGCCGCTGGCCCTCGCGATGGCGCCGCAGCGCGGTCTTGCCGTCGCGCATGCCGGCGGCGCGTACGCGCTCGCCACGCCCGACCCGGTGGCCGTCGTCGCCGAGATCGAGGCGCTCCATCCTCGCTGGGTCTGGTGGTCGGCCCGGGGTACGGCGTTCCCGCTCGTCGAGGCCGATGTGCGGCCGCGCGCCTGCTGGGACCTCGGCGCCGTCGGGCGGCTGCTGCACGGGTTGGGCCGCGACGACGCGGGTGCGGTGTGGGCAGCCGAGCACGGGCTCGCCTCCCCCGAGCTCGCCGAGGGCACGCTCACCCTCCTCGACCTGCACGGCGAGTCCGACGACGCCGTCCGCGACGACGGCCACCTCAGTCGTGAGTGGCTGCGCGGGTCGTGGGCCGAGAGCCTCGACCAGACCCGCCGCTGGGCCGAGCTCGCACTCGAGCTGCAGCAGCGACAGGACTCCGCAGTCCGAGCGCTGCCGGACCGTCGCACCACCCCCGGCGCCACACCTCTGCCCTACCTCGTCGCACTCAGCGAGAGCATGGCTGCGCTCCTCTGCGTCGAGCTCGAGGTCGACGGCCTCTGCATCGACCGGCCGCTCCTCGAGCAGATGCTCGCCGGCATGATCGGCCCGCGACCCCGCAGCGAGGCGGAGGAGATCGCCGCGCGGCACGACCGTGACCAGCCCGTGTGGAACGCGTTCCCCGGCGAACCGGTCGACCTGCGCAACCCTGCCGCAGTCCGAGACCTGTTGGCACGCAAGGGGATCGACGTCCCCGACACCC
This sequence comes from Candidatus Nanopelagicales bacterium, assembly GCA_038316965.1. Taxonomy (GTDB): domain Bacteria; phylum Actinomycetota; class Actinomycetes; order S36-B12; family CAIYMF01; genus Longivirga. The sequence continues at coordinate 5,833 of JBBQAY010000102.1, forward strand.
GTTCTTGGCGGCTCGAGCCGTACGCCGATGCCTCCCCCGGCGTCGCGGCGCTCCTGCAGTGGCGCAAGGTCGAGCGCATCGCCACGACGTACGGCTGGCGGTGGGTCGAGAACGACATCGGCGCCGACGACCGGCTGCGCGGAGTCTGGGGCGCTGCGGAAGGGGCCGGGCGCATGACCGCATCGGCCGGCCTGCACAACCTCCCCGCCGAGCTCCGTCCGGCCGTGAAGCCTCGCGCCGGCCGCGTGCTCGTGCGCGCCGACCTCGGCCAGGTCGAGCCGCGCGTGCTCGCTGCTGTCTCCCACGACGACTCGCTGGCGACCGCCGCTCGCGAGGACGACATGTACTCCCCCGTGGCCGCGGCGCTCAAGAGCGACCGACCCACCGCCAAGGTGGCCGTGCTGGCAGCGATGTACGGCCAGACCTCGGGGCCGGCGGGCGCCGCCCTCAAGGACATGGATCGCGCCTACCCGACGGCGATGGCATTCCTGCGCAGTGCGGAGGACGCCGGACGTCGCGGCACCGACCTGCGCACGTACGGCGGTCGGATGCTGCGCCTGTCGTCGCTCGCCGCCGATCTTGCGGAGGCGGGGCCCGAGTCGAACGTCGCCCACGGCTACGGCAGGTTCGCCCGAAACGCCGTCGTCCAGGGCGCCGCGGCCGAGCTCTTCAAGGCGTGGGCCGCCACCGTGCGGGCCGGCATCGTCGGTCTCGACGCGCGCATCGTGCTGTGCCTGCACGACGAGATCCTCGTCGAGACCGCAGCGGAGCGGGCGGACGAGGTCGTGGAGATCATCGGGCGCTCGTTGGCGCAGACCGCAGCGTGGTGGTGCGCGGGCAGCGGCGTCCGGTTCGTCACCGACACCACGGTCGCGGCGAGCTGGGCCGAGTCGAAGTGAGGCGCACGCCGTCGGGCATGGCAGCATGACGCAGGTGGGGCCTGACGCCGGCCCGCAGGTGGGGGGCCCTGCGGCGAGACTCGAAGTGCGCATCAACGCGCGTCTGCAACCCGTCCATCGCGGCGACCGCTACGAGGACCCGCTCGCCTTCCTCCTCGAGCGCTCGTTCCCGGGCAGCGCGGTGACGGGCGGGGGCACGCTCGTGTCGCCGGAGGGCGAGCCCCTCACGTGCGCCGTCGAGGCCGACGTCGTCGGTGAGCACGACGAGATCGCGGCAGCCGTCGTACGCCTGCTCGAGGCCCAGGGCGCTCCGCGCGGATCGAGCCTCGCGATCGGCCAGGGCGGGGCCACGCTCTTCGGCACGACCGACGGCTTGGCGCTCTACCTCGACGGCGCCGGCCTTGCGCCCGAGGTGTACGCCGCCAACGACGTCAACGTGCTGCTCGACCTCCTGCACATAGCCTTGGCCGCGGTCGGGAGCCTTCAGTCGTTCTGGGAGGGCCCGATCGATACCGCCCTCTACCTGTACGGAGAATCCGAGGACGCGATGCGCCTCGCGCTGGCGGACCTGCTCACCACCCACCCGCTCGCGCAGAACCACCGGCTCGTCCCCATCACGTGAGGGCGAACCACCGGAGCAGGGCTGTCGGCGTGCGGAAGCCTGAACACACCAGGTCGTAGTCGTACTGGTCGTCCCACCACTGGGCGACCACTGCGCGACCGCCCTGGAACGAGTGCGACGGAGCACAGCGGTTCCACGCGACCGCAGCACCGCGAGCTCCGGCCGAGCGCCACTCCGGGTATCCGGTCGGACCGCTCGCGCCGATGATCGAGCCCCACATGTAGGGGCTCGAGTAGAAGCCGACGCGGTATCCCGCGGCGCGGTACTCGCGGACGACGCCGCGCAGGAACGCCCGGTTCATCTGCTGGGACGTCGACCAGTCCCACGGTGCGTAGTGCTCGACGTCGACCCACACGATCGGCGTGCGGAAGCCGAGCGAACGCATGGTCCACACGTTGAAGCGCGCCTCGGCGACGCCCGCGTTCGACAGCCGCCCGAGCAGCGTGGTCGTCGAGTAGGGGCCAGCCCCGCCGTACTGGTGCAGCTGCGCGGAGGTCGGGAAGGTCGTCATCGCGTACGCCGCCACACGGATGCCGTGTGCGCGCACGAAGGCCAGATGCGTCTCGATGCACGGGTTGCGGTGGAAGCCCGGGCCGTTGGTGAGGCCGATGATCGTGAAGCCGGTCGTCGGCGGGGGAAGCGGCTTGCCGAGGCCCATGCGCCCGGGGATGCCCACGTCGGTCGGGCACTTGGGCCACGAGATGTCGTAGCCGCGGTACGGGTTGTCGGTGGCCGCTCGTGCGGTCGGGGCCGGGCCGAGCAGCGCGACGCCGACTGCGAGCAGCAGCGCGATCACCGCAGACGTAGTCCTGCGCACGGTCATCACCACGCACCTCACGCTAGGCGAGCACTGCAGCAGGTGTCCTGGCAGTGTCCGCCAGACGAGTCCAGTCGGCAACGGACGTCTGTGTTCGCTTGGGGCTGAACGCTTTCCGGCGATTCTCCGTGCGGGATCTCTTGTCACTGTCAGACGTGTGTTCTATTCTGGGGTCATGTCGATCAGCCCCCACGACCCCGCCGCAGCAGCCGCTGCCGGCTCGGTGGTGGAGGCTCTGCTCGCCTCGCTCGAGGCCGACCTGGTCGCCGGGCTCGAGGCCGACTACGCGCGCGTGCGGGTGCATCTGCCGACCGTGCCGGTCCAGGTCGCGCCGTTCCCCCACGGCGCCACCCCCGCGCCGGCTCCCGCTCGTGGGCCCGATGCCCAGGCACGTCGGCGTGCGGTGAAGCGGGCCGAGCGCGCGGCCGCCGCCCGCACCGAGCTCGAGGACCGGTTCGCGCCAGGGTCGGACTCAGCGCAGCTGTGGGCCCTGGCCCTGGGCGTCGTCGACCCCGCCGACGTCGCCGTGCGCCCAGCAGCGCCAGAGCTGCTCGCCGACCTGGCCCGCCTCGACCGCGACGCCGACCAGGCCCTCGGGCGCCGCTACGCCGCCATCGCA
>JBBQAY010000103.1:0-8427 GCA_038316965.1 Candidatus Nanopelagicales bacterium
ACCAAGATCCGCGTCCTGACCCGCGTCGCGTTCGGTTTCCACTCCGCTACCGCCCTGATCGCCCTCGCCATGCTCAGCCTCGGTGGCTACCGGCCCGACCTCCCCGGCCGCACATGACCCACGGATCAGTCAGGAGAGTCCGAGCCGTGCGTGGAATTCGCGCATTACCTCGCGCGACTCGGTGTCGGGGACCGGGGACAGCGGCGCCACCACTGATCGGCTGCCCAGCGACAACAGCGTCCAGGCGAGACCGAGCGTCTCCTCGGCCACGATCGTGCTGCCTCGACCCGAGTCGCACGCTGACAGCACGACCGTGGGGGGAACGCGGTTGCAGGTCTCCAGATCGTGCCCGGTCAGTTGCCCGTCGGACAGCGTCAAGGACGAGAACAGCGGGTTGTCCCGACGCAACCTGCCGTGCGCGGCGAGGTGTAGAACCGAGGCCACTCCGCACGCCTCCAGAACGCGGCTCACGGTCGCGTCACCGCCCCGGAGAAGCACTCCCCCTCCGTGTGCCTCGAGCACGTCGTCCAGTTCTGCGGACGCTTCGGGCAGACCAGGCCCATGCGCCGCCACAACGGGTCCGTCGGTGGCGGGCGACCGACGAGCGGCATGCCACACCGATGCGGACGGAATGACCGATACGGCCCGGCCCCGACAGCTGGGCAAGGTCGACCAGGCGACGCGCGCGAGTGCGCCGACAGGGCAGACGACGAGCGGGCGGTCTCCGCGCAGTTCGGCTGTCGGCTTGAGGAGGAGGTCGTCCAACGCCGTCGACGCGCGGAGGAAGCTGCTCCCCCTGCTCGCCCAGCTCGCTCCAAAGTCAGTGGCCGCTCGGCGCAGCTCGAACACCTGGGCCGAGATGCGGCGATTCACCTCATCGACCGCAGCGAGGTCGTGCAGGTGGGTGCTTCCGTCCATGACCGTCACAGAGCGAAAGCGATCCTCGTGTTGGAAGAACATGAGGAACGTGTTGCCCATCGACTCCGCTGCGATGTCGTCTGCGGTGACGACGTGGTGCCAGAACGGACTGGAAGGTCGCTGGCGGGCCAAGCGGATGACCTCGCGCTCGGCTTGATACCTCATAGCGCCGGCTGCGGCGTCGGCATCGCCGCTCAAGCGGGACTGGTCGTGAGCATTCTCGGCCCAACGCAATCGAGCGAGGGCCCCGGCCAGCCCCGCGTCGTCCGGTGGATGCGCAGGCGGGAAGCGGAGGACGGCTGCCCGCCCACGCTCGCACCAGTCGAAGACCGTGGCAGGGGAACCGAGAGCGACTGCCTTTGCCAGGGCCAGATCAACCGCCGCCGAGGCGTGCGCCGCCGCGCCGGCCCGCAGCTCTGTGCCACCGACGGTCCGTCGATGTTCGTCGATCGCGCCCCACGCCCGTCGCAAGTACGCCAGCTGGGACCCCGTGTGCCCGTGAGGGCCGTCATGGTCGATGTCCACGAGCAGGGCCCGGGCGAGCCACGCGCGACCCCGCACGTCGAGCTCTCTCGTGCGTGTTGCGAGTGCCAAGGGCATCAGTGCAGCGCGTGCGGACTCCCCATCCCCTGCGGCCAGGAGGGCACGTGCGGCCGCCAGGCGGATGTCGGCTGCGTAGCTGCGCCATCCCGCGGCGGCGAGAACCTCGGCAACGGCGGCGGCAGTCGTCGCGGACGCCGCTGCCCCTGGCCGGGCCAGGGCAGCCTTAGTGGTTGCGTAGTCAGCGAGGGCACGCCATTCCGGGCGAACCTGATGGACGAGAAGAGCGCGGACGGCGGCCAGCTCCTCCTCGGCCTCGTCGGGTGCCGGCGGGCTCACCGAGAGCAGGGTGAGCGCCAGCATGAGCCGCGCCTCAACCTCGAGCCCATGCCAACCTCGCTGGGAGAGGCCCGCTATAGATCGTCGCGCACAGCTCACCGCGTCCGCGGCGAGGCCCGCGCGGAGCATGACCTCTGCTCTACCGGCCCAGCACTCCGGTCTCTCCAAGTCGGCCCATTCAGTCTCTGCCGCATCGAAGTACTCCAGGGCACGTGTCACATCGCCTGACATGCCGAACACGTAGCCGATGTTGAACAGGCAGTCGGCGGCATCGGTGGCCTTGCCGTCGGCGAGGTACGAGTTGCGCGCGTCGTGGAGGTCGTCGACCGCGTCGGCAGTCCTCCCCGACATCGCCGCGAGCATGGAGCGGTTGTTGAGCAACCGCGCCTCCCAGACGCGGTCGTCGTACCTGCGAAGCGTGGGGAGCGCCTGCTCGTACTCAACGGCAGCGTCAGCCGAGCGACCCGATCGCTGCAGCACCAAGGCGCGCGTCGTCAACAGGCGAGCCTCCTGCAACCCGTTGACGTGTTGCAGCCCGGCATCGACGGCGCGCAACGCCGCTAGCATCCGTCCGCGCTCCATTAGCGTGAAGGCCAGCGTCATCCGGGCTTCGGCGGCGACGTCGGGAAGCCTTCGGTTGTCCGCGAGCCGCACAGCCCGCCGAAGGCGAGCCTCAGCCTCCTCGATCTCGCTCAGTTCGCGCAGGGCCAGGCCAGCGGCTCGGTGGGCGGTGACGACGGCGCGGACCTGTTCTGGTGCAAGGGGTCTCGGGATCGCGGCGACGACGGCGTCGGCTTCGGCCAGCGCTGTGTTCGGATCGCGGCCGACGTCGGCGAGGGCGCGCTCGGCGCGGGCCACAAGGTCGTCGACGGCCCCCTCGGACATCGCCGACTAGACCGTGATCCATGTGGTCGTGACGCGACCGCCGTCCGGCCGCGTCAGCTCGAGGCGCAGTGGGCCGCCGGTGGGCAGCTCGAGGTCGAAGTGGCTGTCGTCGAGGGGGACCGTGAGCCGATGGCCGGTCAGCACCACGACGACGTCGCCCGCTGCGCCGACCGCCACGCCGTGGATGTGCACGCGACCGCTGACGGGATCGTTGTCGATGTCGAGCTCGATCGTGATGTCGCCGCAGACGAACGACAGCATGCGGACGTCAGCGACCAGCGCGCGCGTGAGCACAGCCGGCTCGTCGACCCACGAGTCGGCCACAAGCTCGGCGAGCTCGGCGTCGAGGTCCCGCAGGACGAACACCGCCTTGGCGTCTGCGACGACGTGCTCGGGCACCGGGTCGGCCTCTGAGGTGACGTCGCGCAGGCGCGACTCGAAGGTGTCGTCCGTAGTCATGACTCGCCTCCTGCCGACAGCGCCGCGTCGCTCACGTCGACCACGTCGTCGGGGTCGAGCGCGCCGCTCTGCATGGCCAGTGTGCGCAGCTTGGCGAGGCAGCGTGCGCGGGTCGGCCCGATCGAGCCGATCGGTATGTCGAGCGCGTCAGCGACCTGGGCGTACGCCGGCGGCGGATCGGCCACGAGGACGCGCAGCAATCGACGGCACGGATCTGGAAGCTCGTCGAACACCTGCCAGAGCGCGGCATCCCTCTCGGCGACCAGCATCGCCGACTCGACCGGCGCGCGCTGGTCGGGCACCCGGTCGAGCCACTCGTCGGCCGGCACCGGTGGCTCGCGGTGAGATCGCTTGAGCACGAGCAGGCACTCGCGTCGGGCGACGACGGCCAGCCAGCCACCGAGCCGCTCAGGCTCCTGGATGCGACCGAGGTTCTCGAGCAGTCGCAGCCACGTGGTCTGCACGACGTCGGCCGCGTCGGACTGCGAGAGGCGGTGTGCGCGGGCCGTGGCCCAGAGAAGGCCGGAGAAACGGTCGACGAGGGTGTCCCATGCGAACGAGTCGCCGGCGGCAGCAGCATGCAGCAGCGGAGCGACCGGCTCGTCGTAGTCGATGGTGACCATGACCCCTCCCAGTCGGAGTATCGCGCCGGATCCGGCGTCGGGCCAGGGGATTTCATGTCGAGATGGGCCGGGACGCGTGGCGTCCCGGCCCATCTGCCGACCCCCGAGTGGATCAGTCGAGGGTCACCCGGAGCGGCGATCAGCTGGCCGTACCGGTGCCGAAGTAGTGCTTCTGGATGGCCTCGGCCCAGGTCGGGTTGTCGAACGGCGGCACGAAGCGGTCGTTCCAGACCATGTGGTCCGAGCTGGGGCGGTAGACGAACGCCGGGCGCGAACCCGGCACCTGCGACTCGACGAGGCCCGAGTAGCCGGTCGTGCCGGTGAACGAGTACGTCCGGTGAAGACCTCCCACCTGCCCCGCGGCGACGCTGGTCGGGATCGCAGCAGCGGCCACGGTCACGCCGGCGTAGTTGCCCTGGCTCTTGGCCAGCCGGTCGAGGCGAGCCTCGGCCTGGAGCCGCGCCGAGACGCCGGCGCGCTCGACCACGTCGAGGCCTCCGGCCCGGGCACGGGCCAGCGCAGCCTGCTGCTGGGCCTCGAGCGCGTCCGGCCCGCCGGCGCGGGGGACGGCCGAGACGGCCGGGGAGGACGTCGTCGTGCTGAGCGACAGACGCGGCGCGACCACGGCCGTGACGGCGACGAGCGTGACGACGCCGATGCCGACCAGGAGCGGGGTCTTGTTGAGCGACGACGGCAACGAGGCCGGCGCGGTGGTGATGGTGGACATGATGGTTCCTCTCGGGGGATGTGCTCGGTGCGGTGCGGTGCGGTGCGGTGCGGTGCGGTGCGTTGCCCTGCTGCGGCTGCGGCAGGGCCGGGTGCCGGGTCAGGCGAAGGTCGGCTGGACGCGGCGGACGAGCTCGAGCCAGCCGACGAGGCGGACCGGAGGCCGCCACGCCGGGCGGTGGCCGGGCTCAGTGGTGATGCGGGCCAGACGGGCGTCGGGGCGAGCGACGGGCCGGGGAAGGGGGGTCGGGCCGGCTGTGCTGCGCATGGCTGCTCCTCTGGTCTGCGCCGGCTCGTCGAGCCGGACACCTGAGAAGAGCGGGGACCCCGGATCCTGATACATCGGCGTCCGCGGTCCCGCATAACCTGGGCGGGGGATCGCGCGGATGGGGTGTGCAGGAGGGTGGCCATGGCCGACGCGGACGACGTGCGGCGCATCGCGATGTCGCTCGCCCACGTCGAGGAGATCGAGAGCGCCGGCTTCGACTTCCGCGTGGGCGGCAAGGGTTTCGCGTGGTCGTACCCGGACCGCGAGGGAGGTCGCCGCGTCATCCGCACCGATGTCGCCGTCCTCTACGTCGGCGACGAGGCGGAGAAGCAGGCGCTGCTGCTGGGTGAGCCCGACATCTTCTTCACGACACCCGGCTACGACGGCTGGGCCCTCGTGATGTGCCGGCTCGAGAAGGTCGGCGTACGTCGCCTGCGCGAGCTCGTCACCGACGCCTGGCGCATGCGCGCGTCGGCCGACCTCGGGATCGACTGAGCCTCAGCCGAGCAGGGGTGGCCGCATCGGCAGGTCGGGCTCGAACACCTCGAGCAGCCAGCCGGGCAGGGCCTCGCCGTGCTCGTCCCACGCCTCGTCGTCCACGTTGGTCAGTGCGCTGCGGTACGACAGCGATCGGGTCAGCGGCCCCACGCGCTGGGCGAGAGCGACCAGTCGCCGCAGTGTCGGTCGGTCATGGACGTCGGTCCACGCCTCGGTGTAGGCGTCGACGATCCGGGCGAACGCCGGGTCGTCCGGCGCGAGCTTGTGGTGGTAGGCGACCGAGTTCAAGGTGGCGAGCATCGTGCCGAACGGATGGCCGACGCAGGCGTCGCCCCAGTCGATGAAGACCGGCCCGCGGTCGAGGATGTTGGCGTCGTGCAGGTCGTCGTGCTGCAGGGTCGATGCGACTCCCGACGCCGCCAGCTCGGCGCAGGCGGCGGCGTACGCCGGTATCACTGCACGCAGTCGCGCGGCGTCCTCGGGGCTCAGGGCGGCCGGTGGTCGCTCCCGCTCGAGGATCGCGACCGTCCGCTCGTACAGCTCGGGCATGCCCTCGGGTCTCAGGTCGCCGACGCCGAGGGCGACCATCTCCTCGACGTGGGGCTCGGTCAGGCGCTGGAGCGCCCCGTAGAGCGCAAGGTGCGCCGCCATCCGCTCGGGTGGCGTGGAGCCTCCGGACGCCACCCGCGAGACGTCCCCGCCGTCCGGGAGGAGGACGAGGGCACGGTCGACGTCGTACGCCAGCGGTCGGGGGACGTTCGGGAGGTCCAGCCGGGCCAGGAGGGCCAGCAGCGGCACCTCGAAGCGGGCGCCGTCGCCCGGAGCCTTGAGCCACACGGGTCCGTCGTCGGTCTCGAGGCGCAGCACGGTGGACCACGGCCGAACGTGCGGATGGGTCCACGCCCGCAGGGTGAGCCCGTGCGTCGACAGGGCGCGCGTGCCCCACTCGAGGGTGTCCTCGAGCCAGGGCCGCGAGGTCCAGCGGCTCGGGGTCGGTGCTGCCACGTGCTCAGCGTGCCCGAGTCAGAGCCGCCCCGCCGGGGTGATTCCGAGCGAGAGGCCGGCGAGGCCGCGGGCGCGGGTGCCGAGGCGGGTGGCGATCTCGGTGAGCACCGTGGACGCGGGAGCGCCGGGGTCGGACGCCACGAGGGGGACGCCGTTGTCGCCACCCTCGCGCAGCCGGACGTCGAACGGCACGCGGCCCAGCAGCGGCACGTCGGTCCCGAGCTCGCGGCTGAGCGTCTCGGAGACCATCTGGCCCCCGCCGGACCCGAACAGGTCCATCGGCTCGCCGCAGTGCGGGCACGGGAACGACGACATGTTCTCGACGACGCCCGCGAGGCGCTGGTTGGTCTGCTGGGCGAGCATGCCCGCACGGATGGCGACCTCGGCCGCAGCGGTCTGCGGCGTCGTCACCACGACGAGCTCGGCCTGCGGCAGCAGCTGGGCGGTGGAGATGGCGACGTCGCCCGTGCCCGGGGGCAGGTCGAGGAGCAGCACGTCGAGGTCGCCCCACCAGACGTCGGCGAGGAACTGCTGGAGCGCGCGGTGCAGCATCGGACCGCGGAAGGCGACGGGCTGCGAGACGCCGCCGGGCTTGAAGGGAAGCATCGAGATGATGCGGACGCCGTACGCCTGCGGCGGCATGATCATGCCCTCGACCATCGTGGGCGCATCGGTCGCGCCGAGCAGGCGCGGGATCGAGTGGCCGTAGATGTCGGCGTCGACGAGGCCGACGGTGAGCCCCTGCGAGGCCATCGACACCGCGAGGTTGGCGGTGACCGACGACTTTCCGACACCGCCCTTGCCCGAGGCGACGGCGTACACGCGGGTGAGGTTGCCGGGCTTGGTGAACACGATCTCGCGCTCGTCGTGGCCCACCAGCGACGATCGCAGCTCCTTGCGCTGCTCCTCGTTCATGACGTCGAGCTCGACCTGCACGCGCGTGACGCCGGGCACCGCGCCGACGGCGTCCACCACGCGGCTCGTGATGGTGTCGCGCATGGGGCAGCCGGACACCGTGAGCCAGATGGCGACCGTGGCGACGCCGTCGACGACCTCGCGCGACTTCACCATCTTGAGGTCGGTGATCGGGCGATGGATCTCGGGGTCCTCGACCGTCGCGAGGGCAGCATCGATCAGGTCGAGCAACGTCTGGGACATGTCCTGATGCTACGTGCGCTCCGCCAACCCGGCAGACCCGCCTCCGCCCGCCCAGGACGCGAGTTACTGCCCAAACCGACGCTGAACGGGGGCGTTTAGCGTCGGTTCGGGCAGTAACTCGGAGCCTCTAGGTGGCGTGATCGGGGTCGTCGGGGACGGCGCGGACGATCTCCTCGAGCGTCGTGCCGCCGCGGCGTGCGAGCTCGATGGCCTGCTCGCGCATCGAACGGGTGCCGGCGGTGCGTGCGGCCCGGCGCACGGCCGCCTCGTCGTCGGTCTCGACCAGCGCACGGCGCACGTCGGGCCCGACCTCGAGCAGCTCGGCCACGGCGGTGCGGCCGCGGTAGCCGCTGCCCGAGCAGGCCAGGCAGCCGGTGGCCTCCACCCACGACCCGAGCGGATCCGTGATCCAGAGAGTGGCCAACAGGTACGGGTCGGGGTCGTGCGCCACGGCGCACTCCGGGCACGGCGTACGCACGAGCCGCTGCGCCACGACGACACCGACTGTCTCCGCGACCTCCGTCGCCGCGACGCCGAGGCGTACGAGGCGGACGAGGGCGTCGGCGGCGTCGACCGCGAGCATGGTGCCGAGCACCAGCTGGTGCTGGCCGGCGGCGCGCACGGCAGCCGGCGCGGTGTCGCGATCTCCGACGTCGCCCACCACGATGACGTCCGGCCTGTGCTGCAGCGCCTGGCGCAGAGCGGCGGCGTACGTCGGGCCGGCAGCCGGGTCGATGGGCACGGAGGCCGCGCCCGGGATCGCCAGCTCGGTCGGGTCCTCGAGCGTGATCACGGCCCGCCCGGGGTCCAGGCCGCCCGAGGCGAGCGCGTGGAGCGTCTGGGTGCGTCCCGAGCCGGTCGGACCCACCACCAGGAGCATGCCGGTACGTCGCCCGGCCGCATCGAGCAGCGCACGTTGTGCGGCGCCGGTGAGCCCGAGGGAGCCCAGCGAGGGGAGGCTGGTCGTGGTCGGCCGAAGGCGAACGACCACCTGCTCGCCGCGCGTGG
>JBBQAY010000104.1:0-8393 GCA_038316965.1 Candidatus Nanopelagicales bacterium
GGTGTTCGAGAACAGCCCGCGCACGAAGGTCACCAGCGCCGACCTCGACCAGGGCGAGGCGTTCCGCGGGGAGACCCTCGCGCAGGAGCGTCGCGCCGCGCGCACGGCGTACTACGGCTACGACCCCACGATGGTGATGTCGGAGGCCTGAGGAGCGAGTGGCAGGTCGCGAGACCTCGGACACACCCCTGTTTAGGGTTACCTAAGTCGCGGGGGTGGTGCGGCATGATGATCCTGAGACATCCCGAGGCGAACGAGGCGGTCATGGCGACGTACCAGGAGAACGGCTACACCAAGCTCGAGGCCTTCCGCGAGAACGGCTACGTCGTCCTCGACAGGTATCAGGGCGAGATCGACCCGTCGGAGTGGCTCGACGTCACCTACGTCGACTGGAAGTCCTCGGGCGAGACCCGTTTCGCTCCGCTGGCCTCGGCGTACGGCGACCTCGAGTGCGACGGCTTCTGGAACCACACCCCGCCCAAGACCGACAAGGACGGCGTGTGGGTGCCGAGCCAGACCGCCCTGGCGCCGACTCTCGTGGCACGAGCCGAGGAGCCGGGCGCCAACATCGGGCGCTGCCGCATCATCGAGCTCCTGCCGAACCAGTACGGCGAGACCCTCTACAACTTCCACCGCGACGACAACAACCGGTTGAACCCCGAGGGCACGGGCTGGATCGTCCGCGGCTTCTTCAACCTCACCGACAACCCCGACTCCGTCATGGTGCTGCGCGGCGACAAGGACGACCCGTCGACCGAGACGCGCATCGCACTTCCCGCCGGCGCGCAGCTCATCGTCGACACCCAGCGCCTCTATCACGCCGTCTGGCACCAGGACTCTGCTGGCGCCCCTCGCTACTGCCTCATCAGCTCGTGGGAGTCCGGCCCCGAGCTCGACGCGTACATCGCGACGTACAACGGCGTCTCGTACGTCGACTCGTACCCCTTGACCGAGGACGAGCTGGCCCGTGGGGAGGCCCTGGCCCAGTCCAAGCGCGACGCCCGCGCCGCCGCCCTGGCCGCCCGCGGCCAGGACCCACGCTTCGGCGACGGCACCCTGCGAGTCTTCGAGGAGCAGATGGGCGGCGCCATGGACAGCCCCATGGAGACCGAACAACTCTCCGAAGCCTGACCCGTTCCGGATGAAGGCGACCTTCATCCAATAGAGCCGAACAATCCCGGCAATCATCAAAGGGTTCGACCGGCGCTGCGGGGCGGCCTAGGCTCCTCGCGTGACCCGCGCCCGTTCCCGCTCGTACGCCGGCAGCACCGCCGGGCGCACGACCCTGGGCGCCTGCGGCCGATTTCCGCGGCGCTGACCGCGCTGCTCGCCCTGCAGCCCGCGACGGTCGGCGCGCTCCGCGTTCCCTAGACTCATCGCGCCCGCCTGCCGCGGGTCAGTACTGAGAAGAGCGAGCATGTCCGCCCCGAACAAGTCCTTCGACCCCGTCGAGGTCGCCCCGCTGAAGGCCGAGGCCGTCGACGCAGCCGTGTCCGAGGCCCTCGCCGCGATCGCGGCGGCCAGCGACCTCGACTCCCTCAAGGAAGCGCGACTCGCGCACGCCGGCGACCGCAGCCCCCTCGCGCTGGCCAATCGCGAGATCGGCGCGCTGCCGCCGCAGGCCAAGGCCGAGGCCGGCAAGCGCATGGGCCTCGCGCGCGGCACGGTGAACGAGGCGCTCAAGAACCGCCAGGTCGAGCTCGAGGCAGAGCGCGACGCCCGCGTGCTCATCGAGGAAGCAGTCGACGTCACGCTGCCGTACGACCGGCGCCCCGTCGGAGCCCGGCACCCGCTCACCACGATCCAGGAGCGGATCGAGGACGTCTTCGTGGCGATGGGCTGGGAGGTCGCAGAGGGCCCTGAGGTCGAAGCCGAGTGGCTGAACTTCGATGCCCTCAACCTCGGGCCCGACCACCCGGCCCGCTCGATGCAGGACACCTTCTTCGTCGGAACGGAAGACTCCGGCGTCGTCCTGCGCACCCACACCTCGCCGGTGCAGATCCGCACGATGCTCGACCGTGAGCCCCCCATCTACGTCGTGTGCCCGGGCAAGGTGTTCCGCACCGACGAGCTCGACTCGACGCACACGCCTGTGTTCCACCAGGTCGAGGGTCTCGTCGTCGACAAGGGCATCACCGTCGCCGACCTCAAGGGCACGCTCGACCACTTCGCCACGGCGATGTTCGGCCCCGGCACCCGGACCCGGTGGCGTCCCTCGTACTTCCCCTTCACCGAGCCTTCGCTCGAGTTCGACATCTGGTTCACCAGCGCCAAGGGTGGCCCGCGGTGGATCGAGTGGGGAGGGTGCGGCATGGTCAACCCCCGCGTGCTCCGCGCCAGCGGCATCGATCCCGACGTCTACAGCGGCTTCGCGTTCGGCATCGGGATCGAGCGCACCCTGATGTTCCGCCACGACGTCACCGACATGCGCGACATGGTCGAGGGCGACGTCCGGTTCACCACCCAGTTCGGCATGGAGGTCTGACCGGTGCGCATCCCTCTGTCCTGGCTGCGGGAGTACGTCGACATCCCTCACGACGAGTCGCCCGAGCAGGTCGGTGAGCGACTGGTCGCCGTCGGTCTCGAGCTCGAGGAGATCATCACTGTCGGCGGCGAGGTCACCGGGCCGCTCGTCGTCGCTCGGGTGCTCGAGGTCGAGGAGCTGACCGAGTTCAAGAAGCCGATCCGCTTCTGCCGGGTCGAGGTGGGCCCGGAGCACGGTCACCCTGACACCCCGGGAATCCGCGGCATCGTCTGCGGCGCACGCAACTTCGTGGCCGGCGACGTCGTCGTGGTAGCACTGCCCGGTGCGGTGCTGCCCGGCGGCTTCGCCATCGCCAGTCGCGAGACGTACGGCCGGATCTCCGACGGCATGATCTGCTCCGAGCGCGAGCTCGGCCTCGGCGACGACCATGACGGCATCCTCGTGCTGCCCGAGGGCACAGCGCAGATCGGTGCCGACGCCGGCCCCGTCGTCGGGCTCGGTGATGTAGTGCTCGACGTCTCCGTGACTCCCGACATGGGCTTCTGCCTGTCCATGCGCGGAGTCGCTCGCGAGCTCGCCCACCAGTACTCCGTGCCTCTGCGCGACCCGGCGGAGATCGACGACCTCCCCGCGCCCGACTCAGGCACGCCCCACGACTGCGCCATCGACGACCTCGCCGGCTGCAGCCTCTTCACCCTGCGCACGATCGTCGGGTTCGACCCGAAGGCGCCGTCGCCGTACTGGATGCGCCGCCGCCTCGTCATGGGCGGCATGCGCCCTGTGTCCCTGGCGGTCGACGTCACCAACTACGTCATGCTCGAGACCGGTCAGCCGCTGCACGCGTTCGACCAGCGCAAGCTGCAGGGCGCGATCGTCGTACGCCGTGCCCACGCTGGCGAGAAGCTCGAGACCCTCGACCACGTCGTACGCACGCTCTCGACCGACGACCTGCTCATCACCGACGACCGCGGTGCCATCGGCCTCGCGGGCACGATGGGCGGCCTCGACACGGAGATCGACGACGACACCGTCGACATCGCGCTGGAGGCAGCCCACTTCTCGCCCACTGTCGTCGCGCGCATGTCGCGCCGGCACAAGCTCTCGAGCGAGGCATCGCGCAGGTTCGAGCGCGGCGTCGACACCGTGCTCGCGCCGTACGCCTCGGCTCGCGCGGCAGGCCTGCTCCTCGAGTACGGCGGCGGTCGCTACGTCGGGATGACGGGCGTCGAGGCGCCGCGCGCGCCTGCCGTCGTCGAGCTGGCAGCCGACCTGCCTGGGCGCGTGGCGGGCATCGACCTGCCGCGCGAGGTCGTCGTGGAGCGGCTCGAGGCCATCGGTGCCTCCGTCGCAGATGTCGAGGCCGACGTCCTGGTCGTGACGGCTCCCACGTGGCGCCCGGACATCACCGACCCGGCCGACCTGGTCGAGGAAGTGCTGCGGCTCGGCGGCTACGACGCGATCGCGCCCACGTTGCCCAAGGCGCGAGCAGGCTTCGGTCTCACCGACGCCCAGCGGGCTCGCCGTCGCGTCGGACGCGCCCTCGCCTCCGCCGGGTACGTCGAGGCCCTCTCCTACCCGTTCGTCGGAGACGCCGACCTCGATGCGCTGGGGATCGTCGAGGACGACGAGCGCCGGTCGCTCCTGCTGCTGGCCAACCCGATCTCGGACGAGCAGCCCGGTATGCGCACCACCCTGCTGCCCGGGCTCCTCGCCACGCTCCGCCGCAACGTCGGCCGCGGCACCTCCGATGTCGCGCTCTTCGAGGCCGGCTCGGTCTTCCGGCTGCGCGAGGGCCAGGAGCCCCGAGGTGTCGCCGATCCGCCGCGCCCGTCGGTGGCCGGACGTCCGTCGCACGACGACCTCACGGCGTTGGCCGCGCTGCTCCCCGAGCAGCCGTTGCACGTCGGTGTCGTCCTTGCCGGCAGCATCGCTCCGGCCGGCTGGTGGGGGAGCGCGCAGCCTGCGCTCTGGGCCGATGCAGTCGAGGCGGCTCGCACCGTGGCCTCCGCCGTGGGTGCTGAGCTCTCCGTGCGCAAGGGCGCGGCCCCCGCGCCGTGGCACCCGGGCCGCTGTGCCGAGCTCGTGGTGGCAGGTGAGGTCGTCGGATACGCCGGTGAGCTTGCACCTCGCGTCTGCGAGGACTCCGGGCTGCCCAAGCGGACCTGCGCCCTGGAGCTCGACCTCGACGCGGTCATCGCCAGCGCGGTGGCGGTCGTGACGGCGACAGGTGTGCTCACGTTCCCGGTGGCGAAGGAGGATGTCGCGCTCGTGGTCGCCTCCGACGTCGCCGCCGCCGACGTCCAGGCCGCGCTCGCCGAGGGCGCGGGGCCGCTGCTGGAGTCCGTGCGCCTGTTCGACGTCTACACCGGCGAGCAGGTCGACGAGGGCCGCAAGTCCCTCGCCTTCGCGCTGCGCTTCCGCGCGCCCGATCGCACGCTCACCGTCGACGAGGTGGGCGCTGCCCGAGACTCCGCGGTGGCGGCGGCCGCAGCGGCGCACGGGGCGGTCCAGCGCGCGTGAGGGCGCTGGTCACCGGCGTCACCCGCGGGATCGGCCGCAGCCTCGTCGACCATCTCGTCGACGATGGCTGGCACGTTGCCGCCGTCGCACGTGACGAGGCCGCGCTGAACGCGCTCGCTGCCGGCTGGGGCGAGCAGGTGACCCCGTACACCGCCGACGTCACGGACGGCTCGGCCCTCGCGCAGGTGGCCGATGCGGCCGGCGACCTCGATCTCGTCGTCGCCAACGTGGGGGCCCTGCTGGGCACAGGCAGGACGTGGGAGAGCGACGCCGACGCCTGGTGGTCGGGCGTCGAGGTCAACCTCCGGGGCGTCTACCTCACCCTGCGCGCAGTGCTTCCTCGCATGGTCGAGCGCGGTGCGGGCCGCGTCGTCGTCATGGCCAGCGGCATCGGCACCGCGCCCTCGCCGTACAACTCCGGGTACGGCGCCAGCAAGGCCGCGGTCCTGCATCTCGCGACCTCGGTCCAGGCCGAGCTCGAGGGCACGGGGGTGTGCGTCTTCCCGGTGAGCCCGGGCATGGTCCAGACCGACATGACCCGGTTCCCGGACGAGCTCACGCGGCACCTGCCGGATCTTGCCGACATCCCGGACGCTCGCTTCACCCCGGTGGGCCTGGTGCTCGCGCTCGTCGACGAGATCGCCACCGGCAGGCTGGATCCCCTTGCGGGCCGGTTCGTCCACGCCAGCGACGACCGCGACCGCCTGCTCGTGACCATCGACCCGCAGGATCCCCGCCCGCGCACCTTGCGGCTCGCACCCGCCTGGCCCGGGGACCCGCGCGGCTAGGCAGTATCCGCATATGTGTATAGTCGCGCGGGTGATCACCTCCCCGCTCGTCGCAGCCGTCGTCGGCGCCTCCGGGTACGCGGGCGGTGAGCTCGTGCGGCTGCTCCTCGCCCACCCCGCCTTCGAGGTCGGCCCCCTGGCGGCGGGCAGCAGCGCCGGCAAGCGCGTCACCGACCTGCACCCGCACCTGACCCCGCTGGCAGACCGCACGTTCCTGCGGACCGACGTCGACGCCCTCGCCGGCGCCGATGTCGTGTTCCTCGCGCTCCCGCACGGCGAGTCCGGGGCCATCGCCGCGGATCTGCCGGCGGGCACCCTGGTCGTCGACCTCGGCGCCGACCATCGGCTCGCCGACGCCGAGGCCTGGTCGCGCTACTACGGCGGCAGCCACGCCGGCACCTGGACCTACGGCATGCCCGAGCTCGGCGACCAGCGCGCGGAGATCGCCACGGCCCGCCGCATCGCGAACCCCGGCTGCTACCCGACCGGCGTCATCCTCGGGCTCGCGCCCCTGCTCGCTGCCGGACTCGTCGAGCCCGAGGACGTCGTCGTCGTGGCGGCGAGCGGCACGACCGGCGCCGGCCGCAAGCCGAGCGACGCCCTGCTGGCCTCCTCGGTCATGGGCCAGCTCTCGGCGTACAAGGTCGGCGGCACCCACCAGCACACGCCGGAGATCGAGCAGGCGCTCACCGGCGCCGCGGGGGAGCAGGTCACGGTGTCCTTCACTCCCGTCCTCGCCCCCATGCCGCGCGGCATCCTCGCCACGACCACCGCGAGGTTCGCCGATGGCGTCACCACCGAGGTGCTGCACGAGGCGCTGCATGCGGCGTACGCCGACGAGCCCTTCGTCTCGGTGATGCCCAGCGGTTCATGGCCGCAGACGGGATCGACCCTCGGAGCCAACTCGGTCCACCTGCAGGTCGCGGCCGACCAGCACTCGGGCCGTGCCGTCGTCGTGTCGGCGATCGACAACCTCACCAAGGGCGCTGCCGGCCAGGCGCTGCAGAACGCCAACATCGCCCTCGGACTGCCCGAGACCGCGGGCCTCACCGCCATCGGAGTCGCGCCGTGACCGTCACCGCCCCCGCGGGTTTCCGCGCAGCAGGAGTGGCCGCGGGCCTGAAGTCGACGGGTGCGCCAGATGTAGCCCTCGTCGTCAACGACGGCCCGCACTTCGCTGCGGCCGGGGTCTTCACACGCAACCGCGTCAAGGCCGCTCCCGTCCTCTGGTCGCAGCAGGTCCTCGCGGCCGGCGTCGTACGTGCCGTGGCCCTCAACTCGGGCGGTGCCAACGCATGCACCGGGCCCGACGGCTTCCTCGACACCCACCGCACTGCCGAGCACGTCGGCTCGCTGCTGTCGATAGGCGCGGGCGACGTCGCGATCTGCTCCACCGGACTGATCGGCGTGCGCCTCCCTACCGACAAGCTGTTCAGCGGGCTCGACGATGCGCACTCCGCGCTCTCCGTCGATGGCGGCGACGTCGCCGCTCGCGCCATCATGACCACCGACTCCGTTCCGAAGACCGCAATGGCACACGGTGTCGGGTTCGCGGTCGGCGGCATGGCCAAGGGGGCAGGCATGCTCGCCCCGTCGCTCGCCACGATGCTGGTCGTCGTCACCACCGACGCCGTGGCCGATGCCGCTGCCCTCGACGCCGTGCTGCGGGCTGCTGTGCGCCTCACGTTCGACCGGGTCGACAGCGACGGATGCACCTCGACCAACGACACCGTCCTGCTGCTCGCCTCGGGAGCGTCGGGCGTCTCGCCGTCCTACTCCGAGCTCGTCGAGGCCGTCACCTCCGTGTGCGCCTCACTGGCTCGCCAGCTCGTCGCCGACGCCGAGGGCGCCAGCAAGGACGTCCGCATCGATGTCGTGAATGCCGTTTCGGAGGACGACGCCGTCGGCGCGGCGCGGGCGGTCGCGCGCGCCAACCTCGTCAAGTGCGCCATCCACGGCGAGGACCCCAACTGGGGCCGCATCCTCGCCGAGCTGGGCATGACCGACGCACGGTTCGAGCCCGACGCCGTCGACGTCGCCATCAACGGCGTGTGGGTGTGCCGCGACGGCGCGACCGGCGACGATCGCGACCTCGTCGACATGAGTGGACGCGAAGTCGTCATCACCATCGACCTGCGGGCGGGCGATGCGAGCGCGACCGTGTGGACCAACGACCTCACGGCGGCGTACGTGCACGAGAACTCGGCGTACTCCTCATGAGCGGCACGGTGACCCGCCCTGCTGGCGAGCGCGAGGCCGCCCTGGAGAAGGCGGCGGTGCTCGCTGAGGCGCTGCCCTGGCTCGAGCGGTTCCACGGCGCCACCATCGTGCTGAAGTACGGCGGCAACGCCATGGTCGACGAGGCGCTGGGCAAGGCCTTCGCGGCCGACGTCATGTTCCTGCGCATGGCCGGACTGCGCCCGGTGGTCGTCCACGGTGGCGGCCCGCAGATCTCCGCCATGCTCGAGCGGCTGGGGATCCCCGGCGAGTTCCGCGGCGGGTACCGGGTCACGAGCCCCGAGGCGATGGACGTCGTTCGCATTGTGCTCACCGGTCAGGTCCAGCGCGAGGTCGTCGGCCTCATCAACGCGCACGGCCCG
>JBBQAY010000105.1:0-8319 GCA_038316965.1 Candidatus Nanopelagicales bacterium
TCTCGGTTCGGATTGGCGAGCCGGGCGACCTGCGCGACATGCGCGCACGGCTCGAGGGCGACGCCGAGCTGCTCCGGGCAGGGCCGCTCGCGGTGCTGCACGGCATCCTCGACGTCGTCGTCGACGGCTACATCGAGGTCGCGGAGGAGCTGGGCGTCGACATCGAGCAGGTGGAGGAGCAGGTGTTCTCGCCGGAGCGGACCGATGACGCCTCCACCATCTACAAGCTCAAGCGGGAGAACCTCGAGCTCCGGCGCGCGGTCGAGCCCCTGGCGCCGGTCGCGGACCGGCTGCAGCGTGGCGACATGATCGCCATCCCCGAGGTGCTGGCTCCCTACTACCGCGACCTCGGCGACCACCTGCTCCGGGCGAGCGACCTGTCGACGCAGCACGACAACCTGCTCGGTGCCGCGCTGGAGGCCTCACGCTCCCGCCAGGCCGTCCAGCAGAACGAGGACATGCGCAAGATCTCGGCCTGGGTCGCGATCGCGGCGATCCCCACCGCCAAAGCCGCGATCAACGGCATGAACTTCGAGCACATGCCCGAGCTCAGCTGGGAGTACGGCTATGCCGTGGTGATGGTGGTCATCGGCGTCAGCATGTTCGCGCTGTTCCGGGCCTTCAAGCGCAGCGGCTGGCTCTGAGGTCGAGCGGCGGTCAGGTCGCGGCGATGGCCCCGCCGTAGACCAGCGCAAGGATCGCGATGCCGAGCACGACCCGGTAGGCGCCGAACACCAGCATGCTGTGGCGGGTGAGCCAGCGCAGCAGCCAGGCGATCGACGCGTAGCCGACCGCGAAGGACACCAGGGTGGCGACCACGGTCGGCAGCAGCTCCGGACCGCCGCCATCGCCGATCTTGCGTGCCTCGAACAGACCCGAGAGCACCACCGCGGGGATCGACAGCAGGAACGAGAACCGTGCAGCAGCCTCGCGCGTGTAGCCGAGGGCCCGGCCGGCCGTGATCGTCGAACCGGACCGGGACACACCGGGGATGAGGGCGAGGGCCTGGGCGAGGCCGAACAGCAGACCGTCGCCGAGGGAGAGATCCTCGGTCTCCTTGCGCTGCGGGGTGAACCGGTCGACGGCCCACAGGATGATGCCGAAGATGATGAGCACCCAGCCGATGAGGCGCAGGTCGCGGGCACCCGTCGAGATCTGGTCCTTGAACACGAAGCCGAAGATCCCGATGGGGATCGTGCCGAGCGCGATGTACCAGCCCATCCGCGCATCGAGAGTGCCACGCAGGTCAGGCGTCCAGAGGCTGCGGGCCCAGGCCGAGATGATCCGTACGATGTCGCGCCAGAAGAACACCAGCACCGCGGCCATCGTGCCCAGCTGGATCACTGCCGTGAACGCCGAGCCCGGGTCGTCCCAGCCGAGCAGTGCGGGGACGATGCGCAGGTGCGCGGTCGAGGAGATCGGCAGGAACTCCGTGAGCCCCTGGATGATCCCGAGGACGATCGCCTGGAAGATGTTCACGCCGCTCACTCACCGAGGCCGGATGCGTCGAGCACCTCGGCCATCGTCCGCAGGGTCTGGATCCGGTCCTGGAGGGTGCCGGCGTACGTCGCCACCGTGAGCGTGGTGACCCCGGAGCCGGCATAGGAGTGCAGGCGCTCCTGCACCCGCGCGGGCGGGCCGATGAGTGAGGTGCGGTCGATGAACTCGTACGGCACCGCGGCACCGGCACCCGCGTAGTCGCGGGCGAGGTACTTGTCCTGCACCTCGGCGGCCTCGACCTCGTAGCCCATCCGCACAGCGAGTTGGTTGTAGAAGTTCTTGTCTCGGCTGCCCATGCCGCCGATGTAGAGCGCGCAGTAGCCGCGCATCGCGTCCGCGCACGCGGCCAGGTCGTCGCCGAAGAGCACCGGGACGGTCGGGACGACGTCGAAACCCTCGAGTGTCTTCCCGACCTTGGCGCGCCCTGCGGCGATCGACGCGAGCTGCTCGGCTGCGTGCTCCGGCGCGTAGAAGATTCCCAGCCACCCGTCGGCGATCTCGCCGGTGAGCTCGAGGTTCTTCGGGCCGATGGCAGCGAGGTAGACCGGGATGTGCTCGCGCACGGGATGAACGGTGAGCGTCAGGGCCTTGCCGGGGCCGTCGGGCAGCGGGAGCGTGAAGAACTCGCCGTCGAAGCTGACGCGCTCACGTCGCAGCGCCTTCTCCACGATGGCGACGTACTCGCGGGTGCGGGCCAGGGGCTTGTCGAACCGGACGCCGTGCCAGCCCTCGGAGACCTGCGGCCCCGACACGCCGAGCCCGAGCCGGAACCGGCCGCCGGACAGCGTGTCGAGGGTCGCCGCGGTCATCGCGGTCATCGCAGGAGTGCGCGCAGGGATCTGGAGGATCGCCGAGCCGACGTCGATCCGCTCGGTCTGCGCCGCCACCCACGCCAGCACGCTCACGACATCCGACCCGTACGCCTCGGCGGCCCACGCGACGGCGTAGCCGAGGCGGTCGGCCTCGCGCGCGAGGGCGAGGTTGTCGCCGTCGTTGCCCGCGCCCCAGTAGCCGAGGTTGATACCAAGACGCATGCGCGGCCCTTCGAGGTCGGCGACTGCCCCGGTCGGAGCGTCGGCGTGAGCAGGCGGCCAGTCGTGGACACGGCCACCCCGAGCGTAGTCGCGGCAGGTAAACGGGTGGTCATCCGACGCACCCGACCGGACGCGGCTCGGCGCGCGGGCAGCGGCGCGGCCTGGCACTACTGTCGTGACTCATGGAGCTCCGCCCCCTCGGCCGTTCGGGCCTACAGGTATCCCGGCTCGCGCTCGGAACGATGACGTGGGGCCGCGACACCGACGAGCACGAGGCGCGCGATCAGTTCCTCGCCTTCGTCGAGCAGGGCGGCACCTTCGTCGACACGGCCGACGTGTACGCCGACGGCCTCTCCGAGCAGATCGTCGGGCAGCTCGTCGCCGAGGTCGGGCGCGATTCCGTCGTCGTTGCCACCAAGGCGGTGTCGCGCGCAGGGTCGGCCCGACGGTTCGACGCCTCGCGCGGTCACCTGCTGCGCGCGCTCGACGCGTCGCTCGCCCGGCTCGGCCTCGACCACGTCGACGTCTGGCAGCTCCACGCCTGGGACTCCCTCACGCCCCTGGAGGAGACCCTCGCCGCGGTCGACGCGGCCGTCGCCTCGGGCAAGGTGAGGTACGCCGGCATCAGCAACTACAGCGGCTGGCAGACCGCCAAGGCCGCTGCCCTGCAGTCGGCCAAGGGCGCCGGATCGTCGCTGGTCTCGACGCAGGTCGAGTACTCCCTCCTCCAGCGTGGCATCGAGCGCGAGGTCGTACCGGCGGCAGTCGACGCGGGCCTGGGGCTGCTCCCCTGGTCTCCGCTGGGACGCGGCGTGCTGACGGGCAAGTACCGCTACGGGACCCCCGCCGACTCTCGCGGTGCCTCGGCGCACTTCGCGGCGTTCGTCTCGCCCTACCTCGACTCGGAGGCGCGCTCGGTCGTCGACTCGGTGTGCACGGCTGCCGAGGGTCTCGGGGTCGCGCCGCTGGAGGTGGCGATCGCCTGGGTCCGCGACCGCCCCGGCGTCGTGGCGCCGATCATCGGAGCGCGCACTGCCGCCCAGCTTCGCGGCGCGCTCACGGTCGAAGACCTCGTGCTCCCGGACGAGATCGTCTCTGCGCTCGACGAGGTGTCGGCGCCCTCGCGCAGCTATCCCGACCACGGCTGGAACCAGCGCTGAGCGCCGTCACCGATCTCCTCGGAGCCGCCGCCCGCGCCGGTCACACGGTGCTGCCCGTCGAGGTCGTCCTGCGCACGTGCTCTACCGGCGACCTCCGCGCGGCGATCGCCGACGGTGAGGTGCTCGAAGTCGAGTGGTCGCGCGCGCCTGCGGTGTCGCTGGTGGACGTCGCGGAGACCGAGGAGATGCTTGCCGACGGCCTCGCGGGCCTTGCCGCGGACAACCGCCTGGCCGTCGTGGTCGGACCGGCCGCCCCCGGGAGGGCCCAGTCGCTGGCGACGGCCCTGGGTGGCGTGCCGGCCGTCGTGCTCGACGAGGCGCACCTGCTCGGGATCGACGACGTCCTGTCGGCGGTCGAGGACCTGCCCGAGACCTCGGTGCTCGCGCTCTCGCTCGACCCGGCGCTGCCGCTGGCCGCCGTACCCGGTGCGGTGGCACTCGATCTCGCTGCGTCAGGCATCTGCCCGGTGCTCAAGGCGACGGTGCCGCCGGCGCGCACCACGCTGGCGCGTGCCCGCGCCGACGTCGCCGCCGGGCGCTGGTTCGACACCAACGCCGAGGACCGCAGCGTCGTCGAGGTACGCGTCGCGAGCGCCGAGGAGGCCCTCGCGCGCATCGGTCAGCTCGTCGGCACATCCATCCCGCGCCTCTTCGACGTCCCGGCGTCGCAGCTGGCTGTGCTCCTCGGGCCCGGGACGTTCGACGTCGACGCGATACGCGCGGTGGCCGAGGGTGCCGACGTCGTACCCCTCGCCGGTCCGCTCGATCGCGGTTGGGACGCCGTGGTCGTCGTGCTCGGCCCGCCCGGGCCCGCCACGACCCGTGCGCTCGTGTACGCCGGCCTCATGGCCGGCGACCGGCACGTGTCGGTGGTGCACCCGGGCGACCCCGCGGCGTTCGCGGCCGCGATCGCAGGCTCGCCCGACCGACCCCGCCGTACCCGGCTCGCCTCCCTCCTCGCCGGCTGACCAGGTGCCCGGTGGGTGCGGGCGCGGCGTCCTCTCGAGGAATCGGTCGCGGCACGGCCCTGCTGACCGGTGTTGCGCGCGACCTGCTGCACACTGTGGAGATGTCCGCGACCAGGGCCTCGACGTGGGAGTACCGCGAGATCACCCTGCCGCGCACCACCGCGCGTGACGCCGCCCGCGCCGCCCTCACCGAGCTGGCCGAGCACGGCTCCTGGGAGCTGGCGCGCCTGCGCCTCTACCCCGACGGCCGCCGCCGGGTCTGGCTCCGACGCCGGGTCCTGCGAGCCGTCCGAACCGCCTAGCGCTGCCTGACGCGGTTCGACCCTCACGCTGCTCGCAGGAACCTGCCGAGGACCCTGGTGCCGAAGTGGAGGGCCTCGACAGGGACCCGCTCGTCCACGCCGTGGAAGAGGGCACCGAAGTCGAGTGCCGGCGGGAGCCTCAGCGGCGCGAAGCCGTAGCAGCGGATCCCCAGCGTGCTGAACGCCTTGGCATCGGTGCCGCCGGAGAGCATGTACGGCACGGCGACGGCGTGCTCGTCCTCTGCGCGCAGCGCCGCGGCCATGAGGTCGATCGACGGGCCGTCGAACGTCGTCTCGAGCGCGATGTCGTGGTTGATGAAATCGCGCGTGATGCGGTCGCCGAGGATCTCGTCGATGCGCGCGAACGCCTCCTCCTCGTGGCCCGGGAGGAACCGCAGGTCGACCGACGCCTCGGCGTGGCCCGGGATCACGTTGGCCTTGTAGCCGGCCGACAGCATGGTCGGGTTGACGGTGTTCTTCAGCGTCGCACCCACCAATCGAGCCATCGGGCCCAGCCTGGCGAGCGTGCCCTGCATGTCCTCGGGGTCGAGCTCGGTCCCCGTGACGTCGGAGAGCACGGCGAGGAAGTCGTGGACGGCAGGCGTCACGTGCACCGGGTAGTCGATCCTCCCGATCTGGGCCACCGCCTCGCAGATCGCCGTGACGGCGTTGTCGTCGTTGAGCATCGAGCCGTGGCCCGCACGCCCCGCGGCCTTCAGCCGCATCCAGCCGATGCCCTTCTCGGCGGTCTGCACCAGGTAGAGCCGGAGGTCGTCGCGCACGGTCATCGAGAAGCCGCCGACCTCGCCCACGGCCTCGGTCACGCCCTCGAACAGGTCGAGGCGGTGCTCGACGAGCCAGTGCGAACCGATGTGGCCGCCGGCCTCCTCGTCGGGCAGGAACATGAGCACGACGTCGCGCTCGGGCTGCACGCCGCCCCGGGCCCACGAGCGGACCGTGGCGAGCGACATGGCGCACATGTCCTTCATGTCGACCGCGCCACGGCCCCAGATCATGGGTACGCCGAGGTCATCGTCGATCTCCGCGGCGAACGGCGGGTGCGACCAGTCGTCGGCCGCGGCAGGCACGACGTCGAGGTGGTTGTGCAGCAGCAGCGCGCCGCGGGAACGGTCGCGTCCCGGGATCCGCACTACGACGCCATCCCTGCGTGCCTGGCCGCACGTGAACACCTCGGGATCGAGACCGACCTCGCGCAGCCGCTCGGCGACGTACGCCGCCGCCTCGGCCTCGCCGGGGCCGCTGCCGTCGCCGAAGTTCGTGGAGTCGATGCGAATGAGGTCGCGCGCGAGATCGACCACCTCGGCCTCGGCGTCCGGCAGGGGCTCGGGGAGCGTGGGCGAGGACTCGGGCGCTGCGCTGTTACCGGTCACGGGAGCATCGTCTCGCACGAGGCCGATTTCGGTCGTACGCCGGACCGGTTGTATGCTTCCTCGGTCGCGCCCGCCGGGTCTCCGGAGGGCAGACGTGTCCGGGTGGCGGAATAGGCAGACGCGCTAGCTTGAGGTGCTAGTGCCCGAAAGGGCATGGGGGTTCAAGTCCCCCCTCGGACACCACAGATCGACAGATCCGCCCCAGGTCGTGGACCTGGGGCGGATCTGTTCGTGGGGCAGCACTCGAACGGTTGCGCACGAGCACAACGCGCCGCCAGCGCCCGCCGTCCGAATCCCGGATGCCGCCGTCACCTCGCCCTCGGACACGCCTCAAAGACCGCGGCCGCGCCGCGTGGCGGCGGAGCGGCAGCGTGGCGCCTCGCGCGCTGCTGTGAGGTTTCTGTCAAGACGTACATAGTCGGCACGCGCTACCTCGGCGGCGTATGGTGAAAATCGGTTGGGTAGACAGCCAGCCCGGATGCGGAAGCCCTGGCGTGCTGGGTCTCCGAAGAGCATCACGCTCGGGACCGGGCGCGTTCGGTGAGCTCTGCACTCGAGGGACACCATGGGACCGCTCACTGCCCCGCACCCGCCCCGTGATCACCGTCGGCGTCGTCACCGAGGCGCACGATAGTGAGCGTCGCGTCGCCCACGACCCCGCCTCCGTCCGCAGCTCGTCGACGTCGATCGCGTCGTCCTCCTGGAGCGGGGAGCCGGCCAGTCACGGGCTTCCCCGACACGGGGTACGCATCTGGTGGCGCGAGCCTGACCGCCGCGCTGGCCGACACCATCCTCGCCGTCAGGCAGTACGTCACCGCCTGAGTCCTCGCGCGGTTCCAGCACCAGCAGGAAGAAGCAGCTCATGACCGTCTACGCGCGTCCCGGAACAACCGGCAGCATCGTCGAGATCAAGACCACGTACGACAACTTCATCGGTGGCGACTGGGTGAAGCCGGTGAAGGGCAACTACGCCGAAGACCTCGCCCCGGCGACCGCGCTCCCCATCGCCGAGTACGCCAGGTCGACCGTCGAGGACGTCGACCTCGCCGTCGCAGCGGCCAAGGCCGCATTCCCCGGGTGGGCGGCCACCTCGACCGCGGATCGCGCGGCCGTGCTGATCGCCATAGCCGACCACCTTCAGGCGAACCTCGAGAAGATCGCGGTCATGGAGTCCTGGGAGAACGGAAAGCCGGTCCGCGAGACGCTGGCCGCAGACATCCCCCTCGCCATCGACCACTTCCGCTACTTCGCGGCAGCGATCAGGACGCAGGAGGGCAACATCAAGAAGCTGACCGACGACCTCGTCTCGTACCACTTCTTCGAGCCGATCGGCGTCGTCGCGCAGATCATCCCCTGGAACTTCCCCATCCTCATGGCGACCTGGAAGCTGGCACCAGCGCTCGCCGCTGGGAACACGGTCGTGCTCAAGCCGGCCAGCGCGACACCCATCTCGATCCTCTACGTGATGGAGCTCATCGCCGACATCCTGCCTCCGGGCGTCATCAACGTCATCAACGGTGGCGGCGCCAAGATCGGCCGCTCGCTGGTCGAGCACGACGGCGTCGGCAAGGTCGCCTTCACCGGGTCGACCGAGACCGGGCGGCAGATCATGCAGTACGCCATCAAGAACATCATCCCCAGCACGATGGAGCTGGGCGGGAAGTCCCCCAACGTGTTCTTCGACGATGTCGCCCGCGCCAAGGACGACTTCTACGCGAAGGCCATCGAGGGCTTCACCATGTTCGACCTCAACAAGGGCGAGATCTGCTCGTGCCCGTCGAGGGCTCTGCTCCAGGACGGTCTGGTCGAGGCCGGGTTCCTCGAGGACGCCGTCCAGCGCGTCGAGCGGATCACCGTCGGAGACCCGCTGGACACCTCCACCGAGATGGGCCCGCAGAACAGCCTCGAGCAGCTCGACAAGATCTCGGGCTACCTCAAGCTCGGGCCCGAGGAGGGCGCGAAGG
>JBBQAY010000106.1:0-8234 GCA_038316965.1 Candidatus Nanopelagicales bacterium
GCGCGTACGACGACGGCCCGGATCCGCTGGCCGCGCCGTACGACGCCGGACGCGCGGTCGACGAGCTCGGCGACCGCGTGCTGGACGGCCTCGGCGTGCGGGACGCCGTACGCGACCTGCTGCAGCGCGGTGCCGACGGCGTACGCGGTCTCGACGACCTGATGCGCCAGGTGCAGCAGCGACGCCGTTCGCTGGAGCGCTCGGGCCGCATGGACGGCATGCTCGAGAAGGCGTCCGAGCTGCTCGACCAAGCCGTGCAGCAGGAGAAGTCGGCGCTGTTCCCGGATCCGTCCGACGACGCGCGCTTCCGCGAGACGCAGCTCGACAACCTGCCGTCATCGACCTCGCGCGCGGTGCGCGAGCTGTCGGAGTACGACTGGCGCTCACCCGAGGCGCGGCAGACGTTCGAGGACCTCAAGGACATGCTGCGCCGCGACGTGCTCGACCAGCAGTTCCGCGGGATGAAGCAGGCGCTGCAGGATCCCGCCGGCTCCGAGTCGCGCGAGCGGCTGAAGAACATGATGGCCGACCTCAACCACATGCTCGAGAAGCACGCGCGCGGCGAGGACACCGAGCAGGACTTCGCCGACTTC
The DNA here is from genome assembly GCA_038316965.1 of Candidatus Nanopelagicales bacterium. Taxonomy (GTDB): domain Bacteria; phylum Actinomycetota; class Actinomycetes; order S36-B12; family CAIYMF01; genus Longivirga. The sequence continues at coordinate 594 of JBBQAY010000106.1, forward strand.
ATGGCCAAGCACGGCGAGTTCTTCCCGGAGAACCCGGAGAACATCGAGCAGCTGCTCGACCAGCTCGCGCGCCAGGCCGCAGCGATGCAGCGGATGCTCGAGTCGATGACGCCCGAGCAGCGCGAGGAGCTCGCCGAGCTCATGGCCGACGCGCTCGGCGACATGGACCTCGCATCCGAGATGGGCCGCCTCACCGACAACCTGCGTGCGATGCGGCCAGACCTGCCCTGGAGCGGGCGGCAGCGGCTGCGCGGCGACGAGCCGCTCGGCCTGGGCGACGCCACCGAGGCGCTCGCCGACCTGGCCGACCTCGACGCCCTGTCGGAGGCCCTGGGGCAGGAGTACGCCGGAGCCTCGCTCGACGACGTCGACGAGGAGGCCGTGGCCCGGGCCCTCGGCCGCCAGGCGGTCGACGATCTCAAGCAGCTGCAGGAGATCGAGCGCGAGCTCGAGCGGCAGGGCTACCTCACGCGCAAGGGCGGGGAGATCGAGCTGACGGCCAAGGCGATCCGTCGCATCGGCCAGACGGCGCTGCGACGCGTCTTCGCCTCGCTGGAGTCCGGCGGCCGCGGCGACCACGACGTGCACGACGCCGGTGCTGCGGGCGAGCTCACGGGCACCACCCGCGAGTGGCGCTTCGGCGACGAGCAGCCCCTCGACGTCGTCAAGACCGTGTCCAACGCCGTGCGCCGTCGGATGGTCGACGCCGACGGGCCGCTCCTGCGACCCGAGGACTTCGAGATCCGCGAGACCGAGCGACGCACGCGCGCGGCGGTGGTGCTGCTCGTCGACCAGTCGTTCTCGATGGTCATGAACGACACCTGGCGCACCGCGAAGACCACGGCGATGGCGCTGCACTCGCTGGCCACCACCCAGTTCCCGCTGGACGCCGTCGAGATCATCGCGTTCGCCAACCTCGCCCGGCGCATCTCCCCGCACGAGCTGCCCGACCTCGACGCGAACGAGGTGCAGGGCACCAACCTGCAGCACGCGCTCATGCTCGCCGGGCGCTTCCTCGACAAGCACCCCGACGCCGAACCCGTGGTGCTGGTGGTGACCGACGGGGAGCCGACCGCGCACCTCGACCGTGACGGCGCGTGGTGGTTCCAGTGGCCGCCGGGGCCTGAGACGATCGCGCTCACGCTGGCCGAGGTCGACAAGATGACGCGCCGCGGCGTACCCCTGTCGTTCTTCCGCCTCGGCGACGAGCCGCGCCTCGCCCACTTCCTCGACGACATCGCGCGCCGCAACGGCGGCCGAGTCCTGGCGCCGGAGGGCGACCGCCTCGGCGACTACGTCGTGAGCGACTACCTCAAGCGCCGCAGCGGCGGTCGCCGCCGTTCAGCCTGACCCGGTCCGTTCCGGATGAAGGCGACCTTCATCCAATAGAGCCGAACAAGAGCGGCATTCATTGCTGCCGTTGTCCACAGGGCTGGGCCGTGCCTGCCGCCCCGGTAGGCCCACAGGCGCGCCACCGACGGGCGATGGGGCGGCGTACGGCGACGGCCGCGGGTGAGAGGATGCACGTCGTGCCTGGCGACTGCGTGACCCGACGATGAACGAGCCAGGCACCCGCCGGAGTCTCGGCACCCGACTGCGCAGCATGCCCTGGCTGGAAGGGCTCCCCCGCGAGGTCGCAGTGCTGTCGGCCGTCGCGTTCTGTGTGGCGCTCGGCTTCGGCATCGTCGGCCCCGCCATCCCGATCTTCGCCGACGAGTTCGGCGTCACCGCGTTCTGGGCGAGCTCGGTCATCTCGGTCTTCGCGTTCATGCGGCTGGTCGGCGCGCTTCCAGCCGGGTGGCTGGTCGACCGCACGGGTGAGCGCATCACCCTGATCGTGGGCCTCTCCATCGTGGCGATCTCATCGGCGTTCGCCGGCCTCTCGACGTCGTTCTCGCAGCTGCTGATCCTGCGCGGCGTCGGCGGTCTCGGCTCGGCGATGTTCACGGTGTCGGCGCTCGCCCTCCTGATCCGTGTGGCTGCCCCGGAGCAGCGTGGCCGCGCCGCCGCGGCGTTCCAGGGCGGCTTCCTGCTCGGTGGCGTGGTCGGCCCGGCGGTCGGCGGGATCGTGCTCGGGATCTCGATCCGGCTGCCCTTCTTCGTGTACGCCGCCACGCTCGGAGCCGCGGTAGTGGTCGTGATCACGACCATGGCACGCACCCACCTGCTCGACGCCCCGACCAAGGCGTCCGAGGCCGCGACCGAGGCCAAGCGCTCCGGCTGGGCCGTGCTGCGTCAGGCGCTGCGCGACCGTGCCTACGTCACCGCCTTGTCGATCAACCTCGGCAACGGCTTCGCGTCATTCGGCCTGCGGTCGGCGATCATCCCCCTCTTCGTCGTGAAGGTGCTCGGCCTGGCGCCGGAGTGGGCGGGCTACGGCGCTCTCGCGTCGGCTCTCGTCCAAGCACCGCTGCTCGGCCGTGCCGGCCGAATCACCGATACGAAGGGCCGCCGCATCGCTCTCATGCTGGGTACGGGCGTCACGGCGATCGGCTTCCTCGTCCTGGCATTCTTCGAGAGCCTGCCCGCCTTCCTCGTCGCGATGGGCATCCTCGGCGCCGGGGCGGCCTTCCTCGGAGCGGGGCCGTCGGCCGTCGTGGGCGACATCACGGGCGGACGCCGCGAGGGCCCGGTCGTCGCGACGTTCCAGATGATGAGCGATGTCGGGGCCATCGCCGGCCCGCTGATCGCCGGCGCGATCGTCGCGTCCACCACGTCGTACACGCTTGGCTTCCTCACCGGCGTCGCAGTCCTGCTCGTTACGTTCGGGATGGCCGCGACGATGCCCGAGACCCTTGGCCGCGCCAAGGCCCAGGCAGCCACACGACCCACGCTGGATCCCGCCTCCGAACCGGAGGCCCCACCCGCCTCCGCCGGCTGACGCGCACAGCGACGGGGCAGCAACCGGAGCGACGCCGACCGCGCGCACGCGGCAGACTGCGCGGCATGAGCCCTGACCTCGTCGTCGACCCGAGCACCAAGGACTACTGGGAGGGCGCTGCCGCGACACACGGCACGACGCCGACCGACCGGTACTACCACCTCGACGACGTCGTCGCGGGTGGGACTCTGATGACGTCGCTCGAGGAGGTCGCCCTCGCGCGTGCAACAGGCGCCGATCTCGCTACGCCGCTCGCCGGCGTCGCGGGCCTCGATGTGCTTCACCTGCAGAGCCACATCGGAGTCGACGGCGTCGTGATGGCCCGCGCCGGTGCGCGCGTGACGTGCGCCGACTACTCCGCCACCGCGCTCGGCCGCGCGCAGGACCTCGCCGCGCGGGTCGGCGTCACCATCGAGACCGTCGAGACCGATGCGCGCGACCTGCCGCCGTCGCTGCACGGCCGCTTCGACGTCGTCTACGCGACCATCGGCGCGATCTGCTGGATCGACGACCTCGATCTCTGGATGCGCCAGGTCTCCCTCGCGCTGCGGCCAGGAGGCGTGCTCGTGATGGTCGAGCTGCATCCGGCGTACCAGATGTTCGACTCGCTCAGCCCTGAGATCGTGTGCGACTTCCCGTACGGCGGCGGCGTGGGCTTCACGTACACGGGCACGGGCTCGTACGCCGACCCCACGGCCACGAACGAGAGCACGACGACCTCGTTCGCGCACTCCATCTCGGATGTCCTGATGAGCGGTCTGCGCGCAGGACTCAGGCTCGAGCAGCTGGAGGAGCACGACGCGATCGCGTTCAACCCGCGCGGCGACGACGTGCTGACACAGGGCGAGGACGGCCTGCACCGCTTCCTCCTCGGCCGCGGCGCCAAGCCGGGCGAGCCGCCGCAGCCCCTGCCGATCGCCTTCACCTACCTCGCCCGCAAAGCCGCCTGACCACCGGACCACCGGACCACCGGACCGCAGCGTTGACGCGTGATGAGGGTGCCCCCGGGTGCCATAGAGGCAACGAATCCTCCCCAGTGACCGCGCGCGTGGCCAGCTGTGGCTGAGGCAGGATGGCGGGATGGCCGACGTCCCGTACGAGATCGAGCGCAAGTTCCTGCTCGCCGACCCGGACGTCGCCCAGCTCGACGCAGCTGCGTCGTCGGTGTCGCAGATCGTGCAGACCTACCTGACCACCGACGACGGCAGCGCCGAGCGCGTACGCCGACGCCTCGTGCGTGACGCCGACGGAGAACGCCTGCAGCTCACCACGACCCGCAAGGTCGGGGTGTCGGCCGGCGTCGTCGAGGAGTACGAGCGCGAGCTGTCCGAGGCCGAGTACGACGAGCTCCAGCTGCGCAGCGACCCCGCGCGGCACCCGGTCGTGAAGACGCGCTGGGTCGTCCCCCACTCCGGTCGCACGATCGAGATCGACCACCTCGAGTCGCCGCGCGTCCTGTGGCTGCTCGAGGTCGAGCTGCCCGGCACCGACGACCTGTCGGCGACGATCGACTTCCCGACCTGGCTGCAGATCACCGCGGAGGTCACCGGCGACGACCGCTACAGCAACAAGAACCTCGCCCTCCCTGAGCACCCCACCCGCTGACACTGATCAATCCGTCGTTACCCGCACCGGGAAGCGACGGATTGATCAGTGCGAGCGATGGGGGGTCGGGCAGGATGACGCCGTGACCACACGACCGCTCAGCGAGCTCGTCGACCCGGGCTGGGCCGCGGCCCTCGCACCGGTCGCCGACGACATCGCCCGCATGGGCGACTTCCTGCGCGGCGAGGTCGCGGCCGGCCGCGGCTACCTCCCGGCCGGCGAGAACGTGCTGCGTGCGTTCAACCGCCCGCTGGACGCCGTACGCGTGCTCATCGTCGGGCAGGACCCGTACCCGACGCCGGGCCACGCGGTCGGGCTGTCGTTCTCGGTCGACCCGGACGTGCGGCCGGTGCCGCGCAGCCTGCAGAACATCTACACCGAGCTTGTGGCCGACCTGGGCCTCGCCCGACCGACGTCCGGCGACCTCTCCCCCTGGGCCGAGCACGGCGTGCTCCTGCTCAACAGGGTGCTGACGGTTTCGCCGGGGAATCCGGGTTCGCATCGCGGCAAAGGCTGGGAAAGCGTTACGGCGCAAGCGATCCGCGCACTAGTCGAACGCCCGCAGCCGCTCGTGGCCATCCTGTGGGGGCGCGACGCCCAGAGCCTCACGCCCATGCTCGGCACGACGCCCATCGTGGCAAGCGCGCACCCGTCACCGCTGTCGGCGTCCGGCGGGTTCTTCGGCTCGCGGCCGTTCAGCCGCGCCAACACGCTCCTCGCCGAACAGGGTGCCGACCCCGTCGACTGGTCCCTGCCCTGACGCGGCGTACGGCGTCGTTGGGGAAGCCTGGTTGCCTCTTAGACAACCAGGGGCACCCTCATCCGGAATCGCGAGGGAACTAGAGGTAGCTGGGGGCGGTGCGCTGCCAGGGGCGCAGGGCTTCGATGCGTGCGGCGAGCGAGAGCAGCAGGTGCTCCTTGCCGGGAGCCGCGACCAGCTGCACCGACATCGGCGTACCGGCGGTGGGGTGGACGCCGGCGGGCACCGACATCGCCGGGAACGACGCGACGTTCCACGGGGCCGCGAACGGCGCGTAGCGCACGTTGGCAGCCATGCTCGTCGCCCAGTTCTGCTCGCCCCAGCGCTTGGCCTCGATCGGCGGCTGCGCGAGCACCGGCGTCATGAGCACGTCGTACGTGCTCAGCAGCTCTCCGGCCTTCTGCTTCCACGCATCACGCGGCTCCTCCGACAGCATGCCGCGCTCGACGACCTGCTTGCCCAGGGCCGCGTGCGAGCGCACCCGCGCCTCGAGCAGAGCCTGGTCGAGCGGCTCGGCGTCGGCCCACGTACCGGCGAACCAGCGAGCCAAGCCCGCCACGGCAGCGGAGTTCGGGTACGTCGGGTCGTGCCGCTCGACGTCGTGACCCTCGCGCATCAGCGCAGCAGCCGTCTCGAACAGCGCACGGACGTGCTCGCGATCCACCTTCACGCCCTGCACCGGCGGACGCGTCGAGACGGCGATCCGCAGAGTCGGTACGTCGCCCAGCTCGGCGAGCGAGGGGTCGCCGGCCATCACCGAGAGCAGCAGGGCGGCGTCGGCGACCGTGGTGCCGAGCGCGCCGTTCTCGGACAGTCCGTACCAGTCGGTCTCACCGAGGTCGCACGGTACGACTCCGCCACCAGGCTTGATGCCGACGATTCCGCTGCACGCTGCAGGGATACGGACCGAGCCCATGCCGTCGTTGCCGTGCGCGACCGGCACCTGGCCCGACGCCACGGCTGCGGCGGATCCGCCCGACGAGCCACCCGGCGTACGCGTGGTGTCCCAGGGGTTGCGCGTGACGCCGTACACCGAGTCGGTCGCGCCGAAGACGCAGAGCTCAGGAACCCTCGTGATCCCGACGACGATGCCGCCTGCCGCGCGGATGCGTCGGACGACCTCGTGCGACGACGTCTGCGGGTAGGCATCGGTCGCGGCCGACCCGACACGCATGGGCTCGCCCTCGACCGGGATGTTGTCCTTGATGGCGATCGGTACGCCTGCCAGCGGCAGCCCGGCCACGCCAGCGGAGTCGAGTGCTGCGGCCTCGCGGACCGCGGGGTCGCGGCGTACGACCTGGAACGCACCGAGCCCACCGTCGCGCGTCTCGATCCGCCGGAGCGCTTCACGCGCGGCGTCGAGCGCGGTCAGACGTCCGTTGCGGACGTCGTCCGCAACGGCGACCGCCGTCCAGGTGCGCAGGGACGGGGCGGGTGCGGTGTCGGTGGTCACCGGTCGATCCAACTACGCCGACGCCGTCCGCGTCGATCTGGCCTGCGCCCTTACGCCTGGTGCGCGGTCCACTGCTGGCCGTCCCAGTACCGCTGACCACCGGGGCGGCTCGGGTCCGGGTACCAGCCTGCGGGCGGCAGTGCCTGCGCGGGAGCAGGTGCCGGGGTGGGCGTCGGCGCGACGTACGGCTGCACCGGCTCCACCGGCTCGGCCGGCTCGGCCGTGGTCGGCTGCTCGAAGATCTGCGGCCGCGGCGTCTGCCCCGGAGCGACGTACGGCTGCGCGACGGGTGCGACGCCGGCAGCCGGGTAGCCGTACGCGACCGGCTTCGGCTTGGACGAGGCGCGTCGTACGAGGCCGACGATCAGCACGATGAGGCCGATGACGCCGAGCAGCGTCGCGATGCCGATCAGCAGGCCCCAGAGCGCGAGACCGGTGAGCGCAGACAGGCCCGGGCCGACGACGAACAGCTCGCCCGGCACGGCGACGGCGGTCGAGTAGACGCCGCTCACCGGCGCAGTGAACGACGCCACCGTGACGAAGGTGTCGCCGTTGCTGCTGTAGGTGTCGGTCGAGTCGGTGATGTCGGTGACGCTGACGGTCGACCCGTCGGGCGCGGTCACGCTGACGTCCGCGGCAGCGACACGGGTCGAGGTGGAGTCGGCAAGCTGGTAGACCACGTAGTTCTTGCCGCCGTCGAGCTGGTTCGACGACGTAGCCGGGCTGAGTACGGGCGAGGCGAAGGCGGACACCGCCGAGGCGCCGGCCGAGATGATGCCTGCGATGCCGACGACGCCCATGACGAGCGCACCGACCATGAGCACGATGCCCGTGATGATCGCGCCCTTGCCCTTGCGCTTCACCGGTGCCGGCGAACCCTGCGTGAGCGACCACTCCTGCGACATCGCGTTCCCCTCCTCGAGCGCCCGCGAACCGGGCCTG
>JBBQAY010000107.1:0-8219 GCA_038316965.1 Candidatus Nanopelagicales bacterium
TCGCGGGGGAGACGTACGGCCAGATCGACCGCTATGCCGGCACGAAGGTCAACGTCGAGTTCATCTCAGCCAATCCCACCGGGCCGCTGCACCTCGGCCACACCCGCTGGGCGGCCGTGGGCGACGCCATCGCGCGCGTGCTCGAGGCCGCTGGCGCCGAGGTCGCTCGCGAGTTCTACGTCAACGACCGCGGCGTGCAGATGGACAAGTTCGGGATGTCGCTGGAGGCACGTGCTCTGGGCACCGAGGTGCCGGAGGGCGGCTACCAGGGCGCGTACGTCGACGACCTGGCGCAGCAGATCGTGGCGGCCGACCCGGGCATCGTGGGCCTGCCTGCCGACGAGCGGATGATCGCCTTCCGTGAGGCCGGCTATGCGCTGCAGCTGCAGCAGCAGAAGGACACCCTCGACGGCTTCAACACGCACTTCGACGTCTGGTACTCCGAGCGCACCCTGCATTCGATCGGCGCTGTCGAACGCGGCTTCAAGAAGCTGCGCGAGCAGGGCCACATGTACGACGCCGACGGCGCGGTGTGGCTGCGCACGACCGACTTCGACGACGACAAGGACCGCGTCCTGGTCAAGGCCGACGGCGAGCTCACGTACTTCGCGAGCGACACGGCGTACTACCTCGACAAGCGCGATCGCGGCTTCGACGTCTGCATCTACCTGCTCGGCGCCGACCACCACGGCTACGTCAACCGCCTCCGCGCGGTGGCGGCATGTGCGGGTGACGACCCCGACCTCAACATCGAGGTGCTCATCGGGCAGCTCGTGAAGATGTACAAGGGCGGCGAGGAGGTCCGGCTGTCCAAGCGGGCCGGCAACATCATCACGCTGGAGGACCTCGTCGAGGAGGTCGGCGTCGATGCCGCGCGCTACTCGCTCATCCGCTATCCCGTTGACAGCCCGCTGACCCTCGATCTCGACCTGCTCGTTCAGCGCAGCAACGACAACCCGGTGTTCTACGTGCAGTACGCGCACGCGCGGATCAGCTCGGTGCTGCGCAACGCCGCCGACGTCGGCATCGACTGGCGTGCGGCCGAGCCCGACCTCTCCCTGCTCGCGCACGAGCGTGAGTCGGCGCTGCTCGGCGTCATCGGCGAGCTGCCCCGCGTCGTGGGCTCTGCGGCCGAGCTCCGCGAGCCGCACCGGGTCGCGCGCTACCTCGAAGAGCTGGCCACGGCGTACCACAAGTTCTACGACGTCTGCCGGGTGCTGCCGATGTCCGACGCCGAGGTGGAGCCGATCAACATCGCCCGTCTGTGGCTGTGCGCCGCCGCCCGGCAGACCCTCGCCAACGGACTCGACATGCTCGGAGTCAGCGCCCCCGACCGCATGTAGTCGTCCGAGTTACTGCCCAAAGTGGGGTGCTGGAGAGGCGCATCACCCCACTTTGGGCAGTAACTCGAGGACGTAGGTGTCCAGGGGGTGGAACTCTCCGGGGTCGGCTTGAGGGTGCTCGGTAGCCTTGCCGCATGCGCGCACACCCCGCCGGGCCACGCTTCGGCGAGATCCTCGCCCCTGCCGGTGCCCCCGCGGCCCCTGCCGACGTCGAGACGATGCACGCGCTCGACCCCGTCGTCTGGCCGAGCACGGCGGTCCGCTCGGGGGGCGAGCTGCTGACCCAGCGCGCGGTCTCGTTCGCCGGGATCGACGTACGCGACCTCGTGGCCGAGCACGGCACACCGGTGTACGTCCTCGACGAGCTCGACTTCCGCTCGCGGGCGGCCGCCTTCCGGGAGGCGTACGCCGACCCGGAGGTGCCCACCGACGTCTTCTACGCCGGCAAGGCGTTCCTCTCCGCCACCATCGCCCGCTGGGTGGCCGAGGAGGGACTCGGCCTCGACGTCTGCTCGGGCGGGGAGCTCCTCACCGCCGTGCGGGCCGGCTTCCCCGCCGATCGGATCGCGCTGCACGGCAACAACAAGTCCGTCGCCGAGCTCGAGCTCGCCCTCGACCACGGTGTCGGGCGGTACGTCGTCGACTCGTTCGAGGAGATCGTCCGCCTCGCGGCCGCAGCGCAAGCGCGTGGCGTCGTCGCCGACGTGCTGGTCCGCGTCACGGTCGGAGTCGAGGCGCACACCCACGAGTTCATCGCCACGGCGCACGAGGACCAGAAGTTCGGTCTCTCGCTCTCCGGTGGTCAGGCCGAGGAGGCGGTACGCCGCATCCTCAAGCTGCCGTCGCTGCGTCTGGTCGGCCTGCACTCGCACATCGGCTCGCAGATCTTCGACACCGCGGGGTTCGAGGTATCGGCGCACCGCCTCGTCGCGCTCGCGGGCAAGGTCCGCGACGAGCACGGCATCGAGGTGGCCGAGCTCGACCTCGGTGGCGGCATGGGCATCGCGTACGGCTCCGACGACGACCCGATGACACCGAAGGAGATGGCCGAGCTCCTGCGCGGCATCGTCGTCCGCGAGTGCGCGGCGCTCGGTCTCGCCGTTCCGCGCATCGCCGTCGAGCCGGGCCGGGCCATCGTCGGCCCGTCGATGGTCACCGTCTACGAGGTCGGCACCGTCAAGCAGGTCGACCTCGGCAACGGCCACGTCCGCCACTACGTCAGCGTCGACGGTGGCATGAGCGACAACATCCGCACCGCGCTGTACGACGCGGAGTACACCGTGCGCCTCCTCTCGCGGGTCTCCGAGTCCGCACCGGTGCTGGCGCGCGTGGTCGGCAAGCACTGCGAGAGCGGCGACATCGTCGTGCGCGACTGCTGGCTTCCCGGCGACATCACCGCCGGCGACCTCGTCGGCGTCGCGGCCACGGGCGCCTACTGCCGGTCGATGGCGTCCAACTACAACCACGTCCCGCGGCCTCCGGTCGTGGCGGTCCGCGACGGTGTGAGCCGCGTGGTGCTGCGCCGCGAGACGCCCGACGACCTGCTGGCCCTCGACGCCGGCCTCGACCAGCCGTAGCCACGCGCCCGACCTGCGCGGCAGCACCCCCGCCGGGGGTGGCACGCTAGGCCGGACACCCCGGGAGGGAACCCCATGACGACGCCTGATGAGGCGCCCCGCGAGCTGACCGTCGCCCTGCTGGGCGGCGGCACGGTCGGCAGCCAGGTGGCCCGGCTGCTGCGCGAGTCCGCCGACGACCTCGCCGCCCGAGCGGGTGCGACCCTGCGCCTGGTCGGGGTGGGCGTGCGCGACGCCGAGAAGCCCCGCGACGGCATCGCCCCCGAGCTGCTCACCGACGACCTCACCGCCCTCGCCTCCTCCGGTGCCGACATCGTGGTGGAGGTCATGGGCGGCATCGAGCCGGCCCGCACGCTGATCCTCGCCGCGATGGAGGCCGGCTCCTCCGTCGTCACCGCCAACAAGGCCCTCCTCGCCGAGGACGGCGGCACGCTCCACGCCGCGGCCGAGAAGCACGGCGTCGACCTCTACTACGAGGCTTCGGTCGCCGGTGCGATCCCGCTGCTGCGCCCGCTGCGCGAGAGCCTCGCCGGCGACAAGGTGCGCCGCATCCTCGGCATCGTCAACGGAACCACCAACTTCATCCTGACCAAGATGGACGAGGACGGCGCCGACTACGCCGACGTGCTCGCCGAGGCGCAGGCGCTGGGGTACGCCGAGGCCGACCCGACTGCCGACGTCGAGGGCTACGACGCCGCAGCAAAGGCCGCGATCCTCGCGGGTCTGGCGTTCCACACCCGCGTGCGCGGTGACGACGTCCACCGCGAGGGCATCACCGGGGTGTCCGCCCAGGATGTGGCCGCGGCCCGCGACATGGGCTTCGTGATCAAGCTGCTGGCTGTCGCAGAGCTGGCCGACGACGAGAAGGGCGTGGTCGTGCGCGTCCACCCCGCGATGGTGCCGCGGACCCACCCGCTCGCAGGTGTGCGGGGCGCCTTCAACGCCGTCTTCGTCGAGGCCGAGTCGGCCGGCGACGTCATGTTCTACGGCCGTGGCGCCGGCGGCGCCCCTACGGCCTCCGCCGTCCTCGGCGACATCGTCGCGGTCGCCCACCACCGGCTCACGGGCACACGCGGTCCGGGGGAGTCCACCTACGCGCACCTCGACGTGCTCCCGATCGGCGACGCCACGACCCGCTACTACGTCAACCTCGACGTCGCCGACCGGCCCGGTGTGCTCGCCACCGTCGCGCAGGCGTTCGCCGACAACGGCGTGAGCATCCAGACCGTGAGGCAGGACGGCGAGGGCCTCCAGGCGCGCCTCGTGGTGCGCACGCACACAGCGTCCGACTCCGCGCTCGCCGCGACCATCGAGCGGCTGCGTTCCACCGACGCCGTGCGCAATGTCGTCGGCGTCATGCGGGTCGAGGGCGAGGACGAGCGATGAGCGGCACCACCTCCGTCGGCGCCCACCAGTGGCGTGGCCTCATCGAGGAGTACCGCTCGCGGCTGCCCGTCACGGCCGCGACCCCCAACGTCACCCTGCGCGAAGGCGGCACGCCGCTCGTCTACGCGTGCGTGCTCTCGGAGCTGACAGGGTGCGAGGTCTGGATCAAGGTCGAGGGCGCCAACCCGACCGGGTCGTTCAAGGACCGCGGCATGACCATGGCGATCTCCAAGGCGGCGGAGGAGGGCGTGAAGGCCGTCATCTGCGCGTCGACCGGCAACACCTCGGCCTCGGCCGCGGCGTACGCCGTCAAGGCGGGCATGGTGTGCGCCGTCCTCGTGCCGAGCGGCAAGATCGCTCTCGGCAAGATGGCGCAGGCGCTGGTGCACGGCGCGAAGATCCTGCAGGTCGACGGCAACTTCGACGACTGCCTCACCCTGGCGCGCAAGCTGTCCGAGAGCTACCCGGTCTCGCTCGTCAACTCGGTGAACCCGTTCCGCATCGAGGGGCAGAAGACCGGTGCGTTCGAGATCGTCGACTTCCTCGGCGACGCGCCCGACATCCACTGCCTGCCCGTCGGCAACGCCGGCAACATCACCGCGTACTGGAAGGGTTTCGTCGAGTACGCAGCGGACGGAATCTCGAGCAAGCGCCCGCGCGAGTGGGGCTTCCAGGCTGCCGGCGCCGCGCCGATCGTCAACGGCGCACCCGTGACGCACCCGTCGACGATCGCCACGGCGATCCGCATCGGCAACCCGGCGTCGTGGGAGCAGGCCGTTGCCGCGCGCGACGACTCCGGAGGGCTGATCGACGCGGTGACCGACCGCGAGATCCTCTCGGCCTACCGCTTCCTCGCCTCCAAGGAGGCAGTGTTCGTCGAGCCCTCGTCCGCTGCCTCGGTCGCGGGTCTCCTCAAGAAGCACAAGGAGGGCCTGCTCGACCCGGGGCAGACCGTCGTCTGCACCGTGACGGGCAACGGCCTCAAGGATCCGGAGTGGGCCATCGCGGGTGCACCGCAGCCGACCCACGTGGCCGTCGACGCCTATGCCGCCGCGCTCCAGCTGGGCCTCGCGTGACGCCGCGACCCTCGAGCCGACCCGTCTTCCGGGCGGCTGCGGTTCGCGTGCGCGTGCCGGCGACCTCGGCCAACCTCGGCCCCGGCTTCGACAGCCTGGGTCTGGCGCTCGCCCTCTACGACGACGTCGTCGCGCAGGTGTCCGACGACACCGGCGTGCGTGTCGACGTCCATGGCGAAGGCGCCGACTACGTGCCGCGCGATCACCGGCACCTTGTCGCGAAGGCCGCACTGAAGGCGTTCGACGTGCTCGGCGGCCGGCCACGCGGCCTGGATCTCGTGTGCGCCAACAGGATCCCGCACAGCCGGGGTCTCGGGTCATCGGCCGCGGCGATCGTGTCGGGCATCGTCCTCGCCCGGGCTCTCGTCGTCGGCGGCGAGGAGCGCCTGCCGGACGACGACCTGCTCGAGCTCGCGACCACGATCGAGGGGCATCCCGACAACGTCGCCGCCTGCCTGCACGGCGGCGTCACGCTCGCCTGGAGCCGCGCCACGGATCCGTCGACGACCGGCGTCGTCGACCTCGTGCCTGCGTCGACCATCGTGCCGGTCGTGTGCGTGCCGTCCTCCTCGGTCGCCACGAAGAAGGCTCGTGCGCTGCTGCCCGAGACCGTGCCGCACGCTGACGCCGCCTGGAACGCCGCACGTGCGGCGCTGCTGGTGCAGGCGCTCACCACTCGGCCCGACCTCCTGCTCGATGCGACCGACGACCGGCTGCACCAGACGTACCGCCGTCCGGCGTACCCGCGCACCTCCGACCTCGTGGCCAAGCTGCGGGCGGCCGGCATCCCCGCCGCGGTGAGCGGCGCCGGGCCGACCGTGCTCGCTCTTGCCGACGCGGCATCTGCGCCCCGGGTCGCAGGCCTCGCCGGCGCCCGGTTCACGACGTCGGTCCTCGAGGTCGACCGCGAGGGAGCCCGCGTCCTTCCGGTCGCCTGACAGGACGCGGTTGGACGGGAACCGGCTCCCAGGTGTTACCCTCATCGCATCCGGGGCCCGCATCGTCCGTCGTCATGACGGGTGGACGCCCGTCGGAGCCTCTCGCACCATCCTTTCGCAGTCGCTCCGTGCGCCGCCCCCGGACACCCGTGCTCCCGCTCGCTGGACTCACCCGAGCCTGCCGTGGCACGTCCACCCCGTCCGTCGTCCCGACGGACGACCTCTCGACAGAACGCGAAGGTGCACTCGGTGACCGAGACCACCCAGACCAGCTCGACCCCCCGCAAGGGTGGCGGCCTCAGCGCGATGCTGCTCCCCGAGCTCAAGACCCTCGCAGGTCAGCTCGGCATCGGCGGAGCCTCGGGCATGCGCAAGGCCGACCTCGTGAGCGCCATCAGTGCGCGCCAGGTCGGCGGCACGGGCGGCGGCGCCGCCCGTGAGGACCGACCCGCACGTGAGGACCGCCCGGCCCGTGAGGACCGCCAGGCCCGTGAGGACCGCGCCGAGGCTCCGGCCGACGGCGGCGAGCGCCCGGCCCGTGAGGACCGCGGCGACCGTCAGCCCCGCCAGGACCGCGGCGACCGGCCCGCCCGCCAGGACCGTGGCGAGCGCCCGGCCCGTGAGGACCGCGACGACCGCGGCCAGGGCCAGAACGGCGGCAACGACCGCCCGCCGCGCGAGGAGCGTCAGCCCCGCGACCAGAACCAGGGCGGCCAGAACCAGGACCGCCAGCAGAACCAGGGCGGCCAGAACCAGGACCGCCAGCAGAACCAGGGCGGCCAGAACCAGGGCGGCCAGAACCAGGGCGGCCAGGGCAACGGCGACTTCGACGACGACCGCGGTGGTCGCAACAGCCGCCGTCGCCGTCGGGGCCGCGACCGTGACCGGCCCGGCTTCGACCGCGACGACCGTGGTCCGCGCAACGACCGGCAGAACCGCAACAACCGTGCACCGCGCGGATTCGAGGGCGACGTCGAGGTCACCGAGGACGACGTGCTCCTCCCGGTGGCGGGCATCCTCGACATCATGGACAGCTACGCGTTCGTCCGGACGAGCGGCTACCTGCCCGGCCACAACGACGTGTACGTCTCGCTGCAGATGACCCGTCGCTACGGCCTGCGCAAGGGCGACGCCATCACCGGTGTCGTGCGGCAGCCGCGCGAGGGTGACAAGGCGCAGAAGTTCAACCCGCTCGTCCGCGTCGAGACCGTCAACGGCGCCGACCCCGAGCAGTCGCGCAACCGCATCGAGTTCGGCAAGCTGACCCCGCTCTACCCGCAGGAGCGGCTCCGCCTCGAGACCGACGGCTCGAACCTCGTCACCCGCGTCATCGACCTCGTCGCCCCCATCGGCAAGGGCCAGCGCGGTCTCATCGTGTCGCCGCCCAAGGCCGGCAAGACGATGGTGCTGCAGGCGATCGCCAACGCGATCACGCAGAACAACCCCGAGGTCCACCTCATGGTCGTGCTCGTCGACGAGCGTCCTGAGGAAGTCACCGACATGCAGCGCTCGGTGAAGGGCGAGGTCATCGCCTCGACGTTCGACCGTCCCGCGGAGGACCACACGACCGTCGCCGAGCTCGCGATCGAGCGTGCGAAGCGGCTCGTGGAGCTCGGGCACGACGTCGTCGTGCTGCTCGACTCGATGACCCGTCTTGGCCGGGCGTACAACCTCGCCGCTCCTGCGTCGGGTCGCATCCTCTCCGGTGGTGTCGACTCGACCGCGCTCTACCCGCCGAAGCGCTTCTTCGGCGCCGCGCGCAACATCGAGAACGGCGGATCGCTCACGATCCTCGCCACTGCGCTCGTCGAGACCGGGTCCCGCATGGACGAGGTCATCTTCGAGGAGTTCAAGGGCACCGGAAACATGGAGCTCAAGCTCGACCGCAAGCTCGCGGAC
>JBBQAY010000108.1:0-7784 GCA_038316965.1 Candidatus Nanopelagicales bacterium
ATCTCTGAGGCGATGACCGCCCAGTCCGCAGAGGCCGGCTCGAGGGCGGGAATCTGGGGCGGCACGACCACCTACATCGACTTCTCCATGTCGGCGGGCGATGACTCGCTCATCACCTCGATCGAGGGCAAGCTCGAGAAGACGGCCTCGCAGAACCCGCACTCCGACTACGCGATGCACGCGATCATGTCCGGTGACTGGCCCCTGCAGAGTGCGGGCGAGATCGCTGAGGCGATCAGCGGCGGTGTCGTGTCGTTCAAGTTCTTCACGGCATTCAAGGGCAGCCCCACCATCGGCGGGATGATGTCAGACGACGGCCGGATCTACTCGGCGATGCTCGAGACCGAGAAGCATGGCGGCATCACCATGGTGCACTGCGAGGACGAGTGCATCATCGACTACAACATCCGCAAGCTGTACGCCGACGGCCGGCCGGAGTTCTGGAACATCGGGGAGGCGCGCCCACCGCTCGCGGAGGAGGCCGCCGTCCGCAGGATGCTGCTGCTGTCGCGTCGCACCGGCTCCCCGCTCTACATCGTCCACGTGAGTGCCAAGGAGTCGATCGAGGCGATCACGGAGGCAAGGGCCATCGGTGTCGACGCCTTCGGCGAGGCGCTGCACCCCAACCTGGTGTTCGGCCCGGAACTCTACAAGGAGGAGAAGGGCCAGCGCTACATGAACTACCCGCCGAACAAGCCCGTCGAGCACCGTGACGCACTGTGGGCGGCGCTCTCCGAGGGCCGCCTCCACACGCTGGCGAGCGACGACTTCACCATCCCGCTCGACCGCAAGGTGGCCGGCGACACGGTCGACAACGTCACAGGCGGCACCAACAGCGTCGAGACCCGAATGGCCATCTTCTGGTCGGAGGGGGTCACGAAGGGGAAGCTCTCGGTCGAGAAGTTCGTCGATCTGACCGCGGCCGGCCCGGCGAAGCTCTTCGGCATCTACGGCACCAAGGGCGTCCTCCGTCCGGGTGCCGACGCCGACGTGGTCATCATGGACCCGGACGTCGAGCACACCTTCAACCAGGACGAGAACCTGCACTCCGACTGCGACTACAGCAACTGGGACGGATGGTCGGTCAAGGGCTTCCCCGTCACGACCATCCTGCGTGGCAACGTCATGGTCGACGGCGGCCGCTGGGTGGGTCCGGAGGGCATCGGCAAGTTCGTCCCGGGCCGTACGCCGCAGAGCGCCTGACGCGTCATGTCGTCCGAGCAGATCCTCGCCGAGTACGAGTCGAAGGGCATGCGTGCGCGCACCGGTTTCGGTAAGCGGCCGTGCGTCCTCGTCATCGACTTCCAATACGGCATGACCGACCCGGCGTGCCCGCTGGGGAGCGCGGAGCTCGATCAGCCCATCGAGGTCGCCTCGGCCGTGGTGGATGCGGCACGAGAGGCGGGGGTCCCGGTGATGTACGCGCGTGTCGCCTTCCGGGAGGACCTGGCGGACGGCGGGATGTTCGTCGAGAAGGTGCCGAGCCTCGGCTGGCTGAAGCAGGGCTCGCGGTGGGTGGAGATCGACGCGCGGATTGCGCCGCGCGGCGACGAGTACGTGCTGACCAAGCGACACAGCAGCGCGTTCATCGGCACGGAGTTCCAGCAGGTGCTCCAGCGACAGGGGATCGACACGATCATCTCGGTCGGCTGCTCGACGTCCGGGTGCGTGCGCCAGACGGCCGTGGACGCCAACGCCTATGGGTTCAGATCGGTCGTGGTCGCCGACGCTGTCGGCGACAGGCGCCCCGAGCAGCACGAGGCGAATCTCGTCGATCTCGACGGCAAGTACGCCGACGTGGTGAGCAGCCACGAGGTCATGGACTACTTCCGCGGTCTCGCGGAGGCCACCGGAGGGAGAACGACGTGAAGGCGGTCCTTTTCGACGAGTTCGGCGGAGCCGACGTCCTGCACATGGGCGAGGTCCCCGACCCTATCGCCGGCCCCGGCGAGGTGGTCGTCGCGCTGCGAGCAGCGGCGCTCAACCACGTGGACGTCGACATCAGAGAAGGAGTGTCGCGGTTCAACTTCCAAATGCCCCACATCCTCGGGATCGAGGGGGCCGGCGTCGTCCACTCGATCGGCGACGGGGTCGAGGGCGTCGCGGTGGGGGACCGGGTCGCGGTCTCCTACATCCGTACGTGCGACCGCTGCGAATGGTGTAACCGCGGTCAGGACAACCTCTGCGAGAACAGGCGGTTGTTCGGCGAGCACATCCCGGGCACCTATGCCCAGCGGATGGTCGCACCGGCGTCCCACTGCATCCCGCTGCCCGACGCGGTGTCGTTCGCCGACGCCGCCGCGTCGCTGGTCGCGTTCGGCACGGCCTGGCACGGTCTGGTGACGCGTGGAGGTCTGACGGTGGGCGACGTCGTGCTCATCCACTCCGTCGGGAGCGGCGTCGCGTCAGCTGCCCTACAGATCTGCAAGGCGGCCGGTGCGACCGTCATCGGCACGGCGAGCACAGACGCCAAACTCGAGCGGGCGACCGCTGACGGTGCCGACCACGTCATCAACTACACCACCACCGATGTCGCGAAGTCGGTCATGGACTTCACAGCAGGGCGCGGCGTGAACATGGTGTTCGACGTCGTGGGCGGCGAGGCCTTCACCTCCTCGATGTTCCTACTGAGGCCGTACGGCCGCCTCATCAGCATCGGCGCGCACGGCGGTGAGGTCGTCAACTTCGACATCATCGAGTTCTTCAGGAGGCACATCTCCTACATCTCCTCGCACACTCAGACTCGCGACGAGCTCCGCCATGTGCTCGAGCTGGTGGCCCGTGGCACGTTCTCGCCGCGCATCCACGCGACCTACCCGCTGGAGCGCGCCGCCGACGCCCAGCGGGAGCTTGAGAGCCGGGCCGCGTACGGCAAGATCCTGCTGGAGATCCCGGAGTGAGCCGTCTGCACCCCGTGCCGATGCCGGGGAGCTCCTCGTGAGCGTCCAGCACTTCGACACGCTGGTGGTCGGAGGCACAGTCGTCACGGACGGCTGGTCGGGCCCGGCAGACGTGGGCATCGTCGGTGAACGCGTGGGCGCGCTCCTCCTGCGTGACCAGGCCGCTTCGAGCGTCACTGCTGATCGCGTCATCGACGCGACCGGCAAGTACGTCATGCCGGGTGCGGTGGACCCTCACTGCCATCTCGCCATCCCCTTGGGCGAGTTCATGACGCTCGACGACTTCGCCAGCGCCTCGCGGGCGGCCCTCGTGGGCGGCACCACCACCATCGTCGACTTCGCCATCCCCAAGACGGGGCAGGACCCGATCGAGGCGCTGGACGACAAGCTGGCCCTAGCCTCGGAGTCGCGGTGCGACTACGCGTTCCACGGCTGCCTGCAGAACGACCCGCAGGACCTCGACGGTGTCGTGTCGGCGTTCCTGCGACGCGGGGTGCGCACGATCAAGCTGTTCACCACGTACCGCGACGAGCTCATGGTCGGCGTCGACACCATCGAGCGCGTCATGCGGGCGTTGATGCAGGTCGAGGGCCTCACCTACGTGCACGCCGAGGAGAACGACGCGATCGAGGCCGCGCAGCGCGAAGCAGAGCTGCACGGCGACATCGGCGCGGGCGCGATGGCCGGCACCAGGCCCGAGCAGGCCGAGTCCGACGCGGTGGCAGCCGTGCTCGCGGCGGCGGAGCGTGCCGGTGCACCCGTCTACTTCGTCCATCAGTCCATCCCGGAGGCAGTCCGCCTCGTGGACGAGGCACGCTTCCGCGGGGTGCGGGCGTACTCCGAGACGTGTCCCCACTACCTGGCTCTCGACGACGGCTGCTACGACGGCGAGAACCCCGAGCTGTTCGTGTGCTGCCCGCCCATCCGAAGCTCCGGGACACGCGACGAGCTGAGCGCGCTGGTCGAGCGACGGTTCGTGCACACCATCGGCAGCGACCACTGCTGCTACAGCACCGGCCAGAAGTCCGCCTGCGCGCACGACGTCCGTCGCATGCCGAACGGTCTTCCCGGTGTGGAGACCCGGCTCGCGGTCGTGTGGACCAGGTTGGTCGCGTCAGGGCGGCTGACGCCCGAGGCGTTCGTCGAACTGGTGTGCGCCAACCCCGCGCGCCTCAACGGCCTCTACCCCCGCAAGGGCAGCCTTGCGCCCGGATCCGACGCGGACGTGGTCGTGCTCGACTCGGGCGACGAGCGGACGGTGCATGCGGCTGACCTCCACATGGACACCGACTACACCCCCTACGAGGGCTGGGAGCTCAGCGGCTGGCCCGAGCACGTGCTGCTCCGGGGCCGGGTCGTCGTCTCCGGGGGCGAGATGATCGACCCGGGGAGGGCGGGCCGGCTGCAGGAGTCCGGCCCCATCACCGCATGGTGAGCCTCCGCGCCCGATCAGGCGGGGATCTCCGGCAGTTGTGCGAGCACGGCGCGCACGGGCTCAGGGACCGCCGCCGGCCGACCGTCCGCGACGTCGACGTAGACGTGGACGAAGCGGCCGACCGCTACGGGCGTGTCGTCGTCGGAGAAGATCGCGAGCGTGTAGGTCACGCTCGAGCGACCGAGCCGCGTGAGGGCGATCCCGACCTCGAGCGTGTCGGGGAAGCTGATCGGCCGCAGGAAGTCGCACGAGCTGCTCACCACAAGGCCTCGCTCGGGGAGCTCACGCACGTCGGTCCCCGTCGCGGCCATGAGCCATCCGTTGACCGCGGTGTCGAAGAACGAGTAGTAGGCGACGTTGTTGACGTGCTGGTAGTGGTCGTTGTCGGCCCATCGTGTCTGGACGGGCCACCGGACCGGGAACTGCTCTCTGTGCAAAGAGGTGCCTGAGCTCATGCGCGCGAGTCTGTCATCGGAGGTCGCGGCGTGCTGACGACACGAGCGGCCGTCCTCCATACCTCCGAGGCCTCACCGCCCTTCGGCTCGTCGCGGCCGATCGAGGTGCGCGAGGTGCAGCTCCAGGAGCCGCAGGCCGGTGAGCTCCTGGTCCGCATCCGCGCGGCGGGGGTGTGCCACTCCGATCTCTCCGTCGTGGACGGCAACCGACCCAGGCCCCTGCCCATGGTCCTGGGCCACGAGGCCGCCGGAGAGGTGGTCGCCGTCGCGGCCGGGGTCGACGACGTGCGTGAGGGCGACCGTGTCGTGCTCACCTTCGCACCGAGGTGCGGCTCGTGCCGACAGTGCCTCCGGGGTCGACCGCATCTGTGCGAGCTCGCGGCCCGCTCTAACGCCGCGGGGTCCCTGCTCGATGGCGGTCGGCGGCTCTCGGCGGACGGCGCGCAGCTCCACCACCACCTGGGTGTCTCCGGCTTCAGCGAGCTGGCCGTCGTGCACCGGAGCTCGGCGGTGGTGATCGAGCCGGACGTGCCCTTCGACGTCGCAGCCCTCATGGGCTGCGCCCTCCTCACCGGCGTCGGCGCGGTCCTGAGCGCAGCCCAGGTGTCGCCCGGTGACACGGTCGCAGTCTGGGGCCTGGGCGGCGTGGGGCTCTCAGCGGTCATGGGTGCTGTGGCGGCACGCGCCGGCGCTGTGGTCGCGATCGACACGATGGAGTGGAAGAGGCAGCTGGCCGTCGAGCTCGGTGCCTCCCACGGACTCTCGCCGGAGCAGGACGTCCGGGACGTCGTGCCGGGCGGCGTCGATGTGGCGATCGAGGCGGTGGGCAGCAGCGCAGTGCTCGCCAGCGCGTATCGCGCGACCTCGCGAGGCGGGTGCACCGTGACGGTGAGCCTCCCGCGGTCGACCGACATGCTCGAGATCCCCCACCTCTCCCTGGTCGCCGAGGCCAGGACGCTCAAGGGCTCCTACCTCGGCTCCTCGGACCCGGCCGCCATGATCCCGCGGCTCACTGCGTGGTGGCGGGAGGGCCTGCTGCCCGTCGAGCGCCTCATGTCCACGCGCATCGGGCTGGACGACGTCAACGAGGCGATGGATGCGTTGGCGTCCGGAAGCGTCACTCGCCAGATCATCCAGCCGTTCCCACCACCGCCAGGAGATGCCGAATGAGCCGTACGCACCGGATCGCCGTGATACCCGGGGACGGCATCGGTGCTGAGGTCACCGACGTATCCCTCGACGTCCTGCGCCTCGCTGGCGAGACGCACGGATTCACGCTGGACACCGTGGACTTTGACCTGGGCTCGCGACGGTACAACGCCACGGGCGAGCTGCTGCCCGTGACCGTCCTCGAGGAGATCCGTGGCACCGATGCCATCCTCTTCGGGGCCATCGGGGACCCTTCTGTGCCGCCCGGCGTGTTGGAGCGCGGAGTGCTCCTCCGCATGCGCTTCGAGCTCGACCTGTTCCTGAACCTGCGGCCGATCAAGCTCTATCCGGGCGTGCGTGGCCCACTGACGGGCAAGACGCCCGACGACATCGACATGGTCGTCTGCCGCGAGGGCACGGAGGGCCCCTACGCGGGGGTAGGCGGAATCGTCGGAGAGGGGACGACGCGCGCGATCGCCAACGAGGTGGCGGTGCACACCTGGACCGGCATCGAACGGATTATCCGCGACGCGTTCCACCGTGCCAGGTCACGGCGCAACAAGCTGACACTGGTGGCCAAGTCGAATGTCCTGGTCCACTCCGGGCGGTTGTGGCAGGAGGTGTTCGACGCCGTGGCCTGGGACTTCCCCGACGTGTCGACGGAGTACCTGCACGTGGACGCGGCGGCGATGTTCTTCGTGACGCAGCCAGAGCGGTTCGACGTGGTGGTGACCGACAACCTGTTCGGCGACATCCTCACCGATGTGGGTGCAGCTATCGCCGGTGGCCTTGGCTACGCGGCCAGCGGCAACATCGATCCCACGCGCAGGAGCCCCAGCCTGTTCGAACCTGTGCACGGGTCGGCCCCGGACATCGCAGGGCGGGGCCTGGCCGATCCGACGGCTGCGGTGCTGTCCGCGGCCATGCTCCTCGACCATGTCGGCGAGGTGGAAGCGGCTCGAGCCGTGGAGGCCGCCGTCGCCCGGGCCCTGGTCCAACGTTCAGGCGCCCCGGTCACGACGGTCAGCACGGCGCAGGCGATCCTGTCGGCGCTGGGCTAGTACCGGTCAGGCCACCATTGGACTCGAGACGGCCCACGGCGTCACCCTTGTGGACGTCCACGCCGCTATCTGCGTTTGATGGACTGACTGGCCTGCGGCCGCGCTGCGACGCAAATCGTTCGGGTCCGGCCGTGCCATGGCCCACGTTCTGCTGGAGGCCACCCACCGCGGACGTTGTCAGCCCTGCGCTCGTCTCCTGATCGCGCGCGGTGCACACAAGCAACGACCGGCGGGGTGCAAGGCGTGCGCCGGGCCGGGAGGTCGCCGAGCAGGAGCTCTCGGAGGCCTCGCCCCGGTGACGAGGACTCAGGCGACTTCGGATGCGCTGGCGATCTTCATCACCAAACCAGAACCGCGAGTTCCTCGCAGAACTCACGGCTCACCGAGCCTCGTGCAGCGGTGTGTAGCCCGTGCTCGGCGGCCACCAAGCGGGCCACCTGCGGGTGGGCCTCGAAGTAGGCGGCGACCACGCCGTCGCAGATCCCATCGTCGCCCAGTCTCCCCGACGCCTGACCATGCCACGCCAGCGACCCGCACTGTGCGCTATGGCGCGACGAGGCACAGCTGCAAGGGCCCCAGATCTGGCTTATGGACGGCGTGGCGGAACTGCAAGCCGTGGGCTAAACGTGGGCTAAGCACCGGTCGGGACTGCCCCGAGTTCGGTTGACACCTGACCTCTGAGGTTTCGGCCTCAGGCGGAAGGATGTCCCCGTGGCAAAGCCCTATCCCAAGGAGTTCCGCGACGACGTCGTGGCCGTGGCCCGCAAGGCCCAGGCACCGCTGT
>JBBQAY010000109.1:0-7646 GCA_038316965.1 Candidatus Nanopelagicales bacterium
GCCCGGCCCCTCGCCGGGGCCGGGCCTTCGTGTGTGGGGGGGGGGGGCGCTGTCAGCGGCGTACGGCGGTGAGCAGGCCGTCGCCGACCGGCAGCAGGGCCACGACCCAGCGCTCGTCCTCGCTCAGGGCCGTGAGCACACCACGGATGGCGATCGTGTCGGGGTCGCGCTGGGCCGGGTCGGCGACCTTGTCGTGCCAGAGGCTGTTGTCGATCGCCATGACGCCGCCCGTGCGCAGGAGCCGTGCGGCCTCTTCCACGTACTCGGCGTACTCCGCCTTGTCGCCGTCGACGAGGACGAGGTCGTACGCGCTGTCGGACAGCCGGGGGAGCACCTCGAGGGCGCGGCCGGTGATGAGGCGGGCTCGCGAGGCTGTGATGCCCTCGGCCGTGAACGCCTCGCGGGCGTGGCGCTGGTTCTCGGCCTCGATGTCGACCGAGGTGAGGACGCCGTCCTCACGCATGCCGCGGAGCAGCCACAGGCCCGACACGCCGGTGCCGGTGCCGATCTCGACCACGTGCTTGGCGTCGATCAGGGCCGCCAGGAGTCGCAGCGCAGCGCCGCCACCAGGCTTGATCGGCACGCAGCCGACCTCCTCGGCCTTGGCCCGGGCCTCGGCGATCAGGGCGTCCTCGGCTACGTACGCCTCGGCGTACTCCCAGCTGGCGCGCGAGGCAGCCAGCGCTCGGGCATCGGTGTCCACGCCGCGAGGTTAGCGGGACACGTGCTCTGACGTGGGCGGGAACCGCGGACGAGGCCCGTTCGTCCACGTGGGAGCAGGCCCGAACGGGTCGGCGTTTCGCGCTGCGACCGTAAGGAAGGCACCATGGTCTCCACGACCGGACAGGACAGGGCCCGCCTTGCCCTGCTCGACCGGTCTCTGGCGGAGGTGGTCGCAGTGGCCGAGCCTACGGAGCCGACGGGTACGGAGCCCGTGGTGGCGCCGGACTGGGACGCGCCCTCGTGGGACGACGTCGTCCGCGACCACGGCGCGCGGGTCTACCGCCTCGCCTACCGCCTCACGGGCAACCAGCACGACGCCGAGGACCTCACCCAAGAGGTCTTCGTCCGCGTGTTCCGCTCGCTGTCGCAGTACACGCCCGGCAGCTTCGAGGGCTGGCTGCACCGCATCACGACGAACCTCTTCCTCGACCAGATGCGCCGCAAGGCCCGGATCCGGTTCGATGGTCT
Organism: Candidatus Nanopelagicales bacterium; assembly: GCA_038316965.1. Taxonomy (GTDB): domain Bacteria; phylum Actinomycetota; class Actinomycetes; order S36-B12; family CAIYMF01; genus Longivirga. Next base: position 1,192 of record JBBQAY010000109.1, read on the forward strand.
CCCCGACGACGCCGCCGATCGCATCCCGTCCCGCGAGATCGGTCCGCAGCAGCTGCTCGACGACCGCGCCTACGACGCCGACGTGCAGAGCGCGCTCGACGCCCTTCACCCCGATTTCCGTGTGGCCGTGGTGCTCTGCGACGTCGAGGGCATGACGTACGAGGAGATCTCGGACCTGCTCGGGATCAAGCTCGGCACGGTGCGCTCGCGCATCCACCGTGGTCGCGCAGCGTTGCGCCAGGCGCTCGCTCACCGCACGCCGAAGACCGCGGTCCGCTTCCCCATCGGCCACGACGCAGCCGGGGGTACGGCGTGACCGTCCTTCCCGGCCTGCCCGGCCGCCCGAACGGCGGCGGCTGCCTCGGCGACCGCGTCGCCGACCTCGCCGACGGTCGGCTGACCCTCGCCGAGACCGAAACGGCTTTCGCGCACGTCGCGGTCTGCGACCGCTGCCGGGTCGCGCTCGACACCGAGCGGGCGGCATCCGCGGCGCTGACGTCGCAGCCTGCTGGCCCGTCGGAGGACTTCCTGGCCCGGCTGCTCGCCATCCCGGCCGCAGAGGCCGAGGCTGCGCGCCCGTTTGCTCCCCCCGTCGTCGCGACCCAGGTGGGGTCCCGACCGGCCGGCGCGGCCGGCGTACGCCCGGGGTCCCCAGCCACCGTGACCCGCCCGGCGAGCCGTCGACGCCGGGTCCGGACGGCGGTCGGCTCCGCTGCCGGCGTCGCGGTGCTCGCGGTCGCTGCCGTCGTCGGAGGCGCCCCAGCCACCGTGAGCGGACCGTCGCCTGCCGCCACGTCGTCGATCGCCCCTGTGGTCGACGCCCTGGCCGACGAGCACTCGGCGTCCACCCAGCGCATGCCCTTCTCCGGCCCGCTCGTCATCAACGCGGCGTTCGACGGCGGGTCCGGCTCCTCCGACAGGCCGTGAGCGGTCCGACGTGAGCGTCCGTGTCCTTGCCGTCACCGGTGCTGCCGGGACGACGGCCCTCGTCCTCTGCGCCCTCGCTGCGGTCGGCGGCTCCCAGTCGACTGCCACCGGTGACGGTTGGGCCGGCTGGACCGGCACCGTCGACAGCGTCTCGGTGTCCGACAAGGACGCCATGACCCCGGATGACGCGGTCGCCGTCCAGCTGCTGGCGCGCTCGGCTCGTGCTGCGGACACCGTCGCCTACTCCGGTCGGGTGACTGCCGAGGACGGCTCGGGTCGGGTGACGACCACGCTCGTGCACGCGCCGGGATTCGGCACGCTGACCACGGTCATGTCCGACACGTTGAACCAGCCCGTGTTCGCTCCGGACGGTCGCAGCGGATCGTTCGCCGACGAGGGACGCCAGCTCGACCTCTTGCGCGTCAACTACCGGGTGCTGCGGCAGGCCGACCTCGACGCCGGTGTGGCGGGCCGCCCTGCCGAGGCCGTGGTTGCCGTCGCAGCCGACGGGACGACGGCGGCCCGCTACTGGATCGACAGCGACACGGGGCTCCTGCTGCGCAAGGAGCTGGTGGATCCGAGCGGCGCCGTGCGCGTGCGCTCGGGGTTCGACTCGCTCGACCTGTCGGTGGACTCTGCCGCGGTCGCGCGGGCTGCGGCGGCGCAGGGCCAGGACCCCTGGGGCGCCGAGCTCGACGCCGCCGGCCTGCGCGCGGCGCGCCAGGCGGGCTGCGACTGCCCAGACTCGCTGCCAGGTGGGCTCACGCTGGTCGAGACCCGTCGGGCACCCGCAGGGGCCGTCGGCGAGGTTCCGGTGGTGCACCAGCTCTTCTCGGACGGCCTCGTCAGTGCCTCCCTGTTCACGCTCGCCGGCTCGCTGTCCGACGTCGACGGCGAGGGGCTCAGGGCACGAGGTTTCACGTTCGCCGACCTCGGCGGCCTGGGGGCATGGGTGCGCGGGGGCCGGTCGCCGGCCTCGACGGCCACGGTCGTGTGGCAGTGCGACGATGCGGTCCTCACCCTGGTCACCGACGACGCGCTCGCCCCGATGGACGTGGCGCGCTCGGTGCTGTCGGCGCTCCCGCCGCCGGTTGCCGTCGTCGACGACTCGTTCGTCGGCCGTGTCGTCCGCGGCTGGCACCGGGTCATCGGGGGAGGGTCGTGAAGAAGGGCGCCGCCGTCGTTGCGGTCGTGGCCCTCGTGCTCGCCGTCCTGGCCGTGGTCGCCGACCGCGTGGCTGTCGGCGTCGGCGAGCGGGCGGTGAGCGAGCGAGTGCGGGCCGAGCTTCCGGGGGCCACCGACGTCACGACGTCGATCCAGGGGTTCCCGGCCCTGACCCAGGTGGTCGGCGGCTCCCTGGACCACGTCACCGTCACGGCTCAGGACGTGCCCACCGAGAAGGGCACGCTCGACTCCGTCGTCGTCGATCTGTTCGACGTCTCGACGTCGTCACCGAGTACGGCGCGCACGGTCAGTGCCACCGCCCTGGTCCCTCTGTCGGTGCTGCAGGCGCAGCTCGGCGACAACTGGCAGATCTCGGTCGAGGGAGACTCGCTGCGGGCCGACTTCACCGGCGCGCTCCCCATCTCGGCCACCGTGACCCCCGTGGTCGAGGGCAGCGTCATCACGCTCGACCTGCAGACCCTGTCGTTGGCCGGAGTCGAGGTCTCGGGCGATCGGGTGCCCGACTTCGTCAAGGAGGCGCTCAACCGGATGGTCGGCTCGGTGGGCGACCTGCCCTTCGGTCTGACTCCGTCAGGTGTCACGGTGACCCCGGACGGCGTCACCGTGACAGCGGCAGGCACGAACGTGTCGCTCGAGTGAGTGCCGTCACAGGGATGACGCAGGGCTCTCAGGACGTTCACAGGTTGTTCGCAGTCGGCACATGGAAGAGGGACACACGATGGATGCACGCCACGACGAGCGCGCAGGAGACCCCATGAGCGACGAGCGACCCCAGGACACCGACGAGCCCACCCCGGGCACCGGTTCCCTGGCCGTGCACGACCAGCACGGCAGCACCGACCTGACCGACACCCTCATCGTCCCGTCCGGCGGTACGTCCGCCGACGCGTACGACACGGCAGTGTTCGCGGCGCCCGAGGCCTCGACCCGGGTGGGCGGCCTGCCCGCCCCCGGCACAGCCGGCTACGACCCGTACTCCCCGGGTGTCGTGCCCGGTCTCGAGCCGCCCCTCCTCGGCGCTGCTGAGGCGTGGGACGCACCTCCCGCTGCCCCGGCCAAGCACCGCACCGGCGGCACCGGCAGGGTCGTGGCCGTCGCGATCGCTTCCGGACTGCTCGCAGGCGTCGTGGGTGGGGTCGGCGGTTACACGATCGCGGAGAACCGGTCGGGGGGCTCGCTCCTGTCCGCCGGCACGACCATCCCTCAGACCGACGCCGACCTCTCGGCCCGCCCGAGCGGCTCCATCGCCGCCGTGGCAGCGGCGGTGCTCCCGACGGTCGTGCAGATCGAGGAGACCAGCAGCACCGGGAGCGGCACGGGCTCCGGCTTCATCCTTCGTGCGGACGGCTACATCCTGACGAACAACCACGTCGTGGAAGGTGCGGCCAAGGGCGGCACACTGACGGTCCGCTTCCAGGACGGCACGACCGTGCCTGCCAAGATCGTCGGCCGCGACACGTCGTACGACCTCGCGGTCCTGAAGGTCGAGAAGACCGGCCTCCCGGTCGCCACCCTCGGCAACTCCGACGGCATCGTCGTGGGCGACTCCACCATCGCGGTCGGCTCCCCGCTCGGTCTCGAGGGCACGGTCACGGCCGGCATCGTCAGCGCCCTCAACCGACCGGTGACCGCGGGCGGATCGGGCGAGAACTCGTTCATCAACGCGATCCAGACAGACGCGGCCATCAACCCCGGGAACTCGGGCGGCCCGTTGCTCGACGCCCAGGGCAAGGTCATCGGCGTCAACTCCGCCATCGCCTCGCTGTCGCAGGGTGCCGGGCAGGCCGGCTCGATCGGCCTCGGGTTCTCGATCCCGATCAACCAGGCCAAGCGTGTGGCCGAGGAGATCATCTCGACCGGTGCGTCGACGCACCCGATCATCGGCGTCCAGGTCGACAGCCGCTACACCGGTGAGGGCGCTCAGGTCTCCGGCGTCACCGACGGCGGCCCGGCCGGCAACGCAGGCATCAAGACGGGCGACATCATCGTCGACGTCAACGGCCGCGCGGTCTCGGACTCGACCGAGCTCATCGTCGCCATCCGCACCTATGCGCCCGGCGACACCATCACGATCGGCATCAAGGACGGCACCGGCGTCCGCAACGTCGACGTCGTCCTGGGCTCGGACACCGCGTCCGGCTGAGCACGTCGTACCCTGAGGGCGCTGACCGTCTGGTCGGCGCCCTCAGGCGTGTCGGGAGGCGGTGAGCACGTGGGCGACATCGGTATGGGCGAGTTCCTCGTCATCGCCGTGATTGCCGTGCTCATCCTTGGGCCGGACAAGCTGCCCAAGGCCATCGCGACCGTCGTCCAGTGGACGCGCATGCTGCGCGTGCAGGCGGCCAACGCCCGGCGCGAGATCGTCGCCGCGGCCGAGCTCGACCCCTCCATCACCGACGAGATCAAGCAGTCGGTCAAGGACATCGCCGAGCTTCACCCACGGCGCCTGGCCGCCTCGATCATGAGCGACGTCGACACCTCGACCGCTCCGGCCGCACCCGCCGCCGGGCCCGCAGCCTCCGGTGCCCCAGCAGCAGCCACAGCGTTCGACCCCGACGCCACCTGAGCGCGACGCCTTCCTGCACGACCGGGTGGTGATCACTGCTCCATCTGGGTCATGTCCGTCCGGTCAGCGGTGTGCCACGGTGCCGAGCAGGACGTCCGAGACGGTGGGGGCCGGTCTCGTCCCGCGGGATGTATCAGGGAGCCGTTCCCGACCTCCTACGGGTGAGGCCGCGCGCGTCGCGCGTCCACGGCTGCCCGACGCGGGGTGCGTCCGGAGCCGCGACCCCGAGGGGGAGACATGACCGACTTCTGGCGCGAGGCCCGTGACGCCCGGTCCGCCGACCCGAACCGAGACGGGTTCGCGATCGCGGGCGAGCCGACCGACGAGGGCGGTTTCCTCTACGTGCCCGGCGAGTTCCTCGTTACCGCCGAGGCGTACCGGAACCTGCCCCAGCTCGGCACCGCCCCGTACACCGACCGCACCGATTCGTTCCCGGAGATCGGCAGCCTCCACCTGAGGCTCATGGCCTACTCCGGGCCCGATCCCTTGCCGGAGCATGTCGAACAGCTCGAGCTTGCGGCACGGTCGTCGTCGGCCCAACCAAATGCTTGCGCCGTCGCGCTCCATCATGTGCTGGGTGGCGAGATCTTCATCTACAAGGGCGGTCCCTTCGACGCCCCTACCCCGGCCCCCGAGCCCTGGGCCCAGGCCATCGTGTGGGGGAACGGGCTGGCTCTGGCCGGAGTCGTCGACACTGGGATCCCGGTGGAGACGCCGCTCGGGCTCATGGACAACGTGGCTGCCGATCCCGACCTCGACCGGGACACCATGTTCCCGCCTGGAGTAGCCGGCGGAGCGGATGTTCCGGTGGGCGCGGAGGCGGGGCATGGCGCCTTCGTCACGGGAGTGCTTGCGCGTGCGTCTGGCGGCGGCGTCGCGCTCGCCAGCGTCAAGGGCCTGGACGCGGACGGATACGGCACGGAATGGATGGTCGTGAAGGCGTTGCAGCGTCTGAGGCAGGCCAACCCGAGCCTGGAGGTCGTCAATCTCTCGCTGGGTACCTACACCCATCGTGACCGGATGCCGCTCGCACTCGGCCGAGAACTTGCGCGACTGACGGCGGGAACGGTGGTTGTCGCCGCGGCCGGGAACAGAGCCGTCCCTGACCGGCCGTACTGGCCGGCGGCCGACCGCGCCGATGTGGGTGTTGCCTCTATCTCAGGCTCCAACGGTGTGTTTCGTGCCTCGCCGTTCAGCAACTCGGGCGAGTGGGTGGACGTGTGCACCGTGGGGGAGGACGTCACTGGCCCGTACGGCTGGGGCTTGTTCGAAGAGGTTCAGGGGCATCCGACCCCGATTCAGGGCTGGGCGTCCTGGAGCGGTACGTCGTTCGCCGCGCCGTTGGTGGCCGGGGTTATCGCTTCCCGTGCCGCGGCCTGGGGTACCTCCGGCCGCGATGCCTGGGATTTGCTGCGAGCGTCATTGCCGGAAGCGTCCACCGTCGATCCTCAGCTATCGCGCTTCGGGCGGTTGCTCGAACCGTTCGCTGTAGCTGGTTTCGACCCGACCAAGCCCTGAGTTCAAGCTCCGAACGACACGAAGGAAGCGGCAGCCGCGGCGCGCACCGGGTTGTCGCCGCCGAGTGCGACCTGAGTGGCGGCGAGGGCCGCTGCGGCGGAAAGTCCCCCGGCGAGCCGTGGCTCCACTGACGCATCCGTGGGTCGCTTGAGGTTCGCCGAACGCTGACACGCCGTTCCCCGCATACGGTTCCTGCTGTCGAAGGCTGGAATCGTGAGGGCGGGAGAACGGCGTGCGGTCAGCAAGGTTATGGGCTCGG
>JBBQAY010000110.1:0-7585 GCA_038316965.1 Candidatus Nanopelagicales bacterium
AGCTGCAGGCCCAGCCGCTGCCAGCTGGCCGCCCAGCCGCGGTTGCGAAGGCACGGCGCCCTGCTCGGTGCGCGGGGCAACTCCGGCATCATCCTCAGCCAGCTGGTCGGCGGGTTCGCCGAGGCGCTCGCCTCGGCGGACCAGTTCGCACACCACCAGGAGGCTGTTCTCGTCGACGCCTTCCGCAAGGCGTCCGACTCCGCCTACGCCGCCGTCGCCGAGCCCCGGGAGGGCACGGTCCTCACCGTGGCCCGCGCGGCGGCGGATGCGGTGGCGGCGCTCGGCCCGGGCACCAGCCTCGTCGGGCTCGTGACCGCAGCCGCCGACGCCGCGGCCGACGCCCTCGCGCACACCCCTGAGCAGCTCGAGGCTCTGGCTCGCGCGGGTGTGGTCGACGCGGGCGGTCGCGGGCTCGTCGTCATCCTCGACGCTCTCGTCGAGACCGTCACCGGCGTGCGCAGGGAGGCCGGGCCGGTCGCCCTGCCCATCCCTCAGGAGCAGGTCGGAGACGACATGCTCGAAGGCGGAGGTGCGTACGAGGTCATGTACCTCGTGGACTCCGAGGATGCCGCCGTGCAGGGGTTGCGGGCTGCGCTCGGCGAGCTCGGCGACTCCCTCGTCGTCGTCGGCGGCTCGGGGCTCTGGAACGTCCACGTCCACACTGACGACGTCGGCGCGGTGATCGAGGCCGGCATCGTGGCCGGGAGGCCGCACCAGATCCGTGTCACCGACCTCAGCCGCGACACGCGCCTCCGCGCGGGGGCCGGTGCCCGCGGCGGTCGATCGGTGGTGGCCGTGGCGCACGGCGTCGGGACGGCTGCACTTCTCGAGGCCTCGGGCGCCGTCGTCGTCCGCGCCCACGGCAACGTCGCGCCGTCCACCGCCGAGCTGCTCGAGGGCGTACGCCGGGCTGCCGGGGCCGAGATCGTGCTGCTGCCCAGCGACTCCGACATCCGCCCTGTCGCGGAGGCCGCCGCCGAGGCTGCCCGTCGCGACGGCCTCCGGGTCTCGGTCGTGCCCACCCGTTCGATCGTCCAGACCCTCGCCGCAGTGGCGGTTCACCAGCCGACCTCGAGCTTCGAGGACGACGTCGTGTCGATGACCCGCGCAGCAGGCGCGACACGGTACGGCGGCGTCTCGGTCGCGGTCCGCGAAGCCATGACCAGCGCCGGCCTCTGCCAGGTCGGCGACGTGCTCGGCATCGTCGGCGGCGATGTCGTGGAGATCGGCGCCTCCGTCGAGGACGTCGCCGCCGCGGTGCTCGAGCGTCTGCTCGCCACCGGTGGCGAGCTCGTCACGTTGGTGCGCGGCGACGACACCGACGGGGCAGTTGCCGTCGCCGTCGCCAAGCGCTGCCGACGCGAGCACCACGGCACGGAGGTCGTCGTCTTCGACGGCGGTCAGCCCTACTGGCCGTTGATCCTCGGGGTGGAGTAGCCGATGAGCGACCTGCAGATGGACGACCCGCTCAAGAAGCTGCTCGGACGTACGGCGGACGCGCTCGAGAAGGGGTTGGGGCTGCGTACCGTCGAAGACCTCCTGCGCCACTACCCGCGGAGGTACGCCGAGCGCGGCCAGCTCACCGACCTGCGCTCGCTCGAGGTCGACGAGCACGTGACGGTGATGGCCCGCCTCAGCCGCGTCGAGGTCAAGCAGTACAAGGACAAGCGGACCGGCCGGACGGTCGACCGGCTCGAGGTCGTGGTCGGCGACGGGTCCGCCACCCTGCAGCTCACGTTCTTCAAGCAGTCGTGGCGGGTGAAGGACCTCCGCGTCGGCCGCGTCGGCCTCTTCTCGGGCAAGGTCGGGCGCTTTCGCGACCAGCTCCAGCTCGCCCACCCCGACTACGTGCTGCTGCCCGACGACTCCGACGTGCCCTCCATCGACGAGCTCGAGGACGACACCGTGCTCCGGTACGCCGGTGCGCTCATCCCTGTCTACCCGGCGACCGCGGCGATGCCCTCGTGGAAGATCGCGACCGCGGTCGGCGTCGTGCTCGACCAGCTGCCCGCCGATCTCGACGACCCGCTGCCGGTGGAGACGCGGATCCGCCACTCGCTCCCTCCTCTCGCAGGCGCGCTGCGCAAGGTGCACCGGCCGCAGTCGTACGACGAGAAGGACGAGGCGATCTCGCGCCTTCGGTGGGACGAGGCCTTCGTCCTGCAGGCCGTGCTCGCGCAGCGCCGGTCGGCCGCGGCGGCGCTCCCGGCCACGCCCCGGACACCGGCGGCGGGCGGGCTGCTCGAGGCGTTCGACGCGCGGCTCCCGTTCACGCTGACCAACGGCCAGGTGTCGGTCGGCGCAACGATCGCCGACGACCTGGGCCAGACGCACCCGATGCATCGGCTGCTGCAGGGCGAGGTCGGCTCCGGGAAGACGCTGGTCGCGCTGCGGGCGATGCTCACGGTGGTCGACTCCGGCGGCCAGGCGGTGCTGCTCGCGCCGACCGAGGTGCTCGCCCAGCAGCACCAGCGTTCGATCAGCGCGATGCTCGGGCCCCTGGCCGAGCGCGGCCTGCTCGGCGGCGGCGACGTCGGCACGCGGGTCGCCCTGCTCACCGGCTCGGTCACTGCCGGCCGTCGTCGCGAGGTCATGCTCGAGATCCAGTCGGGCGAGGCGGGCATCGTGATCGGCACGCACGCGCTGCTCGAGGACAAGGTGCAGTTCTTCGACCTCGGCATGGTGGTCGTCGACGAGCAGCACCGCTTCGGGGTCGAGCAGCGGGCCGCCCTGGCGGCCAAGGCGCGCGACGACCAGCGCCCGCACGTCCTCGTCATGACGGCCACGCCGATCCCCCGCACGGTGGCGATGACCACGTTCGGCGACCTCGAGGTCTCGGTGCTGACCGAGCTCCCCGCCGGTCGCTCGCCCATCACCACCCACGTCGTCCCGACCAACGAGAAGCCGGCGTTCCTCGACCGCGCGTGGCAACGCATCCGCGAGGAGGTGGGCAAGGGTCGTCAGGCGTACGTCGTGTTCCCCCGCATCGGCGGCGACGGCGCGGCCGACGAGGACGTCGACGAGCCCAGTGAGCCGGACGCGCCCGACAAGCGGCGCCCGCCGCTCGCCGTGCTCGACCTCGTCGACCACCTCACCTCCGGCCCCCTCGCCGGCCTGCGGGTCGGAGTGCTGCACGGCCGCATGCCGTCCGACGAGAAGGACGACACCATGCGCCGGTTCGGCACCGGCCCGACCTCTGCCGACGGCATCGACGTCCTGCTCGCCACCACGGTGGTCGAGGTGGGTGTCGATGTCCCCAACGCGACCGTGATGGTCGTCATGGACGCCGACCGATTCGGCGTCTCGCAGCTGCACCAGCTGCGTGGCCGAATCGGGCGCGGCGGCCACCCGGGGCTGTGCCTTCTCGTCACCGAGATGCCTGCTGCCACACCAGCTCGCGGGCGCCTCGAGGCGGTGGAGAGCACGTCCGACGGCTTCGAGCTGTCGCGCATCGACCTCGCGGCCCGGCGTGAGGGCGACGTGCTCGGCGCCTCGCAGTCGGGTCACCGATCGTCGCTCCGCCTGCTGTCGGTGCTGCGCGACGAGAACGTGATCATGGAGGCACGTGCGGAGGCGGCCGAGCTCGTCGATCGCGATCCCGACCTCACGACCGTGCCCGCCCTCGCCCGCGCCATCGCCTCCCTGCTCGACGAAGAGCGCGCCGACTACCTGGAGAAGTCATGACGTACGCCGAGACCACGTCGACGCTCACGCTCGCCGACGGGCGCGAGCTCGACCTTCGCCGTCGAGGCCCGGTCGGCGGCGACGTCCTCGTCTACATCCACGGCACCCCCAGCAGCGGTGCGGCTCCCTCGGCCCTCGCCGAGGCGGCGCACGCCCGCGGGCTGCAGGTCGTGAGCTGGTCGCGGCCCGGCTACTCGACGTCCACGCGCCAGCCGGGCCGGTCGATCGCGAGCTTCGCCGTCGACGCGCGCGAGGTGCTCGACACGCTCGGCATCGAGCGCGCTCATGCGCTCGGCTGGTCGGGCGGCGGACCGCACGTGCTCGCGCTCGCCGCGTTGCTGCCGGACCGGATCGCCAGTGCCACCTCGCTCGCAGGCGTCGCGCCGTACGCCGAGACCCTGGGCGACCTCGACTTCTTGGCAGGAATGGGCGAGGACAACATCCTCGAGTTCGGGGCCGCCATCGACGGGGAGCCGAAGCTGCGCGAGTTCCTCGCGCCCTTCGTCCCCGCGCTGCGCGTGGTGACGCCAGCCGGCATCGTCGAGGAGCTCGCCAGCCTGCTGCCCGACGTCGACCGCGCCTACTGCACCGACGAGCACGGCGGCGAGCTCGCGGAGGCGTTCCACCAGGCGCTCGAAGTGTCCGAGGACGGCTGGGTCGACGACGACCTCGCGTTCGTGCGGCCGTGGGGGTTCGACCCCGCCTCGATCCGGGTGCCGGTGCACGTGTGGCAGGGGAGCGCCGACCTCATGGTGCCGTTCGCGCACGGGCAGTGGCTCGCCTCGGCCGTTCCGGGGGCGGTCGTGCACCTGCTCCACGGCGAGGGGCACCTGTCGATCGGCATCGGGCAGGCCGGGCCGATCATCGAGGCGATGGTCGCCGCGGGATGACGCCGGATTCGCCCTGGCACGGGTGATACCACAGCGGTACCATCGACCCATGGCCATGACGCTGCGTCTCACCGACGAGGAGACCGAGAACCTGCGACTCACCGCCGAGGCGGAGAACCGCAGCATGCAGGAGGTCGCCCGCGAGGCGATCCGCGAGTACACGGGTCGCCACACGGCCCGGCGGAGCGAGGCGCTGGCCAGGATCGTGGCAGAGGACGGTGCCCTGCTCGACCGCCTCGGCTCGGTGTGACCGCCCACCTGAGCCTCGACGACCTGCTCGCCGCCGCCGAGGCCGCGGTCGGCCGTACGCCCGAGGTCCGTGACTACGGACTGCTCGAGTCGGCCCTCGCACGGCCGCAGACGAGGGTCTTCGGCGAGGACGCCTATCCGGAGCTGCACCAGAAGGCCGCTGCTCTGCTGCACTCGCTCGTCCGCAACCACGCCCTGGTCGACGGGAACAAGCGGCTCGGCTGGGTGGCGCTGCGCCTGTTCTACGTCCTCAACGACCTCGACCTCTGTGCCGACCACGACGACGCGTTCGAGTTCGTCATGCGTATCGCCGCTGGTGAGCTGCACGATCTCGACGAGATGGCGTCCTGGCTGGCGCCGCGGGTCGTGGGGGTGACGTCGTGACGCGGATCATCGCGGGCACCGCGCGAGGTCGGCGCCTCGCCGTACCGCCGTCGGGCACGCGACCGACGGCCGACCGGGTCCGCGAGGCGCTCATGTCGGCGCTCGTGCACGAGCTCGGGTCGCTCGGCGGAGCCTCCGTCGCCGACCTGTACGCCGGCACCGGGGCCGTGGGCCTCGAGTCCCTCTCGCGCGGCGCCGCGCACGCCCTGCTCGTCGACAAGGACCGCAAGGTCCTCACGACGCTGCAGGCCAATGTCGCGGCGGTCGGGATCCCCGGTGCCGTCGTGCTCGGGGACGACGTCGTGCGGCTCGTCTCTGCCCCGCCACCGGGGGTGGCGAAGGCGCCGTACGACCTGGTGTTCGCCGACCCGCCGTACGACGTCGCCGACGACGTCGTCGAGCAGGTGCTGCTGGGGCTGGCGGCTCACGGCTGGCTCGCAGACGGTGCTCTGGTGGTCGTCGAGCGCGCTCGGCCCAGGCGGGGCGAGATGTTCGCCTGGCCCGACGCGTACGAACCCGGCAAGGACAGGAAGTACGGCGAGACCGTGCTGCGTACAGCACTTTGGTACCGTCGCGACGCCTGAAGAGCGGCCCCCAGCCGCACCTCGCCACCACCGAGGAGTGACCGTGCGCAAGGCCGTCTGCCCCGGCTCGTTCGACCCGGTGACCAACGGGCACGTCGACATCATCGTGCGTGCGGCGTCGCTGTTCGACGAGGTGACCGTTGCGGTGCTCATCAACAAGACCAAGAGCAGCATGTTCACGGTCGAGGAGCGCATCGAGATGCTCCGCGAGGTCGTCGCGCCGTACCCGAACGTGAAGGTCGACTCCTTCCACGGGCTCCTCGTCGACTACTGCGGCACCCATGGGATCGCTGCGATCGTCAAGGGCCTGCGCGCGGTCAGCGACTTCGACTACGAGCTGCAGATGGCGCAGATGAACCACCGGCTCGCCGGCGTCGAGACGCTCTTCGTGAGCACCAACCCGCTCTACAGCTATCTCTCGTCGTCGCTGCTCAAGGAGATCGCAACGTACGGTGGGGACGTGTCCGGGCTCGTGCCCGAGACCGTGCTTGCCCTTCTCGGTGAGCGGATCGCCGAACGCGCGCTGGGCTGAGCCCGGCGCGACCTGAGAGGACGAAGGACCCCCGTGGACGTCCACGACAAGCTCGACGAGCTCTCCGCCCTGGTCGAGGGCGCCCGCGCCATGCCGATGTCTGCGTCGTGCGTGGTCAACCGCTCGCAGGTGCTCGACCTCCTCGACGAGGTTCGCGCCCTGCTGCCGGGCTCGCTCGCGCAGGCCGACGACATCCTCGCCGAGCGCGACGGCATCGTGGCCTCGGCCCGCGTCAATGCCGCCGAGGTCCTGTCGCAGGCGGACGGCGAGGCACGGGCCCGGGTGTCCGAGCACGAGGTCTACCGCGCCGCCCTCGCCGAGGCGGACGCCGTCCGCGCCGAGGCCGACGCCGAGGCCGAGCGCATGCGCCGTGAGACCGACGACTACGTCGACGCCAAGCTCGCCAACTTCGAGGTCGCCCTCCACAAGACCCTCGGTGCCGTGCAGAAGGGTCGCGACAAGATCCGCGGCCGCCAGGAGTACGACGGCCTCGGCTACGACGACGACCCCCTGCCCGGCTGACTCCGGTTTGGGCGGTACGGCGGCCCTCCGGTACCCTGGCGTGTCGGCCTTCATGGGGTCGATCCCCACCGCAGCGCGGCCGGCGAACCCGGCGGCGCACCAGCACGGCCCGGAAAGGCGCATCCTGAACACGCTCGACCCCCGATCCCCTCTCGTGCTCGACACCCGAGAGCTGGGACGACGTGCGGGGTCGATGCGCGAGGAGTCGTTGGTCCGGTCTGCGCCGGAGGGGATCGCGATCATGTCGATCGGCGTCCCCCCGGGGAGCGAGGTCGAGCTGGATCTTCGGCTCGAGTCGGTCATCGAGGGTGTGCTCGTGTCGGGAACGGCACGGGTGCAGCTCACGGGCGAGTGCAGCAGGTGCCTGGATCCGGTCTCGGACGAGCTCGAGGTCGACATCCAGGAGCTGTACGTCTACGAGGAGACCGATCATCGCGGTCGCCCTCTGCGGACGGACTCGGTCGAGGGTGACGACGAGGACGACGAGCAGCGGCACCTGGTGGGGGACTACCTCGACCTCGAGCCGGTGCTGCGCGACGCGGTGGTGCTCGATCTGCCGCTCGCACCTGTGTGCCGGGACGACTGTCCGGGGCTGTGCCCGCTCTGCGGGTTCCGCCTCGAGGACGACCTGACCCACAGCCACGACGTGATCGACCCGCGGTGGGCCGCCCTCGGCGCACTGACGGACGAGACGAGCTCCACCGCACCGAGCACCGACGACCAGCAGGAAGAGGACTAAG
>JBBQAY010000111.1:0-7584 GCA_038316965.1 Candidatus Nanopelagicales bacterium
TCTCTACGGCCACTACGACGTCGTGCCCGCGGGCGACGAGAGCCTGTGGCGCACCGCGCCGTTCGAGCCGACTCTCATCGACGGCGCGATGTACGGCCGGGGCACCGCCGACACCAAGGGCAACATCGTCGCCTGTGCTGGTGCGCTGCGGGCCTGGGGTGGTCGGCCGCCGGTCGGCGTACGGATCGTGATCGAGGGCCTCGAGGAGGTCGGCGGCGCGGCGTTCTCGACGTACCCCGCGACCGACCCCGAGAAGTTCGCGTGCGACGTGATGGTCGTGGCCGACGTCGGCAACGTACGGCCCGGCATCCCCACGCTCACCGTCGGCCTGCGCGGCATGGCGAACGTGCTGGTGGAGGTGCGCACGCTGGAGTCGGCGCGGCACAGCGGGCAGTTCGGCGGTGCCGCACCAGACGCTCTGCTCGCCCTTCTGCGCGGTCTCGCCACGCTGCACGACGACGCCGGCGACGTCGCGGTCGAGGGTCTGCGCCGCGTCGAGTGGGACGGCGGCGGCCCCGACGAGGAGGAGTTCCGCGCACTGGCCGGGCTCGCCGACGGCATGGACCTGGTCGGCACCGGCACGCTCGGCTCGCGCGTGTGGTCGGGCCCCGCGATCACGGTGATCGGGATGGACACCCCCACCGTCGCGGGGTCGCTCAACGCCGTGCAGGACTACGCCCGCGCCAAGCTCAACGTGCGCGTGCACCCGGCGCAGGACCCGGCCGAGGCGCAGCGGCTGGTGGTCGAGCACCTCGAGCGCGCGATGCCGTTCGGCGTACAGCTCACCGTCACGCCGACCGAGACGGGGCAGGGATACGCCGCGAACACCGACGGCGCCGTGTACGACCAGGCGAAGGCCGCGTGGTCGAAGGCCTGGGACGCGCCGGTCGTGCTCGCCGGCCAGGGGGGCTCGATCCCCGTGGTGAGCTCGCTGCACGCCGCCGCGCCCGAAGCCGACATCCTGCTCGTGGGCGTGGCCGACGGCTACAGCGCGATCCACGCACCGAACGAGCGCGTGGTGCTCGACGAGCTCGAACGAACCGTCGTGGCGATGGCCGATCTGCTCGGCCGGTTGGGAGCGTCCTCGTGAGCGCGACAGCAGCGCAAGCCAAGTCGAGCGGTGCGATGCAGCGGGCGCTCGACGTCGTCGAGCGCGTCGGCAACAAGGTGCCGCACCCGGCGATCCTGTTCCTCGCACTGTGCGTGGGCGTCATCGTGCTGTCGCAGCTGCTGGCCTGGGCCGGCGTCAGCGCGACGTACGAGGTGGTCAAGCCCGACGCGCAGGCGGTCGAGGTCGTCGGTGTCGGCGGCTCGTCCATGCCGGGTGAGGTGCTGCCGTCCGAGCAGCCCGACGCGGCCGACTACGACGTCGTCACCGAGACGGTCGAGATCCAGAGCCTGCTCGACGCCGACGGCATCCGCTTCCTCTTCACGTCGTTCGTCTCGAACTTCATGGGCTTCACCGCGATGGGGATCATCCTCATCGTGATGATCGGCGTCGGAGTCGCCGAACGCGCTGGCCTGATCTCGTCGCTGATCCGCAAACTCGTCGCCGTGTCGTCGCCCGGCACGCTGACCTACATCATCGTGTTCCTCGGCATCATCTCCTCGATCGCCTCGGATGCGGGCTACCTCGTGCTCATCCCGCTCGGCGCAGCCGCCTTCGCCTCGGTCGGGCGACATCCCCTCGCCGGCATGGCCGCCGCGTTCGCGGGTGTGGCGGGCGGGTTCGGCGTCAACTTCCTCATCACCCCTACCGACGCCGTGCTCACTGAGATCACCAACGAGTCGATCGCCCTGGTCGACCCGTCTCGGTCGATCGGCATCACGGCAAACCTCTGGTACGGCCTCGGGTCGACCATCCTGCTCACCGTGCTGCTGGCCATCGTGACCACGCGTGTGGTGGAGAAGCGGCTCGGCGCCTACGACCCCTCGGTGGCACCCGACGCCGATGCGAGCGACATCCAGCGGGCCGACGACGCCCCCGAGGTCGGCGAGGAGGCCGAGCGCCGCGGCCTGCGCCTCGCCGGCTGGTGGTTCCTCGGGGCGCTGACGGTCATCCTGCTCCTGACGCTCCCCCCGGGCGCACCGCTGCGCGACCCCGAGACCGGCTCGATCATCGGCACGTCGCCCTTCATGGACAGCCTCATCGTGATCATCACGGTGCTGTTCCTCGCGGCCGGCATGGGCTACGGCCGCGGTGCCGGCACGATCCGCACGGGCACGCAGGTGATCGACGCGGTCACGAAGTCGTGGGCGGGTCTGTCCGGTCTGCTGCTGCTGTTCCTGCTCATCGCGCAGTTCATCGCGTACTTCAACTACTCGAACATGCCGCAGGTCGCAGCGGTGAAGCTCGGCAACCTCATCGAGAACATCGACATCCCGGTGATCCTGCTGCTGCTCATCGCGATGGTCATCACGTGGGTCGTGGGCATCATCATCCCGCAGGCGATCGCGAAGTGGGCTCTGCTCGCGCCGATCTTCATCCCGCTGTTCCTGCGGCTCGGCGTCGAGCCCGAGGCGATCCTCGCGATGTATCGGACGTCGGACTCCCCGCTCAACATCGTCACGCCGATCATGGCGTACTTCCCGTTGATCGTGGTCTTCGCAGCCCGCTACGACAAGCGCTCGGGCATCGGCACCGTGATCGCGCTGATGATGCCGTACTTCTTCGCGCTGATCGGCGTGTGGACCGCGTTCTTCCTCCTCTGGTACGCCGTCGGCCTCCCCTGGGGCATCTGACCGCCCAGGCGGCCGGCGATCCGGCCCGCAGCCGTATGGTCGTGGGCATGAGCATCGCCGTACCGCTCGAGGACCTGGCCGCACGCCTGCACGACTATCCGTGGGGCTACCTCGTCACCGTGCGGGACGACGGCCGCGCCCAGAGCCTTGCCGTGCCCACGGTCATCGAGGGCGGCGTGCTCGTCGCGACCGTCGGACGCCGAGCGGCGGAGAATGCGGTCGCACGCCCGGCGGTCACGCTGCTGTTCCCGGGCGCGAGCGGCACCGACTACAGCCTCATCGTCGACGGCGACGCGCGTGTCGAGGGCGACCGCGTCGAGATCACGCCGACCTGGGCCGTGATGCACCGCCCAGCGCTCGCGACCGACTGACTGGCCGCTACCTGGGTAACTAGAGTGCGCTCTGCGACGGGTTCCGCACTCACCTACGCGCCTCGCCCGTTACCCGGGTAACCACCGCGCGCTCTACGACGCGTTCGGCACCCACCTACACGCCTCGACACCGTCGCGAGCCCTGCTGCGGTGGCAACCGGTACGCCGGCTGCCGGAGAATCGTGGTGGAGGAGCACGACGCCCGCTTCGGCTCCCGATGATGGCGCACCCTCCTCGGGGAGGTGCGTGATGACCAGGTCGACACAGCCGATCATCGTCGGCACTGACGGGTCTTCCGGAGCATCGGTCGCCGTGAGCTGGGCGGCCCAGGAGGCGGCGCTGCGCCGCTTGCCGCTCGTCGTGCTCGCCGTCGTCGAGCCCGACTGGGTAGCCGTGACCCAGGGAGTCTCCGCAGTGCCCACCCCGACAGCAGGCGGACGCCCGCTGTACGCCGACGAGGCGGTCGCGCGCGTCACGCGGGACTGGCCGACCATCGCGGCAACCGCCCGGCATGTCGCGGGACATCCCGCGTCGGCGATGCTGTCGGCGAGCGCCGAGGCCTCCATGGTGGTGGTCGGAGCGCGCGGTCGCTCGCTCGTCGCCGAGGTGCTGCTCGGGTCGGTCAGCCGGCACGTGAGCGCGCACGCGCACTGCCCCACCGTGGTCGTGCACGAGACTGCCGTCCGTTCGGGCTCACCCGTCGTGGTCGGCGTCGACGGCTCGACGGCGTCGCAGGCCGCCCTGCGCGCAGCCGCCGACGAGGCGGCCTGTCGCGGCACGCGGCTGCTCGTGGTGCACGCCTTTCAGGACCTGAAGCCCACGGGCTACGGGATCTACCTGGCACCGCCCGAGGTGGCCCGGCATCTGCAGGCGGCGGCCGAGCAGGTGGCGGCGCGGATGGTGAGCGAGATCGCCCCTGACTTCCCGGACCTCGAGGTGGACATGCGGGTGATCCAGGCACATCCGACATCGACACTCCTGCGCGCAGCGCAGGGCGCTCAGCTCGTCGTGGTCGGGTCCCACGGACGCGGCCACTTCCCAGGGATGCGGCAAGGCTCTGTGACCGCCGCCGTGGTGCACGGCGCGTCCTGCCCGGTCATGGTCGTCCCGCCTCCGACCACCTGACGGTGCAGCGTACGTTCGCGGACACCCGAGCGGCATCGCCGCGCGCTCCACACGTCTGACGTGTGTCGGGAATCCGGGCCATCCCTCGGATTCCCCGCACACCTGCAGCCGTACCTCAAGACGAAGCGCGCTCTCTACCCCCCGTTCGACACCTAGGTACGCCGCCCGCGCGAAAACCCTTGACGTGACGCCTCGATCCGGTACGTTCTGCACCAACTAGACCGATCGGTCTAGTACGGACTGAAGGGGAAGCGCATGCGCATCGCGAGGGGCGACGTCGACGTCCGCATGGAGATCCCGGGCGCGGTCATCCGCCAGCGCCGGGACTTCGGCGACGTGGGCCAGTACGACGGAATCAGCTGCGAGTTCTTCACGCTCTCGGCGGGGGTCGACACGACGCCGCTGTTCCAGGGCCTCGACGGCAACGCGTGCCAGTGCCCGCACTGGGGCTACGTGCTGTCGGGCCGGATCACCACGACCGACGGCGCCGAGGCGCAGGAGACCGTCGCGGAGGGCGACCTGTTCTACTGGCCTCCGGGGCACAACGTGCTGGTCGTGGAAGACTCCGAGATCATCATGTTCAGCCCGCAGGACGCGCACAGCCACGTCATCGACCACATGATCGCGAAGGTGAATGGGTAGACGCAGCGCCACGCCGACGACGGAGAGTGCCGAGAGCGCACCTCCGTCGTCGGCTCCCACGCGCGAACGGCTCGTGACCGTCGGCCTCGCGCTGCTGCTCGAGCACGGCTATCACGGGATGGGCACGCAGGCCGTGCTCGACGCCGCCCACGCACCCAAGGGCAGCTTCTACCACCACTTCCGCGACAAGGAGGACTTCGTCCTCGCCGTCGTCGACCACTACATGGCGGGTGTGCACGCGGCCCTCGACGCCAGCGTCGGCGACGAGTCGCGGCCTCCTCTGGACAGGGTCCGCGGGTTCTTCGCGATGGTGGAGCAGGGGTACGAGTCCGAGGGCTATCTCGGCTGCCTGCTCGGCGGGCTCGGCCAGGAATTGTCGGGCACGAGCCAGGTCTTCGCCGACCGCATCTCAGGCTGCCTCGGCTACATCTCCTCGCGCCTGTCGGTCTGCCTGGCCGAGGCGCAGAGCGCTGGCGACCTCTCCCCCGACGCCGATCCGCAGGCGATGGCCACGGTGCTCGTCGACTGCTGGGAGGGTGCCGCTCTGCGCAGCCGGCTCACCGGGAGCCCGGCGCCGCTGCACTCCATGCTCGACTTCTACTTCGCCGCCGCCGCACCTCGCTAGGCCGACGGCGCCGACTCCAGCGCCGCGTCGATCAGGCGCAGCAGCGTCACTCCCCCGAGCCCGACGAGATAGGCGCGCGCCTCGCCGATGTGCTCGTCCGGTACGCCGCCCGCGGGCAGCACTCGCGCGAGCACGAGCACGGCGTACGCGTGGTCGAGCGGCAGCCCCTCGTCGTGCCACGTGTCGAGCACGTCGCGCACGGCAGCCGCCGCCCCAGGGGACCCGGCGAGCACATCGAGCGCCACCTGCCCGGTACGCCGGACCGTACGGATCCACCGGCCGCGCAGCGATGCGGCGGCGGTCACGATCGCGCCGAGTCGTTCGACGTCGCGCAGGCCGGCCGCGGCCTGGATGCCCGTCCAGGTCGTCGTCGTGGAGTTGACGCCGGGGGCCTCGCGCGCGAGGCCGCGCTCGGCCTCGGCGAGAGCAGCCCCGGAGTCGCCGGACAGCAGCAGGATGTAGGCCTTGGCGCGAGCGAACCATGTGAGGAACTGCAGCTGCTGCCACTGCGCACCCAGCTCGGCCTCGAGCGCGTCGAGCGCCGCGAGGGCGCCGGCCGGGTCGCCCCGGTGCGCGCGCAGCATGGCCGAGGTGAAATCGAGACCCGAGCGGTCGTCCGACGCCAGGCCCTCGACGGCGGAGAGCTCGGTGACGATGTCGTCGGCCGTCGTCCACTCGCCGATGTCGACCCCGATCTCGGCCGCGTTCGCCATGGCGAGGTCCTGCGTCGGGCGGGCGCTCGCCGAGGCCGCCACCCGTGCGCACTCCAGCAGCGTGCTGAAGCCGACGCGCGGGTTGTCGTCGGCCTGTCGCATGGCCAGGTTCATCAAGGTGTTGGCCATGTCGAGCGGGCCGGAGATGCGTCGCGCGATCTCGACCCGCGACTGCAGCAGGGCGTCGGCCTCCCACTGGCGCCCCGCGGAGCTCAGGGCCCAGGCGCGTGAGCCCGACACCGCGAGCAGGAGGTCGTCGTCGTCGAGCCTCTGCACGAGCACCATGGCCTCGTCGGTCAGCCGCTCCCCCTCGGCGAACCGTCCGACGGCGACGTAGCCCGTGGCCAGCCGCCCGAGCAGCCGGGCGCGCGTGTCGGGATGGTCGTCGCCGACCCGGTCGAGGATCTCCTTCACCTGCTCCACGAGGCTGGCGACCCGTTCTGCGCCGAAGCGCAGCCCGCTCACGGGGCTGCAGACGACGCGCGCCTCGGACACGACGTCGCCGATGACCCGGAAGTCCGAGAGCGCAGCCATCAGGTGCACGTGAGCGTCGTCGACATGGTTCGCGTACGCGGCGGCCATGCCGGCGCGCTCGTGCAGCGACGCCCGCTCGGCGGGGTCGAACACGAGCTCGAGCGCCTGCGTCGCATAGGCGAAGGCCTGCAGCGGGGAGCCGAGCGACTGGGCGCGGTCACCGGCCCGGGTGAGCCAGTGCCGGGCCTGGGTGGCGACGTCCTCGGAGTCGTCGGCAGAGGGATCGGCACGGTAGGCCTCGAGGTAGTGGCTCGCCACCACGCCCACGAGGTCGTCGTCGTCGAGCTGAGCCAGGTAGCGCGCGGCCGTGAGGTGCTTGAGGCGTCGAGCCGCCTTCGACAGCGTGGAGTACGCGACCTCCTTGATCACCGACTGCACGAAGCGGTACTGGCCGCGCTCGGGCGAGCGGGGGTCGACGTCCTGGTCGAGCACCTCCTTGCGGACGAGCTGACGCAGCAGCGGCTCCACCTCGGTCTCGCCGCGGCCGTTGACCGCGGCCGCGGTGGCGATGGTGAACGAGTGCCCGGCCACCGAGCAGTCCTGCACCAACGTGCGCTCGAGGTCGGGCAGGCCGTCGAGGCGTGCGGCGACGAGCGCGTGCAGCGTCTCCGGGATGTCGAGCTCTCCCCCGAGCTCGCCCACCGCGACGTACGCCGATCCGCGCTGCTCGAGCACGCCGCGGTCGGCCAGCATGCGGACGGTCTCGACGGCGTACATCGGGACGCCCTCGGCGCGGTCGACCAACCGCTGCAGGCCCGTCGCGGGGAGGCCGTCGACGTAGGAGGTGACCATCGTGCGGATCTCGTCGTCGTCGAGCCGATCGAGGTGCAGC
>JBBQAY010000112.1:0-7506 GCA_038316965.1 Candidatus Nanopelagicales bacterium
CACCCGACGTCGGTCACGAACGCCGTCGATCGGCTCGAGGCAGCGGACCTCGTCGAGCGGCAGCCGCACCCGACGGACAGGCGCGCCATCCTCGTGGCGCTGACCGTCGACGGTCGCGCCGTGGCCGACAAGGCGACCGCCGCGCTCAACGGCTCGGTGTTCGTCGACCCGGGCCTGTCAGCCTCCGGCGTCACGACCCTGGTCAAGGTGCTGCGTCAGATGCGGCGCGACGCCGGCGACTTCTGACCACCTCGAGCGAGTGCGCGACTCTCCCGCCGTCGCGGTATAGCGTCGCGAGGAGACCAGGCAACGACGCCGGTCGGAGGGGTGTGACATGGCGCTCGACAAGGTCGTGGGCTCGGCGGTCGATGCTGTCGTGGACATCCCGAATGGTGCGTCGCTCGCCGTGGGCGGCTTCGGCCTGAACGGGATCCCGTCGGTGCTGATCGAGGCACTGCTGGCGCGCGGTGCGCGCGAGCTCTCGGTGGTGTCGAACAACTGCGGTGTCGACGACTGGGGTCTGGGACTGCTGCTGGCCGCGAAGCGGATCGCGCGGATGACGTCGTCGTACGTCGGGGAGAACAAGGAGTTCGAGCGGCAGTACCTGCACGGTGAGCTCGAGGTGGAGCTGATACCGCAGGGCACGCTGGCTGAGCGTCTGCGTGCGGGTGGTGCGGGGATCCCGGCGTTCTACACCCCCGCCGGGGTGGGCACCCAGGTGGCCGACGGTGGGATGCCGTGGCGGTACGCCGAGGACGGCAGCATCGCGGTGCCGAGCCCGGCGAAGGAGACCCGCGAGTTCGACGGCCGCGAGTACGTCCTCGAGCGGGGGATCGTGACGGACTTCGCGCTGGTGCGCGCGACCGTGGGGGACCGGCACGGGAACCTCGTGTTCGACAAGGCGACCCGCAACTTCAACCCGCTCGCGGCGACGGCCGGCCGGATCACGATCGCCGAGGTCGAGCGTCTGGTCGAGCCGGGTGAGATCGATCCGGCGCAGGTGCACCTGCCGGGCGTGTTCGTGCAGCGCGTGGTCGCGCTGACCCCGGAGCAGGCAGCCGACAAGCGCATCGAGCGCCGCACGATCACCAAGGAGGCCTGAGCCATGGCGCTCACCCGTGACGAGCTCGCCGCGCGCGTCGCTCTCGAGCTGCGCGACGGCCAGTACGTCAACCTCGGCATCGGTCTGCCCACCCTGGTGCCCCAGCACCTGCCTGCGGGTGTGACCGTGGTGCTGCAGAGCGAGAACGGGATCCTGGGGACGGGGCCGTACCCCACCGAGGCCCAGGTCGACGCCGACCTGATCAACGCGGGCAAGGAGACGGTGACCGTTCTTCCCGGTGCGAGCTTCTTCGACTCCGCCACGAGCTTCGCGATGATCCGCGGCGGTCACATCGACGCCGCGATCCTGGGTGCGATGCAGGTCAGCGCGGCGGGCGACATCGCGAACTGGATGATCCCCGGGAAGATGGTCAAGGGCATGGGCGGGGCGATGGACCTGGTTCACGGTGCCAAGCGGGTGATCGTGATGATGGAGCACGTCGCCAAGGACGGCACCCACAAGATCGTGCAGGAGTGCACCCTCCCGCTGACGGGCCGCGGCGTCGTCGACCGGATCATCACGGACCTCGCCGTCATCGACGTCACCCGCGACGGCCTCGTGCTGGTCGAGACAGCACCCGGCGTCTCCGAGGACGACGTCCGCGCCGCCACCGGCCCCACCCTGCACTGACCTCAGCGCAGGATCACGTGCTCCGACACGTCTCGGGGCTCGCGGCTCGGAGGCGGGTCGGCGGGATGGCCAACGGCCACGCCGCCCAGCGGCTGCCACGAGGCCGGCAGGTCGAGCACCTCGTGGACGACCTCGGGGCAGAACATGGTCGAGCTGATCCAGGCCGAGCCGAGGCCCTCGGCCGCGAGCGCCACCAGCAGGTTCTGCACGCCGGCCCCGCCCGCGACCAGGAACAGGTCGCGCTCGAAGCCGCCACGACGTGCATCCGGGTAGGCGTGCGCGGCACCGTCGAGGTCGCTGAACGGGAGCACCACCGCGGGTGCGGCACGCAGGACGTCGCCACGTCGCAGCCGCCTGGCGACGGAGTCGTCGTCGTACTCGTCGAGGGCGCGCAGGTCGTTCTCCCAGCGCTCGGCCATCGCGTCGAACAGGCGGGTGCGCACGACGTGGTCGCGCACGACGACGTACCGCCAGGGCGTCGTGTGGTGCGGGCTCGGTGCGGTGATGGCCGCAGCGACTGCGCGTTCGATCACTGCGTCGTCGACGGCCTCGTCGGTGAAGCGCCGTACGGTGCGTCGCGCCTGAACCGCTTCACGACGTCCGAGGGCCCGCCCCTCCTCGATCGCCTCTGCGGTGCCGAGGCGGAACATGTCGTCCTCCGCCCGGCGGACCAGGGCCCTGGCACCCGGCCCGTCATCGGCTCGTACGTACGCCGAGAGACCGCGCACGACGGCCACCGGCGACCCGGACAGCTTGCCCTTCACCAGGTCTGCGGCAGCGGCAACCTCGTCGGCGATGGACGTGACGGTCATCTCGAGCGCATGGCCGAAGGCGTCGACCCGGCCGCGGAAGTCCTCGAGCACGGCGAGCCCAGCAGCACCGATGGCGGCGTCGGTGAGGCCCTCGCGCCAGGGTCGCCCGAGGGTGTCCGTGATGACGACGGCCACCGTCACGCCGTGGTCGTGCTGCCATGCCTCGCGCAGCGCGCGCGCCGACGCGTCCGGGTCCACCGGGAGCAGCACGACCGTGCCGGGTGGCGTGTTGGACGCGTCCACTCCGGCAGCCGCCAGCACCAGTCCGTGCGAGGTCTCGACGATCCGCGTGAGGCCGCGCGGCGTGCGGCGGGTGGCGACGACTCGTACGGCCTCCGCGGTGATGGCGTCCTCGCGGTCGTCCGCGGCGATCACCCGGCCCTCGGACTTGCTCACGACCTTGCTCGTCACGACGACGACATCACCGTCCGACAGCCCCGCCGACCCGTCCGGCCAGGTCACGGAACCGAGCACGGGCGAGACCATCGCGGCCAGGTCGGCACCCGGCTCGATCTCGGGAAGGCCCTCGACCGCCACGACGACGAGTGGCGACGTCACCGCCGGAGGTCCTCGGCGAAGGAGAGGGCGGCCGCGCACATGGCGGCCGTCGCCTCGACGTCGGTCATCATCAGCGGCACGGCACGCGCGACGATCCCGGTGGCGGCGAGCCGACCAGGCACGTCGGAGTCGGTCGCGTCGTCGACGAGCCAGCCGTCGAGGATGCCTCCGCCGTCGGCTCCCGCGGGCAGGGCGGCCACGCGCGCGCCGTAGTGACGTGCCACGGCCTCGGCGGTCGTGTCGACGCCGATCGCGGTGAGGCAGGCGTCAGCCATCCCACGCACGGGTGAACCACCGACGATGGGGGAGAGTCCCACGACCGGAGCCGTCGTGGCCCGGAGGGCGTCGCGCACACCTGCCACCTGCAGGATCGTGCCGATCGACACGACCGGGTTCGACGGCGGCAGCAGCACGACATCGGCCTCCGAGATCGCTTCCAGCACACCGGGTCCGGGCTTGGCGACGTCTACGCCGACGAGGGGGAAGGCGAGGGCCGGCAGCCCTGCGCGGTGGCGCACCCACCACTCCTGGAAGTGCAGCGCCTTGCGGGTGCCGGGCTCGTCGCCCTCGACGACCACATGCGTCTCGAGCCTGTCGTCCGACATCGGCAGCAGGCGCACGCCGGGCTGCCACCGGGCGCACAGCGCCTCGGTGACGGCAGAGAGCGGGTAGCCGGCCGCCAGCATCTGGGTGCGCACGATGTGGGTGGCGAGGTCGCGGTCGCCGAGGCCGAACCACGTCGGCTCGACGCCGTACTTCCCGAGCTCGCCCATGACCGTGAACGTCTCGTCCTCGCGGCCCCAGCCTCGTTCCTCGCTGATGCCGCCGCCGAGCGTGTACATGATCGAGTCGAGGTCGGGGCACAGCTGCAGACCGAACATCCGGATGTCGTCGCCGGTGTTCACCACGAGCGTGACGTCGGCGTCCAGACCGGTGGTCGCGACGTGGTGCAGCAGGCCGCGGGTGAACCGGGCTCCGCCGATGCCACCGGCGAGGAGGGTGATGCGCACCCGCCGATCCTCGCACCCTGATGGTCGCGCGGCCCCGGGGGTCGCCGTCGCCGTCCCGACGTAGAGTCGCCGCTGTGGAGCAGGGACGTACGTCGACCGAGCGCGAGATCGAGCGCGCCCTCGGGCGGGCTGGGCGCGGCGTGGCCCTCGACGTCGCCGAGGCTTCGGCGCTCATGCAGGCTCAGGACAGCCACCTCGAACGGCTGCTCGACCTCGCCGGCGCCGTTCGTGACCGAGGGCTCGAGGGCGCCGGGCGGCCCGGCATCGTCACCTACAGCCGCAAGGTCTTCATCCCGCTCACGCGCCTGTGCCGCGACCGCTGCCACTACTGCACCTTCGCGACCGATCCGGCCTCGCTCCGACGCGACGGGCACGACATGTTCCTCGGCCCGGACGAGGTGCTGGAGATCGCGCGCGCCGGAGCCGCCCTCGGGTGCAAGGAGGCGCTGTTCACCCTCGGCGACAGGCCCGAGGAGCGCTGGCCCGCCGCTCGTGAGTGGCTCGACGCGCACGGCTACGACGACACGCTCTCCTACGTCCGCGCGATGGCTGTGCGGGTCCTGGAGGAGACCGGGCTGCTGCCTCACCTGAATCCGGGCGTGATGTCGTGGGAGGAGATCGGTCGCCTCAAGCCGGTGGCGCCGAGCATGGGGATGATGCTGGAGACGTCGGCCACCCGGTTGTGGTCCGAGCCGGGTGGCCCGCACTACGGCAGCCCTGACAAGGAGCCCGCGCTGCGCCTGCGGGTGATCGAGGATGCCGGCCGGCAGGCCGTGCCCTTCACCACCGGGATCCTCGTCGGCATCGGCGAGACGTACGACGAGCGCGCGCAGTCGGTGCTCGACCTCCGTCGCATCGCGCGGGAGCACGGTCACGTGCAGGAGGTGATCGTCCAGAACTTCCGCGCCAAGCCCGACACAGCGCTGCGCCACCGCGACGACCTCGGGCTCGTCGAGTACCTCGCCGCCATCGCCGTCACCCGGCTGCTGCTCGGGCCGCGCATGCGAGTGCAGGCGCCGCCCAACCTCACGGACGCGCACGAGATGCACCTGTTGCTGCGCGCGGGGGTCGACGACTGGGGTGGGGTCAGCCCGCTCACGCCGGACCACGTGAACCCCGAGCGCCCCTGGCCCAACGTCGACGAGCTCGCCCGCATCACCGCTGAGGCCGGGTTCACCCTGCGCGAGCGGCTCACCGCACACCCCGAGTACGTCCGCCGACCCGATCCGTGGATCGACCCGAGGGTGCGGGCCCATGTGGACGCCCTGGCAGACTCCACTGGTCTCGGCGTGGAAGGCCTTGTGCCCCAGGGCATTCCGTGGCAGCTGCCGGACGCGTACGGCGACGGGTACGAGGCGTTCGCGACGGCCCACTCCGGTGGCCGGACCGACCTGAACGAGACCGTCGACTCCGAGGGCCGCACCGACGACCGGCGCAGCGACTTCGACGAGGTGTACGGCGACTGGTCCGAGGTCGACGCGCATGCGCGCGACATCGCGGCGCGATCCGCGGAGGCGGAGCTGATCGCCGTCGAACGGCTCGACGTCGACGTCCGCGCCGGGCTCGCCCTGGCAGCGAACGATCCGGCCGCGCTCGCGCACCCTGACAACGCCGCGCTCGCCGTCGCTCTGATGTCGTGCGACGGCCCGGCCCTCGACGCCCTCGCGCGCATCGCCGACGACGTACGGCGCGACACGGTCGGCGACGTCGTCACGTACGTCGTGACGCGGAACATCAACTTCACCAACGTCTGCTACACGGGCTGCCGCTTCTGTGCCTTCGCGCAGCGCCGCACCGACGCCGACGCGTTCACGCTGTCGCTCGACGAGGTGGGCCAGCGGGTCGCGCAGGCGTGGGACGTCGGCGCCACCGAGATCTGCATGCAGGGCGGCATCCACCCCGACCTTCCGGGCACGGCGTACTTCGATCTCGCTCGAGCCGTGAAGCAGCACGCACCGGGGATCCACCTGCACGCGTTCTCGCCCATGGAGGTCGTCAACGGCGCGACCCGATCCGGGATGTCCGTGCGGGAGTGGCTGATCGAGGCGAAGGCTGCGGGCCTCGACTCCATCCCGGGCACCGCTGCGGAGATCCTCGACGACGACGTCCGGTGGGTGCTGACCAAGGGCAAGCTGCCGACCGCTGCCTGGATCGACGTCGTCACCACCGCGCACGGCCTCGGCATCCCCTCGACCTCGACGATGATGTACGGCCACGTCGACAACCCGTCGCACTGGGTCGGGCACCTCGCACTGCTGCGCGAGATCCAGGAGCGCAGCGGCGGCTTCACCGAGTTCGTGGCGCTGCCCTTCATCCACCACAACGCGCCCGTCTACCTCGCCGGAGTCGCCCGCCCCGGATCGACCCGTCGCGACGACCGTGCCGTGCACGCCATGGCGCGCCTCATGCTGCACGGCGCCATCGACCACATCCAGTGCTCCTGGGTGAAGCTCGGGATCGACGGCGTCGTGTCGATGCTGCAGGGCGGATGCGACGACATCGGCGGCACACTGATGGAGGAGA
Source organism: Candidatus Nanopelagicales bacterium (assembly GCA_038316965.1). GTDB lineage: Bacteria > Actinomycetota > Actinomycetes > S36-B12 > CAIYMF01 > Longivirga. The sequence goes on from JBBQAY010000112.1 coordinate 6,636, forward strand.
CCATCAGTCGCATGGCCGGCTCCGAGCACGGGTCGCGCAAGTCCGTGGACGAGCTCGAAGCGCTCGCAGCCGCCGCCGGTCGCCCGGCTCGGCAGCGGACGACGGCGTACGGCGAGGTGTCCGCCGAGCGCCGGGCCACGGCTCTCGCGGCGCCCGCCCTGCTGCCCCTGCTCGACGCGCAGCAACGCTGAGCCTCCACCCCCGCGTCCGGGCGTGTTGCCCGTGGACGGCACGTCGCCCTCGCGAAGCCGCCTCAACCTTTCGGTCGTTATGCGGTTGTGGGGTTGACTCGCACACACTTACATCGGTGTAATTCCCTCCAACGCCGGCGCGCAAGCGGCCGGACGCGGGGAATCCGGTCACGTGCGTCGCGAAACGCACGAGGCCACGGTCGAGGAGGTTTACCGGTGAGCAGCAGCAATGCCGCCGTCCTGCCGCTGACCGACGCCGAGGAGCTCGGCTGGCAGGAGCGGGCGCTCTGCGCGCAGACCGACCCTGAGGCCTTCTTCCCGGAGAAGGGCGGCTCCACCCGCGAGGCCAAGCGCGTGTGCACCACGTGCGAGGTTCGCGTCGAGTGCCTCGAGTACGCCCTCGACCACGACGAGCGCTTCGGCATCTGGGGCGGCCTCTCCGAGCGCGAGCGCCGTCGCCTGAAGAAGCAAGCCGTCTGAGTCTTCGGCGCCTCCAAGCTTCGGGCTCCTTCGTCGCCTTCGCGTCGGCGCACCCCGCGCCGGGCTCTGTGCTTCTGGCGCCTCCAAGCTGCGGCTCCTTCGTCGCCTTCGCGTCGGCGCACCCCGCGCCGGGCTCGTCTCGGCGGCCCCCTCGGTCCTCGGGGGCGCACCTCGACTCGCGAACCCGGCGGCGCGGGGTA
>JBBQAY010000113.1:0-7285 GCA_038316965.1 Candidatus Nanopelagicales bacterium
CGGCCCCTGCGCCAGCCGGGTCACCCGAGGGGGGACCGGCGGCACCAGGTCAGCCACCTGCCGCAGTGCGGCGAGGACGTCATCGGGTCGGACGGACGGTGTTACGTGCCGGACGACCAGGTCGAGTATCGCACAGGGCTCCCCGGGCGTTGCGCCGTCGGCCCCGGACTCCGCGTGGCGGGCCTCGAGCCGCACCACCGGCCCACGGGCGTCGAAGGTCCGCATGCCTGACTTGGTGAGGCGCTGCACCTCGATCACGTCGGCGGCGAGGAAGGCCTCAGCCGCCCCCTGGACCTCGGCGAAGGGCACCCCGGGAAGCTCGAGGGTCCAGATGCTGGCCTGCAGCCGGTCGGCGAGGTCCGGTGCGCGCACCTCGACCACCTCGAGCACGTCGATCCCCGGCGGCAGCGCCTCGTCGAGGGAGGCCCGGACCTTGTCCGGGTCGAGGACGGCCGTGACCGCGATCTCGACGTACTCGGCCTCGCTCGCCGTCCCGGTGGGCGCGGCGTTGGCGTACGAGATCCGCGGGTGAGGGTTGAAGCCCTGGCTGTAGGCCATCGGCACCCCGGTACGGCGAAGAGCGCGCTCGAAGGCGCGCTGGAAGTCGCGCGTGCTCGTGAAGCGCAGCCGTCCGCGCTTGGCGTACCGGAGCCGCAGCCGCTGGACTGTCGGCGCTACGTCGCGGATCGGGGCCTGGCGGGCCATCTACAGACCCGCCGGCTCGGGCGTGAGGCCCTCGCCGCGGACGGGCAGAGCGGGCATCCCCAGCAGGGTGACGCCGGTCGGCCCCACCTGGATCTCGGTGCCCATCTGGTCGCAGACGCCGCAGTCGAAGCACGGGGTCCAGCGGCAGTCCTCCACCGGGACCTCCGACAGGGCGTCCTGCCAGTCCTCCCAGAGCCAGTCCTTGTCGAGACCGCTGTCGAGGTGGTCCCAGGGCAGGACCTCGGTGTACTCGCGCTCGCGGGTGGTGTACCAGGCGACGTCGACCGGGAGATCGGCGAGAGCGACGTCGGCAGCACCCATCCAGCGGTCGAACGAGAAGTGCTCGCTCCAACCGTCGAAGCGAGCGCCGTCGCGCCAGGCCTGCTCGATCACAGCGCCGATCCGACGGTCGCCGCGGCTGAGCAGGCCCTCGACGATGCCGGGGCGGCCGTCGTGGTAGCGATAGCCGATGGCCTTGCCGTACTGGCGATCCGAGCGGATGGCGTCGCGCAGCTTGTGCAGCCGCGCGTCGGTCGTCTCGTGGTCGAGCTGCGCGGCCCACTGGAACGGCGTGTGCGGCTTGGGGACGAAGCCGCCGATGCTGACGGTGCAGCGGATGTCGCGCGTGCCGCTGGCCTTGCGACCGGCCTCGATCACCCGGCGGGCGACCTCGGCGATCTGCAGGACGTCCTCGTCGGTCTCGGTCGGCAGGCCGCACATGAAGTAGAGCTTCACGTTGCGCCAGCCGTTGCCGTAGGCCGTGGTGACGGTGCGGATGAGGTCTTCCTCTGTGACCATCTTGTTGATCACGCGGCGCATGCGCTCGCTGCCGCCCTCGGGGGCGAAGGTCAGGCCACTGCGACGGCCGTTGCGCGTCAGCTCGTTCGCGAGGTCGATGTTGAAGGCATCGACGCGGGTGCTCGGAAGACTGAGACCGGTCTCCGTGCCCTCGTACCGGTCGGCGAGGCCCTTGGCGAGCGTTGCGATCTCGCTGTGGTCGGCGCTCGAGAGACTGAGCAGGCCGACCTCTTCGTAGCCGGTCTTCTGGAGGCCGTTGTCGACCATCTCGGCGATGCTGCGCGCGCTGCGCTCGCGGACCGGGCGCGTGATCATCCCGGCCTGGCAGAAGCGGCAGCCGCGAGTGCAGCCACGGAAGATCTCGACGCTCATCCGCTCGTGCACGCTCTCGGCGAGCGGGACGAGCGGCGCCTTCGGGTACGGCCACTCGTCGAGGTCCATCACCGTGTGCTTGCTGACGCGCCACGGGATGCCTGGGCGGTTGGGTGCGACGCGCTGGATGCGGCCGTCGGGGAGGTAGTCGACGTCGTAGAACGCCGGCACGTAGACGTTGCCCGTGCGCGCGAGGCGCAGCAGCAGCTCTTCGCGCCCACCGGGACGGCCCTCGGCCTTCCAGTCGCGAACGATGTCGGTGATCGCGAGCACCGCCTGCTCGCCGTCACCGAGCACTGCGGCATCGATGAAGTCGGCGATGGTCTCGGGGTTGAAGGCGGCGTGGCCACCTGCGATCACCACGGGGTGCGACTCGTCGCGGTCGCGTGCGTGCAGCGGGATCCCGGCGAGATCGATCGCGGTCAGCATGTTCGTGTAGCCGAGCTCGGTGGAGAAGCTCAGGCCGAACAGGTCGAACGCGCCGACCGGTCGGTGCTGGTCGACCGTGAACTGCGGCACGGCGTTCTCGCGCATGAGCTTCTCGAGGTCGGGCCACACGGTGTACGTGCGCTCGGCCAGCGCGTCGTCGCGCTCGTTGATGACCTCGTACAGGATCTGGACGCCCTGGTTGGGTACGCCGACCTCGTAGGCGTCCGGGTACATCAGCACCCAGCGGACGTCGACGGAGTCCCACTCCTTGACCACGGCGTTCAGCTCGCCACCGACGTACTGCACGGGCTTGCTGATCAGCGGCAGGAGCGCCTCGAGCTGGGGAAACACAGACTCGACGGGCACGAGGAGACCTTTCCAGGAGAATCGGGGAACGTAGGTGATCCTAACCAACGCTGCGTTCTTCGGCCCTCCAAGCTCGTCGCTCCTTCGATCTCCGGCGCCTCCAAGCTCCGGCTCCTTCGTCGGGGGCGTCGTCGACCCGCGAACACCGGCGGCGCGGGGTACGACAGGTCGAACGGGTATCGGTCGAACGGCGGTCGACCCGCAGTACCCCGCGCCGCCGGGTTTGCGTGTCGCGAGGTGGGGCCGAGGGACGAGGCCTCGCCGCTGCGACGCGCCCGGCGCGGGGTGCCCGACGCGAGGAGCGACGAAGGAGCGACGAGCTTGGAGGGCCAGAAGACAGCCCGCTACTTCTCCTGGGTCTTCATGTGGACGTTGAGGAGGAGGCCCACGGCTATCCAGCTGGCGAACATGGATGTGCCGCCGTACGACACGAAGGGCAGGGGTACGCCGGTGACCGGCATGATGCCGAGGTTCATGCCGATGTTCTCGAAGGCCTGGAAGCCGATCCAGACCGCGATGCCGGTCGCGACGAGGCGACCGAAGAGGTCGGACGCGCGGATGGCGATGCGCACGGCACGCCAGAGCAGGACGCCGAGCAGCACGATGATCGCGGCCGCTCCGACGAAGCCGAGCTCCTCCCCCGCCACCGAGTAGACGAAGTCGGTCTGGTTGTAGGGCACGAACCGGCCCTGCGTCTGCGGGCCCTGGAAGAGCCCCTGGCCGAAGATGCCGCCCGAGCCGATCGCGATGCGCGCCTGCTGGGTGTTGTAGCCGATGCCGCGCGGGTCGTTGGTCGGATCCGCGAACGCCGTGAGGCGGTCGACCTGGTACTGCTTCAGGATCCCCACCTGAAGGGCCACGAACGCCCCGAGCGCAGCCGTGGCGAGGATGCCGACGAGCCAGCGGGTCTTGGCACCGGACACCGCGATGATGCCGAAGACGGCGCAGGCCGTGACCATGACCGTGCCGAGGTCGGGCTGCAGCATGACGAGACCGATCGGCACCGCCGCGACCAGGAGTGCGTAGAACACGTCGATGTCACGCGGCTCGTTCTCGGCGTCGCGCTTCTCCGACAGGAGCATCGACATCCCGAGGATGATCGCGATCTTCGCGAACTCCGACGGCTGGATGGTGAATCCCGCAGGGAGCGAGATCCACGCCTTCGCGCCATTGATCTCGGTGCCCTTCACGAGCACGAACACCAGGCCGAGGATCGAGACGCCCCACAGGATCGGGGTGTACGCGCGCAGCAGCCGATAGTCGAAGCGCGAGACCAGGACCGCGAGGGCGATGCCGATCACGAGGTTGATCAGGTGCTTCTTGAGGTACGACTGCGGATCGTTGTCGTACGTCGACAGCTTGCCGGAGGTCGCCGACCACACGAGCAGCGCACCGAGCACCGAGAGCGCGAGCGCGGCGACGACGAGGGTCCAGTCGACCCGGCGCCACGCCGACTCGCGTCGGCGCGGCGGAGCCGTCGGTGACGGGTAGAGCAGCGTCACCGGGACCACCGCCCCTCTGAGTACGACGACACGGCAGTGGGCACGACGCCCGAGCCACGTCTGCGTCGTCGGCGGAACGAACGGCCGAGAAGGGCTGCACCCGCCAGGGGCGGGAGCGCGACGAGGCCTGCGCTGTTGCTGGCGGAGGGGTCTGGCTGGGCGCCGTCGTTGACCGAGGCGCTCGGGTCCGGCGACGTGGACGGGTCAGCTGCCGGGGCGCTGGCGGACGGCGACGACGACGAGGCGATGCTCTTGGGCATGCCCGGGTATACCGGGGTGCCGTCCGACTTCACCTTCGGCAGCTTGGTCGAGGGCACGGCGCCGACGAGCACGGACTTGCTCGGGTCGACGGTCGAGCCCTTGACGCCATAGATGGCCTCGTAGATGCGGCGGACGCTCGGGGCGCTCGTCGAGGCACCGGTGCCACCCTGCGACACCATCATCACGACGGCGTACTTGGGCTTGTTCGACGGCGCGAAGGTCGCGAACCACGACGTCGACTGGTCGCCGGCCTTGGCCGCCTGACCGGTACCGGTCTTGGCCGCGACGGGGATCTGGTCGAGCGGGAAGCCGCGGAACGGGTTGTAGCCCGTGCCGTACGGCTGCGTGGTGACGTCGGTGAACGCTGCGCGCAGGAACGCGAGATCGCTCTGGGAGACCGGCAGCGTGCCCATCTTCTTGGGCTTGATCTTCTCGACGACCTTGCCGTTGGTGGCGATGACGCCCTTCGCGACCTGGGGCTGCCAGATCGTGCCGCCGTTGGCGAGGGCGGCGTATGCCTGTGTCACCTGCAGCGGCGTGACGGCCATGTCGCCCTGGCCGATCGAGAGGTTGACCGCGTCACCGGCGCGGAAGATGTTGCCGTCGGCGCAGTTCTCCTTGGCGAGGGCCTTGAGGAAGATCGCGCGGCTGGGGTCGGTCTTGGCGACCTCGGGGTAGCCGGTGACGGCCCGCTTGCACCAGGCGTCCTTCAGCTGGGCGTAGAGCAGCTTGCGGAACTCGCGACCGCCGACGCGACCGCGCGACTCGCTCGGCAGGTCGATGCCCGTGCGCGACCCGTAGCCGTAGGCCTTCGCCATCGTCTCGATCGGATCCGCGGGCTTCGCCTTGGGGGTCAGGCCGCCGTCCTTGAGCCACCACTTGTAGGCGGTCTCGTACCACATCGTGTCGCAGGAGACGGCGAGCCCGCGCGCCAGCGACAGCCTGCCGAACTGCTCACCCTCGAAGTTGCGGAAGACCTGCGTGCCCACCTGGTACTGCGACGGGCAGTCGAAGATCGAGCCCTGGCTGTAGCCGTTGGCGAGGGCGGCGGAGGCAGACACGATCTTGAACGTGGACGCGGGTACGAACTGGCCCTGGATCGCGCGTGAGATCAGCGGGTAGTTCGACTTCACCGACGTGAGCGCCTTGTACTCCGTCGAGGAGATGCCACCGACCCACACCGTCGGGTCGTACGACGGATAGCTCGCCATCGCGAGCACGTGGCCGTTGGTGACGTCCATGACCACGGCCGCACCGGAATCGGCCTTGTAGTTGCGGCTCGGATTCGTGCGGTCCGGGGTGTTGCGCGCCTTGGTGATCGCGGCGAGGAGTTCCTTCTCGACGACCGACTGCAGCTTGGCGTCGATGTTGGTGACGAGGTAGTTGCCCGGCACGGAGTCGGTCTCGCTCACCGTGCCCACGACGTTGGCGGCCTGGTCGACGGCGAGCTTCTTGATGCCGGGCTCGCCGCGGAGCTGGGCGTCGTACACCGACTCGAGGCCGGAGCGGCCGACGAGGTCGGTGCGGCGCAGGAGCGACTCGTCCGCGGGGATGGTGCCTGCGTCGCGAGCCGCCTTCTGGGCGGCGAGCTCGGTGTCCGACACCGGCCCGAGATACCCCAGGATGTGCGAGGCGTTGGCGCCGTCCGGGCTCGGGTACTCGCGCACGGCCTCGAGGCCGGCAGTCACGCCCGGGTAGTCCGACCGCTTCTCCATGATCGTGAGCGCAAGGTTCTGGGTGATGTCCTTCGCGACCGGGATCGGCTGGAAGGGCGAGCCGTTCCAGCAGATCGGCGGCTTCTCGTGAGCCTCGGGGCCGCACAGCTCGAGCTTGTACGACAGCGCGGTGTAGGTCGTGTCGAGGGCCTTGGCGAGGCGCGTCAGGACTGCCTTGCCGTCGTCCTTCTGCTTGCCGAGCTCGGTGCGGTCGACGCTCACCACGAGCGAGGTGCGGTTGGAGACGAGCGGGCGCCCGAGCTGGTCGAGGATCAGGCCGCGGGTGGCCGGCGTGACCACTTCCCTCGTGCCGTTCGCGTCGGCCTTCTGCGTGTAGACGTCCGCGGAGACGACCTGCAGGAAGAACAGCCGGCTGACCATCGTGACGAGCAGCGAGAACAGCAGCACACCGAGCACCGCGAGGCGCAACGATGACCGGTCGCTCACGGGACAGGGCTCCAGGGTGGTGGCGGGCGGGCAGGTCCGGACGGGCGTGATCGGTCCGAAGGTTCCGACGACGACGACGGACCAGGGGTTCCCCGGCGTGATGCAGGACTCAGACGGACGCCACCCAGCCTAAGCCCGCGGGGAAGGGGTCGGTTCCGGCCGTACAGCACATTCTCAGGCTCGGCCCACGTCGTACCTCGGGGGTGGCGGGTCGACCTTGCGCCAGAGCCAGGTGACGAGCGGCAGCACGAACGGGGCCAGGAGCACGGCGTACGCCACCTGCGTGAGCGTGAGGCCGGGCACCCGCTCCCAGGAGACGCGGGGATCGGCCACCACGCCGCCCACGAGCGCGAAGCCGAGCACGATGCCGCCCGCGAGCATGCCGGTGAGCGCGACCGAGGCCAGCGGGGATCGCTCGGACTGGCCGAGCAGCCCGGCGAGGTAGCCGACGACCACGAGGACGACCGCGGTGAGGCCGAGCAGGCCGTCGGCGGGCGGGAGGAGGTCGATCAGGACCCCGGCCGCGAAGCCGGCGACCGCGCCGCGGATCGGTCCGCCCACGAAGCCGAGCGCGATCACGGTGACGGCGACGACGTCTGGAGTGGCGCCAGGCAGGCCGAGCAGAGGGAGCACCGTGAGCTGCACCAGAACGGAGCTGCGCTATTTCACCGGACTGGTGTGGCGCTCGAG
>JBBQAY010000114.1:0-7170 GCA_038316965.1 Candidatus Nanopelagicales bacterium
AGGGTGCCCTAACTCGTCCCCCAGGAGGACCCCATGCGTGAGCACCACGAGCCGGCACTGGTCGCCTTCCCCCGATCGGTCCGGCTGACCGACGACGTCGTGCGGCACGAGGCCGAGGCGCCCTCTGCCATCGCCCTGGCCCGCCGGGTAGGCGGTACGTGGGTGGACGTGACCTCGGCCCGGTTCGCCGAGGAGGTGAGGGCCGTCGCCCGGGGCCTCGTGGCGACCGGGGTGGCACCCGGCGACCGCGTCGCGATCATGAGCCGCACGCGGTACGAGTGGACCGTCACCGACTACGCGATCTGGTGGGCCGGCGGCGTCGTCGTGCCGATCTACGAGACGAGCTCCGCTGAGCAGGTGCAGTGGATCCTCTCGGACTCCGGAGCGGTGGCGGTCTTCCTCGAGAGCCCACGGCACGTCGAGGTCTTCGCCGAGATCTCCGACAGCGTCCCGGACGTCCGCGACGTCCATGTGTTCGACGACGGCGTGCTGGACTCCCTGGCCTCCCAGGGTGCCGGTATCGCGCCCGAGGACCTCGAGGCCAGGCGCACCTCGCGCGGCGCGCAGGACCTCGCCACGATCATCTACACCTCGGGCACGACCGGGCGCCCGAAGGGTTGCGAGCTGACCCACGAGAACTTCGCGTTCGAGGCCGAGAACGTCGTCGCCGCGACGCCCGAGGTGTTCCAGCAGCCGGGCGCCTCGACCCTGCTGTTCCTCCCGCTCGCCCACGTCTTCGGCCGCATCATCCAGATCGCCTGCATCCACGGCGGGGTCACCCTGGGGCACGCCCCGGATCCGACGAAGCTCAGCGAGGACCTCCCCGGGTTCCGCCCGACGTTCCTCCTTGCCGTGCCCCGAGTGTTCGAGAAGGTCTTCAACGGCGCGCAGCAGAAGGCCATCGCCGCCGGCAAGGGATCGATCTTCGACAAGGCGGCGCACACCGCAGAGGCCTACAGCCGGGCGCTCGACAGCGGTTCGGTCGGGATCGGGCTGCGACTGCAGCACGCGGTGTTCGACCGGCTGGTCTACAGCAAGCTCCGCACCGCTCTCGGCGGTCGCGTCGCGTGGGCGGTCTCGGGCGGCGCGCCGCTCGGCGAGCGCCTCGGGCACTTCTTCCGCGGAATCGGCGTCACGATCCTCGAGGGCTACGGCCTCACCGAGACCGCCGGGGCCACCACGGTCAACAGGCCGACGATGCTGCGCGTGGGCTCGGTCGGGCGTCCGTTCCCCGGTGCGGGAGTGGCGATCGCCGACGACGGCGAGGTTCTCCTGCGCGGACCGCACGTGTTCGCCGGCTACTTCAACAATGCTGCCGCCACCGCCGAGGTGATGACCGACGACGGCTGGTTCCGCACCGGCGACCTCGGTGAGCTCGACGCCGACGGCTACCTCTCGATCACCGGGCGCAAGAAGGAGCTTCTCGTCACCGCGGGCGGCAAGAACGTCGCCCCCGCCGTGCTTGAGGACAGGGTCCGGGCGCACTGGCTCGTGAGCCAGTGCATGGTCGTGGGCGACAACAAGCCCTACATCGGCGCGCTGATCACGCTCGACCCCGAGTCGCTGCCCGCCTGGGCAGCCCAGAACGGCAAGGCCGAGGGCCTCGGCGCCGCGGAGCTGTCGCAGGATCCGGATCTCCTCGCGGAGCTGCAGAAGGCCGTCGACGACGCCAACAAGGCCGTGTCGACCGCGGAGTCGATCCGTCGCTTCCGCGTCCTGCCCGTCGACTGGACCGAGGCGACCGGCGAGCTCACGCCGTCGATGAAGCTGCGTCGGGGTGTGGTCATGAAGGACTTCGGAGTCGACGTCGAGTCGCTCTACACCCAGTCCTAGGAACCGCACCTGGCTCTAGGCCGGATGGGGGGCGGCCGCCCCACGCGTACCCCGTACGCGTCAGGCCGCCGCGCCGAACGGCGTACGCCGATGCAGGATGGTCTCCATGACCGAGACGGGCGGCCAGCACGCGGCCGTGGACGTGCGTGGCCTGTCGGTCACCTTCGCCGCCGTGCATGCCGTCGACGGCCTCGACCTCCGGGTGCCCGCAGGTGGCGCCGTCGCGCTGGTCGGGCGCAACGGGGCCGGCAAGTCCACGACGCTCCGCGTGCTGGGCGGGGTGCTCCCGCCGTCCGCCGGCACGGTGGTGGTGTCGGGCATCGACGCTGTCCGAGAGCCGAGGCGCGCCCGCGAGGTCGTGGGCTACTGCCCGGACGTCGGCGGCCTCGTTCCGCGCGCCACCCCGTGGGAGCACCTGCAGCTCGCCGCGCGACTGCGCGGGATGGTCGGCTGGGAGGAGCGCGCGCGCGACCTCCTGGAACGGTTCGACCTCGCTGGCGCATCCGACCGCGTGACCGCCGGCTTCTCGCACGGCATGGGACGGCGGCTCTCGGTGCTGCTGGCCGCGTTCCACGAACCCGCCGTCCTGCTGCTCGACGAGCCGTTCGACGGCGTCGACCCCCTCGGGGTCGAGGCCACGCTCGAGGAGATCCGCCTGGCGCGCATGCGCGGCTCCGCCGTCCTCGTGTCGACGCACCTGCTCGGCCTCGCCGTCCAGGCGTGCGAGGAGGCCGTGGTGCTGCGTGGCGGAAAGGTCGTCGCGGCGGCACCCGCCACCGACCTCGCGGGCGACGACGGCGCGGCGCGCTACCGGGCACTGCTGTCGTGAGCCGCGCGCAGGTCGGACCTCTGTTCGCCTTGCGGTGGCGGATGATCCGCTCCATCCGGGTGCAGACCGGGCTGGCCGTGCTGGGCGTCGTCGCCCTCGCGCTCGTCGTCCTCGGTGTCATCGGCGGCGCTGCCTCGCGCCTCGGCCGCGAGACGGCGGCCGACATCGGGCTCGGCGACCTCGGCGGTGCGATCGACCGCACCGGTGAGGTGGCCGCGCTGCTCCCGTCGGCCATGGTCGCGTTCGCGCTGCTGTGCATCGTCGCCCCGCTCGCTGCCGGGGGTGGGCAGGAGCTCATCCCCGAGTCGCAGCTGGTCTCGTTCCCCGTGCGCGTCGCCACGCTCGTGCGGATCGGGTTCCTGCTCTCGCCCCTGAACATCGCGTGGTACCTCCAGGTCCTCCTGCTGACCGCCGCCACGGGGTACGCCGTGCGCGGTGTCGGGGGCCCCCTGCCACCCATCGGCGTGCTCGTCATGTACCTCGTCGCGTGCACAGCCGTGGGCCAGGCGATCGGCTGGGGCATCGTCGGCGTACGACGAACCCGGACGGGACGCCGCTCCACGTGGACGTTCCTGGCAGTGGCGGTCGCCGTCGCCGGCTGGGTCATCGCCACCGACCGCGGCTCGTCGCTGCTCGACCGGTCGCCGACGCTCTCTGTCCTCTCCGCGCAGCTGCAGGCAGCCGCGCTCGCGCCGTCGGGCTGGGTCCCCTTCGTGCTCGGAGCCCTGGTCGTCACGGTTCTCGGCTACGTCGCCGCCGTGCGGGTCGCCGAGTGGGCGCTTCGCCGCCCGGGTGATCTCGGGGTCGACGGCCCGCTGTCGCGACCGGTCGAGCGACGGGCGTTCGAGTCCGGACCCACCGCCTACCGGATGCTCGTACAGGTCGACCGCGCCTCGCTCTGGCGCTCGCCGCCGCTGCGGCGCGGGCTGCTCGTGCTCGGCGTGCTCCCTGTCGCGGCCGCCGCCCTTGCCTCGCTGCCCTGGTCCTCCATCGCCCTGCTGCCACCTCTGGTGGCCTCGGGCGCCGCCCTTCTGTTCGGCGTCAACGCGATGTGCCTCGACGGCTCCGGAGCACTCTGGATCGCGACCCTCCCCCACGACCCGGTCGACGTGCTGCGGAGCAAGGCACGCGTCGTGGCCGAGGTGTGCGCCCTGCCCGTCGTCCTCGTGCTCGTCGGCGCGGGACTGCGTGCGAGCGAGCCGCCTGACCTCGTCGACCTCGTCTGCGCGCTGGGCGCGGCCGTGAGCTGCACCGCGCTCGTGGTGGCGACCGCGATGCGCCTCTCGGTCATGAGGCCCCACCGCGCCGACCTCCGCGTGCCGCGCGACACGCCCGCACCGCCCGGGACGATGGCGGTCTACTCGGCCAGGCTCGCCGTGGTCACCACCACGGTCGGCCTCGGCTTCTCAGCGGCCACATTCGGCCGGTCGGTGCTCCCCCCGCTGCTGCTCACGGCCGGGCTGCTGGCGTGGGCGGCGTACTCGTGGACGCGGACCCGGCGGCGCTGGAGCGACCCTGTCGTGCGCGCACACGTCGTCGCGACGGTGGCCGCCGGCTAGGCGACCGCTGCCCTGGCCATCGGGCCGAGATCGGTCGGACGGCCTCACCGACGGTCACGGCCGTTCTGGCGGTTCGGTCACTCTGGGTCATACGTTCGGACCATCCCACGTACCGAACGGAGCAACCCTCGTTGCTCAGCGTTCCAACTGGCGCGGCGACCGCTACCTTACGTGCGGGGTCATCGTGAGGGTGATGACCCTCGCCAGGGGGGTCCGTGACCTCTCGGCGTCAGCAGAACCGCGCACGTCGTGGTCAGACCGCGAGAGGTCATCATGGGTCGTCGCACGATTCTGCTCGTCGCCGCATTGCTGGCGGCAGTGCTCGGTGTGGTCCTGGTGTTCTTGTACGCCCAGAACGCCCGTGACACCGCGGTGGAGGGCCAGAGCCTCGTCAAGGTGATCGTCGCCAAGACCGAGATCGCCGCCGGCACCACCGGCGCCGCGGCCTCGAGCGCCGGCGCGTTCGAGGAGCGCGAGATCCCGACCGACACGCAGGTGCCAGGCGTGCTGTCGGACGCAGCGCCGCTGCAGGACCTCGTCTCCCTGGTCACCATCTACCCGGGCCAGCAGATCATCGCCCAGCAGTGGGGCACCGAGGGTCAGCTGACCCGCCTGCCGCTCCCCAAGGGCAAGGTCGCCCTCTCGCTCGAGCTCGGCGACCCGCAGCGCGTCGCCGGCTTCGTCGCGCCAGGCTCCACCGTGGCGATCTTCGCCACCGGCGGGCCTCAGGTGCGCACGCTGCTGGCCAACGTCACCGTGATCGGCGTCGGCGCCAGCGGCCTCAACGCGGCACCGAACCAGAACGGCGACCAGCAGACCTCGACCGCCATCCTGACGCTCGCCGTCACCCAGGGCGAGGCCGAGAAGATCATCTACGCGCAGGGCCTCGCGACCGGGTCCACGTACACCGGCCTCTACTTCGCTCTGATGGACGAGAACTCGGACGTCACGGTGAACGACCCAGGCGTCGACGACACGAACCTGTTCCGCTGATCCCGGCTCCACCGGCCGCACGCGCGAGCACGAGGGAACGAGGCACCGATCATGACCGCGATCGTCGAGTTCGACCCGACGGGCGTCGATGCCATCAAGGGCGCACTCAGCTCTGATGCGCTCGTCCTGCCGAGCCTGGACACACTGAAGGCACATCTCGACACCAACCCGTTCGAGGACTGCATCGTCCTCGGCCCGAGCGTCGACCAGCAGGACGTCTTCGCCCTGGCGGAGTCGCTGCGCGTCTCCCGGCCGAGCCTGGGCGTGGTCATGGTGCGACGTCGCATCGACACCGCGATCCTGTCCGACGCCCTGCGCGCCGGCGTCCGTGAGGTCGTGCAGGAACGAGACCTCGCCGGTCTTGCGGCTGCCGTACGCCGTCAGCGCGAGATCGCAAGCCGTCTGCGCGAGCAGATGGAGCACGGCGAGGACCACCCCGAGCAGCAGTCGCACGGACGCGTGGTCACGGTCTTCTCTGCCAAGGGCGGCTGCGGCAAGACTACGCTCGCCACGAACATCGCTGCTTCGATCGCCTTGAGCGGCAAGGGAACCGTGGCTTTGCTCGATCTCGACCTCGCGTTCGGTGACGTCGCGATCGCGCTGCAGCTCTTCCCCACCCACACCATCGGCGACGCCGTCGCCATCGGTGAGGACCTTGACGGCGAAGCGATCCACTCGCTCCTCACGCCGCACCGCAGCGGTGTGCAGGCCCTCGTCGCACCGATGGAGCCGAGCACGGCCGACACGATCAGTGTCGGGCTGGTGACGCGCGTGATCGACGTCCTGCGCTCGGAGTTCGACTACGTCATCATCGACACGCCGCCCGCGTTCGACGACAACGTGCTCGCCGCGTTCGACCGCAGCGACACGGTCGCTCTGCTTGCCACCCTCGACATCCCGGCGCTCAAGAACCTCAAGCTCACGCTCGAGACCCTGGATCTCATCGGCTACCCGCGCGACAAGCTGCGGATCATCCTCAACCGCGCCGACTCCAAGGTGGGCTTGGCGCTGTCCGAGGTCGAGAAGACGCTCAAGGCACCGATCGTGGCCCAGATCCCGTCGAGCCGCGACGTCCCGGCCTCGACCAACCGTGGCGTCGCCATCGTGGTCGACGAGCCGAAGAACCCGGTCAGCATCGCCATCAAGGCCTTCGTCGACGACAACGTCCTGGTCGCGCAGAGCAGCGGCGACGCCATCCCCAGCCAGATGCGAACAGACAGGCGCTCCGGGCGTCTGTGGAGGAGGTAGCAGTGAGCCTCGCCGACCGCCTGGCACAGGCACGACGGAGCCGCTCGGGCACGCTGCCCGAGGGGGCGCACGAGGGCGGAGCACGGACGCGTCGGACCGCTGGTTCCGACCCGTACTCCGAGCTCAAGCGCGCCGTGCACGCGAGCCTGCTCGAGAGCCTCGGACCGCAGCTGTACGACTCGCGGCTCACGGAGAACGAGCTCGAGTCCAAGGTCCGCGCGACCCTGCAGGAGGTGCTCTCCCATGAGGAGACGCCGCTGACCGTGCAGGACCGCGCCCGGCTGTCCCAGGAGATCGCCGACGACATCCTCGGCTACGGCCCGCTCGAGCCGTTCCTGCGCGACTCCGAGATCACCGAGGTCATGGTGAACGGCCCCTCGATGATCTACGTCGAGCGCGGTGGACGCCTCTACCCCGTCGACGGTCACTTCAACGACGATGCGCACCTGCGCCGCACGATCGAGAAGATCGTCGCCCGCGTCGGTCGGCGCATCGACGAGTCGTCGCCGATGGTCGACGCACGCCTGCCTGACGGCTCCCGCGTCAACGCGATCGTGCCGCCGCTGTCGATCGACGGCCCGATGCTCACGATCCGCAAGTTCGCTGCCGACCCGTACGAGGCCGAAGATCTCATCTCCTTCGGGACGATGACCCCGATGGTCGCGCAGTTCCTGTCCGACTGCGTCCGCGGCCGTCTCAACATCCTGG
>JBBQAY010000115.1:0-7126 GCA_038316965.1 Candidatus Nanopelagicales bacterium
CAACGCCAGCATGGAGAGCTTCTTCGCCCTGCTGCAGAAGAACGTGCTCAACACCCGACGGTGGGACACCCGCGAGGAGCTCCGGCTCGCGATCGTCATCTGGATCGAGACCAAGTACAACCGCCGACGTCGCCAGCGAGGACTCGGCCGGCTCACCCCCGTCGAGTTTGAGATGATCTACCGGGCCGCAACAGCGGCCTGATCAACGCAAACCCCGAGTGTCAACCAAAGCGGGGGCAGTCCCGGGGACCTCAGCCCGAGTCGGTGGCGGACTGCTGATCCCGCCGACCTCATAGACGTAGAGGTGGTCGACACGCCCGTCCCACAATGAACGCGTCCCCTTGGGAGTGACCCGTTCACGAGCCCGACCCTCGTCGATCGCTGCCGCCAAGTCGTGCAGGCGCTCGATCAAGGTGTCGGCATGGGCGCCCCATGCCCGTCCCTCGTACGCGAACAGGAGAGCAAAACGGCGCTCGTCCTTCGCGTCGGGATCGAGCGCACCGCTCGGTCGCTCGACGCCCGCCAAGGCCTGGCTCAATGTGGGATGCATCGTCGGCTTCTCCTTGGGGTTCGCGTCACGCAGCCAGCACTCCCAGGGCATGCTCGGATTCCGTCATCCTGGCGATGCTCCGTGGTGCCTAACAGCCTGACAGCACAGCGAGCAGGACTCTCGGTGGCGAGCTGTCTCCCGACACACCTAAACCGGAAGCGATCCGGCCGCGGCCGGATGGTTGGCCTCGAGCCATCGGTCGATTCGCAGGTTGCGAGACGTGACGAAGTCCATGGAGCTCTCGCAGAAGCGGCGATACGTGTCGACGTCGCGAGGGACTGCGGGCGGCTTGAAGTCGTTGAACGGCATGAAGAATCTGACTGCGCTGCCGTCCTCGGAGACCAGGTCCTGCAGGAGGAAGAAGTCGACGTAGCCTGGGAATCCGCCGAACAGGCTGAAGAAGCTGGGGTAGCGCGCCAACGTCGGTTGGAGCGGGCTCCATTCACCTGTGTAGTGACGTCGGATGCACTCGAGAGTGAGGTCGAATCGATCGGAGATCGACCGGTTGAACCCGCGGGCCCCGTTGATCGTCATGTAGCCGTCGATCTTGGACGCGGGAAAGATGATCATCCCGCCCATCGTGTAGCCGAGCCTCAGGAATTCCTCGATCTCGACCTCGCCCACCTGTTGCGTGATCGCCTGCAAGCTCGCCCAGCTCGAGAACGTCTGGATGATGGAATCGCTCGAGAGGAAGAACTCGCCGAGGCCTGAACTGTGGTGCAGGTAGGCGCCAGGCCTCGAGGCGGCCAGCTCGAACGGGGTGCCGTCGGGCAGCGGCTTGCTCCACAGCTCCCGGTGGTACCTGCGCAGGGTCGGGCTGCTCTTGTCCGGGTCGGGACCGTCTGAGTCGCTCCTGAAGTCGAAGCTCGTGTTGATCACAGCCGCACGCCCTCCGCGTCGTCGACCACCAGGAGGAGCCCTCCCGGGTTCACGCGCAACGTACCAATGTCGACGCCCGGAACGCCCTGTACGACGACAAGGTCGTAAGCCTCTACCGATCCCGTGCGCATGAACTCATCCAGGGTGCCAGGGAAGACGCGATCGACGTCCGGGTACCGCAGGACGAGCTCGTTCAGCATGCCCTGGGAAGGGTCCACGCCGGTGTAGTCGCTCGGCCGGACCATGCCTAGGGACAGCAATGCGCCCGAGCCGCAGCCGACGTCCAAGGTCCGCGGCTGGCGTCCCCCGAAGTGACCGACGATGCGCTCGGCCAGTTGTGCATCGTGCGAGGAGTTCCGTCGCAGGTCGTAGTCGGCTGCGATGCCGTCAAACTCGGTGAATCGCCCGGTGTAGGTGCTGGGGGCGTCCTGGACTCCGTACACCCGCTCGGTGCTGGCGCGGTTGATCAACGTGGTGTCCTTGACCCGCGCGTCCATGGTCCAGTACTTCAGCCCGCCGGACTCCAGGTAGATGTTGGTGCTTTCGTAGAACTTCCCCGGCTGACCGAACGTTCGGATCACTGCCCCTGCACGCACGAACTCGTGGCGTGTCAGGCCAGTCGTCCTTCCGAGGACGACGTAGTCGTGCGGCGCCGATTCGGCGTAGGTCTTTGCCCAGATCCACTCGAGGGATGGGGATTGCTCGAGCCACCAGGCGAGATCCGCCCGCGTCATACAGGGGCTCAATGCTTCAGCGCCGTTCTCCACGCTCAGCACGCTAGGTCGCACCTCCGACAACGAGGCAACGTGCGAGCGCCCGCCTGTGGCCTGAACGCTACGTGCACCGCTCAGGTGCCCCGTGGGGCCGTCTCATCAGGGGCCGCCTTGCTGACGGCGCAGAGATGATGCCGCGTCCCAGCTTGAACCAAGGGTCTGCCGAGATGGCGAACTGCGCCAAGATCCCCTACTCGACCCACCGACACACTCAGCGAGCACAGCGCAAGATCCGCGCGCGCTTTGGGCGCATCGGGGGCCCGGTGTCCGTCCCTTGGTGTCGCGGCTGCGGGCGGGGGCGCCTGACGAGCAGGAGGCCAACCGGCACATCCTCGGGGGTGCGCAGCACGGGCCGGCAACGCCCCCATATTCGGTCACGCTGAGATTGCTCGACCGGTTGCAGTTCTCGTGGGAGGCCGCCGCACACCACCGTCTCGTGCGACACCTTCAGCGCTGAGTGAGCACAGGATCACCCATGCTGAGCGGCAGATACCCCGTGCACATGATGCGCAACCACGCGATCCTCGCGCCCTCGGTCTCGTAGTACGCCTGCTGTTCGATGGTGAACCGGCCATCCGGGCGATCGACCTTGAACCGGTAGGCGACGCGTTCGAGTGAGCCGATGGTGTCGGTCTCGACAGAGACAAGCTCGGTGATGTGTCGTGCTGGGTCGAACCACCTGCCAAGAATCGTCTCGTCGACGATCTCGTCGACGTCGTTCGATTCCCAGAAGCTGGTCGGCGTCATCGCGCGGAAGTCGACGCCGGGACGCAGGAGGGCCTTGAGCCCGGCCGAGTCCTTGTCGGCCAATGCCCGCGCGAACCTTTCACCCACGTGGTCGGTCATCAGGAGTCCGTTCATGCGTCGATGGGCCGAAGAGTCATGGCAGGCATCAGTAGCTGAAGGTGGTGGCACCATCGCCGATCCACTCCCACAGCTGAACGGTGCCACCCAAGGATGCATGGGGGATCAGCGTCGCTGGGTCGATCTTCCTCGCGTTGAAGCAGATCGGGCACACCAGGAACGTGCCTCCAGCTGCCTGGTACCGCCGCATCAGGTCCTCGATCGGGGGGCAGCCGTCGCACGCGGTTCCCAGCGCGAAACCCTGGGTGGCCAGGCGTGCGGCCTCCTTGGTGAGGAACATGACGGTCTCCCTGCCGCCCTCGGCGGCTCCGACAGCTACGAGGAGAGCGACGGTCACCTTCTCGGGGTCTTCGAGCCCGGTGGTGAGACTGATCGCAGCCTTGGTCATCGGATCAGCTCCGCCGTCGTCGGGTCGATGGTTGCCTCGACTCGCCGCACGCTGTCGGCGGGGAAACCACCGAGCCGGGCGTGCTCGCGGACGAGCTCCTCGCTGCCGGCGGCGTAGAGGCAGTAGATCTTGTCGTCCACGACCTGGCTCTGGATCCATTGGATGTCCGTACCGAGACCTCGAAGCACCTCATTCGAGGCGCCCGCAAGCTCGGCGAGCTGACGGTTCGTCATGCCTCCGGCGGCCGGTACTGTCCGCTCGATCACATACTTGCGCATCTCGTTTCTCCATCTCGTCGCCCCGTGCAGGTCTGACGCCGACGATAGGAATCCCCGCGCCCGCGAGCCATGAGGCGTTCACCCCATGGCCGGCATCGGGGTTGGATAGCGTGGCGCGATGACCACGTCCGGCGTCCGGCTCAACGAGGTCCTCGTCGCGATCTCGATGGCGACGGATCTCGGTCTGGGTCAGCCCTCGGAGCACATGGTCCGCGCGGCGAGGCTCAGCATGAGGCTCGGTGCCCGCCTCGGACTCGACTCATCCCAGCTCGCCGTGCTGTACGACGTCAGCCTGCTCACCTACGTGGGCTGCCCGGTGTACGGAAACGAAGCTGCGGTGGTGTTCGGCGACGACATCGACTTCCGGTCCGGCTCCTACGACGTCGACCTCGGATCACGCGAAGGCATGCGCTACATGCTCGGCCACGCCGGCAAGGGCGCTCCCGTGGTGAACCGCTGGCAGCAGACGGTGCGGCTCATGGCAACCGGCGGCCGAGAGGTGGCCGAGCAGATGGCGAACCACTGCTCCGCCGCGGGACTGCTCGCCGACCGGCTCGGCCTCGGAGCGGAGGTCAGGTCCGGCATCGAGCAGTCGTACGCACGGTGGGACGGCAAGGGCGTACCGGGTGGCCTGGCGGGCGATCAGCTCTCGTTGGCCTCGCGCATCTCGCACGTCGCCGACGCGGCCGAGGTCCTCGAGCGACGTCTGGGCACGAGCGGCGCCGTGGAGACGATCCGACGTCGCCGGGGAACACACTTCGACCCCGCCGTCGTGGACGCGTTCGTGACCGACTCGTCGGACCTGTTCGACGGTATCGCCGACGACAGTGTCGACCAGCTGCTCGAGCTGGAACCCGTAGAACGTGCACCCCTGACCGACGAAGCTCTCGACACCGCACTCGAGGCCGTCGGGGACTTCTGCGACCTGCGGACTCCCTGCTTCGCCGGGCACGCACGCGGCACGGCTGAGCTCGCGGCAGCGGCGGCCGAGCTGCTGGACCTCCCCGGCGACGAGGTCCGGCTGCTGCGCCGCGCGGCGTACGTCCACGACGTCGGCCGCTTCGGCGTGCCGGGCAGTGTGCTCAGCAAACCGAGCGCGCTCAGCGGGAGCGACCTCGAGCGCATGCGCATGCACGTCTACTACGTCGAACGGATCTTCAGCCGCCCGGAACCCCTCAGGCGAGTGGGGCTGGTCGCGTCGATGCACCATGAGCGCATGGACGGATCGGGATACCACCGAGCCGCCTCGGGCGCAGTGCTCACCAACCCCTGCCGCATCCTGGCCGTCGCCGACGCGTACCACGCCATGTGCCAGCCCCGCCCCTATCGCGGGCCGCTGTCGCCTGAGCAGGCGGCCGACCAGATCCGAACCGATGTCGCCGCCGGCCGACTCGACCCGACCGCCGCGCAGGCAGTCCTCGAGGTCGCCGGTCACACGGGCCGAGCGATCAGGTCACCCGCACTGTCAGGTCTCACGCCCCGCGAGCGCGAGGTCCTCGCGCTGCTGGCCGTCGGCGAGACCAACAAGGCCATCGCGCGCCGGCTCGGCATCAGCGCGAAGACCGTGGGCAACCACGTCGAACACGTCTACGCGAAGCTTGGCGTCGGCAACCGTGCCGGCGCCGCACTCGTCGCGATGCAGCAGGGCATCGTGGGTGCCAACCTGCCAGGATCCGGCGCTCAACAGCGGTGATCGCGATGCTCACCGCCGCTCCAGCGGCATAGGCCGTTCGGCGCACGCTCGCCCGGTCACGACCGGGCTGGTCGAATGTCGACGGCGGACACTGCCGGCTGCGGCGTGGTGGCTGAGTGGCGCACGCGTCGTGGAGCGCGCTTGTCACCCCGGTAGCGATGAGCCACTGCGGCCTGCCGGATCGTCCGGAACCCGTGCGCGGCCATCGGCGGCGCGACATCATTCGTCCATTGGACGGCCAGACGGCGGAGGTGCGGTGAGCTGTGGTCTGCTCGCAGTGCGCCACGGTCAACGAGGCAGGCCGCAAGTTCTGCCGGGAGTGCGGCGACCGCCTCAGTTCAGCGTGCTCTTCCTGCGGCGCAGCCAACCAGCCTGACGACAAGTTCTGCGGGGAATGCGGCACTCCGCTGACCGCGCAACTGTCGGCGTCAGGAGTTGCGGAAACGAGCGCACCCAGCGCGCCAGGGGATGCCACCGAGCGCAGGCTCGTGTCGGTGCTGTTCGTCGACCTCGTCGGCTTCACCAGCTTCTCCGAGGGCCGTGACGCCGAGGACGTCCGCGCGATGCTCAGCCGCTACTTCGACGCTGCGTCGGACGCCGTCCAGCGTCACGGCGGCAGCGTCGAGAAGTTCATCGGCGACGCCGTGATGGCCGTATGGGGTACGCCGGTCGCGCACGAGGACGACGCAGAGCGCGCAGTGCGCAGCGCCCTCGAGATCGTCGATCGCGTGCACGCCCTGGGCACCGAGCTCAACCTCCCGCTGCGGGCACGAGCCGGCGTCCTCACGGGCGAGGCGGTCGCGAGCCTGAACGCCACCGATCAGGGTTTCGTCACGGGCGACCTGGTCAACACCGCGAGCCGGCTGCAGAGCGCCGCCGAGCCGGGCACGGTGCTGGTGGGGGAGAGGACCCAGCGCGCGACGAACCAGTCGATCGCCTACGAGGCGGTCGAGCCGCTGACGGTGAAGGGCAAGGAGGAGAAGGTCCCTGCCTACCTCGCGCTGCGCATCCTCAGCGAGCTGGGCGGGTCTGGCCGCGGCACTGCGCCCGAGCCGCCGTTCATCGGCCGCGACGAGCAGCTGCGCCACACCAAGGAGCTGCTGCACGCCACCGGGCGCGAGGGGCGACCGCGCCTGCTGCACATCTCCGGCGTCGCCGGCATCGGCAAGAGCCGCCTGGTGTGGGAGCTGCTCAAATACCTGGACGGCCTCACCGACGACACCTACTGGCACGCGGGCAGATGCCCGTCGTACGGCGACGGCGTCACGTTCTGGGCGCTCGCCGAGATGGTCCGCACCCGCGCCGGCATCGCCGACACCGACGACGACGAGACGAGCAGGGCACGCCTCACGGCCTGCCTCGCCGAGTTCGTCCCCGACACCGACGAGCGACGCTGGATCGAGCCGCGCCTCGGTCACCTGCTCGGACTCGATCCGGCACCGAGCGGCGACCGCGAGGAGCTCTTCGGCGCCTGGCGGCGATTCTTCGAGCGCGTCGCCGAGCACGGCACCGTCGCCCTCGTGTTCGAGGACCTGCACTGGGCCGACCCCGGGCTCATGGACTTCCTCGAGAGCATGCTCGACGCCTCGCGCACCTCGCCGATCATGGTGATGACGCTTGCGCGGCCCGAGCTGATGGACCGGCGACCCACGTGGGGCCACGGCGTGCGCAGCTCGAGCGTGCTGCACCTCGATCGGCTCG
>JBBQAY010000116.1:0-6796 GCA_038316965.1 Candidatus Nanopelagicales bacterium
AACAGCTCCCCACGCTGACAGTGCGGTTTCGATTCCCGTCACCCGCTCCGCTCCACGCCCCGACCTTACGCCGGCGAAGCCGGCCCCCGGTCGGGGCTTCGTCGCTGCGCGGGTGACGGGAATCGGGAGGAGCCCTCACGCCGCCCGGCCCACCGCGCCGAAGGCGCCGCACTGGCAGCACCCGCGTCCCACCACGACGGATCCCGTCACCCGCCGTGGAACGAGTCGCAAGGCCGGATCGAGCCGCGCAAGCCGAAGGCGCCGCACCGGCCGCACCAGCGCCCCACCACGACGGATCGCGTCACCCGCCGTTGAACGAGTCGCAAGGCCAGATCGAGCCGCGCAAGCCGAAGCCGCCGCACCGGCCGCACCAGCGCCCCACCACGACGGATCCCGTCACCCGAGCGCCCACTGAGTTCGGGACGAGCGCGCCACGGTGAGCGAGCCAGCGAACGGCTACGCCTGCTCGGCCATCTCGACGCGATCTCTGCCGTGGCCCTTCGCGTCGTACAAGGCCGCGTCCGCGCGCGCAAGGACGTCATCGAAGACCGTCGATGCCCCAGGCTCGGCCTGGCTGATGCCGATGCTCACCGTGACTCGGCCGTCGGGTGCGTGGCCGCTGAAGTCAAGCGCCCCGATCGTCTGCCGGATACGTTCCGCGATGTGCAGCGCGTCGTGGGCGTCCTGGCCAGGCAGGACGACGAGGAACTCCTCACCGCCCATCCGGTAGGCGGAGTCACCGTCGCGAATGGCCGCGAGCAACGCAGCCGTCGTGACCGCGAGCACCTGGTCGCCGCTCGCGTGGCCGAAGCGATCGTTGACGAACTTGAAGTGGTCGAGGTCGAGGGAGAGCAACGAGTACTGCCCCGTCGGAAGCTCGGTGTCGAGAGCTCGTCTGTTGCGCAGGCCGGTGAGTGGATCGGTGAGGCTGGCCAGGCGCAGCGCTGTCATCCGGTGCAGGTCCCTGAGCCGGGTCAGGTACTGGTCGACGGCTGGTCTGATCGCTGCGGCCATCTCTTGCACCATGCGCAGCACGTCGTCGGCCGGTTCACCGTCGGACGTGATCCCGATCGACAGGAGGGCGACGGGGGTCCCCTCGAGGACGACGACAGCATGCGCGTCGGCGGGGGGTCCGTCGACGAGCGTCTTTGCACCCTCGCTCCACCTCTCCCAGCCGTCCGACGGCCCCTCGATGAACAGCGCGCATCCCGATGCCTGATGCGTGTGGCGCAGGACCGAGTCCAGGGACGCGACGAGTGCGCCCGGGTCGGCGACGTTGAGCAGCGCCTCGGTCAGCTGCGCCTTGGCCTCGGCCAGGCGCAGGAGTCGTCGCAGGTCGTGATCGGCGTCGGACAAGGCGAACACACCGCAGTCGATCTGCTCCAGGCCTGCGAACGCGCCCGCGACAAGGGGGGCGGGGATGAGGTGGCCGTGCTGGGGGGCGATGAGCTCGATGTCGGGCCACCGGTGCCTCACGCGGCCCAGGCCGGCCTGCAGCAGGGCAGTGCTGGGCATGTAGTGCTGGTGGAACGGCCGCGCGTTCTGCAGGACGTACTCGAGGTCGTCAGCGATCAGGACGCCGCTGTCGGGCACGAACCCGCCGAACAGGTCCGAGCTGAACAGCACCCTGGTGCTGGTGTCGTACGTCATGAACGCGCCGGGGAAGTGCAGGTAGGGCGTGAGCTGGAACTCCAGCGCGTGGCCGGCGGCCAACGGGAGCTGCCAGTCGTGGTCCTCGACGAGCCAGTAGTCGAACCTGTGGCCGTAGCGCTTGAGCAGGGCTCTGGCGCGCCACTCGGTCACGACCTGAACATCGTCCCTGTCGAGGACGCGACCCAGGATCGGCAGGGATGCTGCGATGTCGGGGTCGGGGTGGTGGCAGACCAGGTACTTGATGTCCTGCAGGTCGATCACCTGCGAGACGAGGTCCAGGGTGGTGTCGATCGTCAGCGGCGAACCAGGGTCGAACAGGACGCTGTCCGAGCCGTTGACGAGCAGATAGGCGTGGCACTGGAACTCGTCGTCGATGAGCCTGCGACCGACCCACCACGTGTCTGGCGCGATCTCGACAGGTCTCGAGCTGTCCATGGCCGACCCTCCGCGAGCGCCGCTGATCAAGGTCCGATCCCCCCTATTCATCCTGCCACTGGTTCCGACACGAACCGGTGCGTGACAAGGGACTCGAACGCCGTGACAGCAGCGGGGTCGACAGGCGTACGGGGCGAGACGTGCGTGCGCCACCTGTCGCGGACTGCGCGTCCCCCGCCGCCGTGGGCGGTCGGAGAGACCCGGAGCTCGACTTCCCGTCTGGGCGTGCTCAGGCACGCCCAGACGGGCAGTAGCCGATCAGCCTGCGGCTCGAGAGGTTCGCTCGTGCTCGGCGTCAGCAGGTCGTCGTGAAGGTGCCCTTCGTGGCGTCGTAGGTGAGGGTCTTGCCGTTGAGGGTCCCGCCCGTGGCTGTCGGGTCCGACTTGAGCAGGTTGGCGGTGACGAGAGCGGCGACGGCGACGCTCGCGGCGCCCGCGGGGTACGCCTTGTTCTGCGCGTAGTACGCCTCGAGCGCGGAGTTCACGGTCGCCACGTCGCTCTGGCACGCGGCCTGGGCGCTGTTGTTGTTGATGCCTCGCACCGAGAAGACGACCACCGACGAGAGCACGCCGATGATGACGATCACCACGAGCAGCTCGACCAAGGTGAAGCCGGACTCGGAGCTGCGCAGCGTACGGAATCGATCCAACATGATGAGCTTCCTCTCTGATGTCGCTCGGGCGAGCGACTGCTGACCGTGGACCACATCGGTCGACGGAGTTCGACGGGTGGAGGGCTGCCGGTTCATCCGGTCACGCTCCAGAAGGGAGACGACGTCAGGGGCCCGGTGAGCGTGGCGCTGCGGGGATCGACACCGGAAGCCGTCACCGGCACGAACGACACGGCCACCTCGCCCACCTGACCGGAGCCTGGCTGGTCGGTCGGGCAGGAGGCTGCGCAGCGGAACGCGGTGAAGACGACGTCGAGCTCGACGCCGGCTGTCCGAGGCATCCCGGCGACGGGGCGCACGCGTGCCGCGTCGTCGACAGGCACCTGTGTCGTCGTCACGGCGAGCGCGTCAGCGACCACGCCGTAGAGCAGGAGCTGGTCGTCGTCGTAGGCACCGAGGACCAGCGAGACGTCGTCGTTGGGGGCGTACACGCTCCCGTAGAGGAAGAGGTGACCAGTCGAGCCGACCGTGACGATGCTGCAGTTCGTCTTCGTTCCGGTCGCGCAGCTCGTCCCTCGAGCGGCGAACGTGTAGCTGGCGTTGGACGTCGCGCCGACCTTGCGGTAGCTGCCGGGCAGGGCGCTGGTCGAGCCGTAGAGCACGACCGGCCGGTCGGTCTTGTCCGCGGGCGGGCTGGCGCACAGCGACACGGTGCCGCTGGTCACGACCATTCCGTAGCCGCTGGCGTTGGTGGTCGACGTGCCGGCGCCGTCGAACGTGAGGACGACGCCGCCGGACCCGCCCTGGTCGGTCGGTGCCACGCACAGGTCGCCGATCGCCGTCGAACCCTGGGCGTTCTCGGTCCCGCCGATGACGGTGACGCCGGGGTTGTTGACGGTCCAGTTGGTCGACAGGTCGAAGAAGTACGTGCCCGGCGTCAGCAGGAGCGACGTGATGGTGGTGCCCGGGGCGCCGGTGCAGGGGCTGCCGGAACCCTTCACGCACATGTTCCCGTCGACGGTGCTGGCGCTGTTCCACTTCTTGGTCGTCGGGGCCGCGAGCGTGAGGTTCCCGGATCCGGTGGTGGCCACGTAGGTCGACCTGACCGTCAACGTCTCGCCGCCCGCGCCACCGACGACGATCTGGTCGCCAGCCCGGAAACCGCTGCGCTGGTTGACCGACAGGCTGGTTGATCCGGCGTTCGCGGTGGACTTCAGGGTGGTGGTCTGCAGCACGCACAAGGTGGTCGACGAGCCGGTGATCGCGTTGAGCAACGACGTCACTCCCGACGTCGCGGTCTCGGAGTAGAGCCCGGGAGCCATGGTCGCCCGGTTGTCGACGCAGTCGATGTCGAGCGGCCCCCGAGCCGGTGTCGCCGTGCCGAACGACCTCGGGGCTGCCTGCGGAACGGCAGGTGCGGACGCGGACTGGGACGCGTTGCAGGTGACGGCGCCCGCGGCGTCGATGGCCAGCGGATCGCAGGCGGTGGCCGACACTGACGCGCTCGCGTCGCCGGCGACGACCTCGGTCACCTCGAGCTGCGGGCATCCGACGGCGTTGACGAACGTGGTGCCCGACGCGGCCTGCGGGCAGCTGCCCGACCTGCCCGGGAAGGAGATGGCGCCGTTGGCGCGCACACCGCCCTGGACTCGAACCGTGCCTGGCCCGGAGATGCTGAGCGCGGGAGCGGTGGACCGGTGCAGCAGCACGAGCCCGTCGGTCAGGGCGGGCTGAGCGGCAGCCTGGATGAACGGGTTCGCTGCCGTGGCCGTCCCTGGCCGGGCGGAGGGCGAGCAGTAGACGCGGACCGTGCTGCCATCTGCGGCGACGACATCGAGGTAGTTCGCCCCGGTGGTGGCGTCCGTGGCTCCGAAGCAGCGCGCCTCAGCCGCAGACCTCGCGTCGGTGGACCAGAAGCTGCGGAACCCCGTGTCGGGGTTGGCGCGTACGGCCTCCACTGCGGTGGCGAGTGCCGACTTGGTGATCGTCGTCGCGTCGACGTTCGTCGCGTCGACTGCCCGCGCCTCGAGGAAGCCACCCGACGTGGCGCTGGTCAGGCTGACGACGACGAGGCTGGTGATGCTCACGGCGACCAGGGCGAACACCAGGGATGCGCCGTCGTCCGAGCGCCACGCAGCGGGGCGACTCGTTCTCGGCTGTCGTCGGGGGCTCATGACGGCGCTCCCACCAGTGTCAGGGTGCGCGCGACGTCCGAGCTGCCGCCGGCCGGGCCTGGGTCTGCGGGCAGGGTGAGGGTGAGCGTGACCCGGTCCACTGCGGGCCACGAGGCGCAGCCGACCGCTGCGAATGCGGCCGGTGTCGACGCCGCATTCCACGTCTGGCACTGCGCCACGGGAGCCGTCACGTGGTCGACGAGGCGTGTGCTCGAGGCGACCGAGGATCCGTTGCACACGCTGCGGAGGAGTGCGCCGGCGTCGACGCCGTACCAGACGGTCGTTGCTGCTCCGCCGGCCACGTTGGTGGTGGTCAGCGTCAGGACCGGGGTGCCGATGCCGCACGCCGCTGTCCCCGGGATCACCGCGGCGGACGCGGCGTTGACGTCGTTGGGGAACTGGAAGCCGATCATCGTCGTGTCGTGTGCTCGGGCCACGCGCTCCCTGGCCCCGACGGACGAGCGGAGCATCCCGCTGACAGCGAAGCCGAGCGTCGCGGTGACGATGCCCGTGATGGCGGTGGCCACGAGGAGCTCCACCAGGGTGAAGCCACCTTCGCGGGCGAGGGGGAAGGCTCGCACGTTCACAGCTGCCTCCCCACGAGCACGGTCATCGAGTCGCTCCAGGACTGGCCGGCGCGGCCGGAGCCGGACGCCGTGACGCGGATCGTCACAGCGAGCCCGAGCGGTACAGCACCTGCCGGCGCATCGGTGTCGGGGCACGGTCGCGTCGATACGACCGGCCGGGGTGTCGCCGACGTCGACGGCAGGTAGCGGGCGAAGACCGACGGCGTCCCGACGATCACGCCATCGGGGACGGGAACCTGGCCGACGACGCGGGTGATGTCGGCGATGACCGCGGTGTCGGCACAGGTGAGTGCCCCAGCCGGTGAGGCCGGGTAGGCAGCCACGGCCTCGTAGACGCTTCGCACGACTGCCTGGCTGCGGGCCTGCGCGTCTCGGACTGCCCCCATGGAGATGGCCGTACCCACGAGGCCTATGAGGGTGACGAGGACGACGCCGATGATGCCGACGGCCACGATGCCCTCGACGAGGGTCTCGCCCGTCTCACGGTCTCGGAGCATGGGCGGCCTCATGTCGCACCCCCCTGCTGGAAGATGCCGTACATCGCGCTCACGAGCGCCAGCGCAACGAAGCCCACGACGAGGCCGACGATGAGCACGACGGCGGGCTCGATGAGGTTGGTGACCTGCTTGAGCCGGTGGTCGAGCTCGCGCTCGTAGTAGAGCGACGCGACGTCGAGCTGCTCGTCGAGCGTTCCCGTCGACTCCCCCACCCGGACCATCTGCACCACGGCCGCGGGGAAGAGCTTCGCGGCACCCAGCGGCGCCGACAGTCCCTCGCCCTCCATCATGAGCTGCTGGACATGGGACAACGCCTCGGAGTAGACGCTGTTGCCCATCGACTCCGCGGTCACGGTGAGTCCGGTCGTCAGCGGCACCCCGGCACGGGTGAGCGAGGCCATGAGACGGCAGAACCGCTCCACCAGGACCAGCCGGTAGACGCCGGCGATGATCGGGAGCCGAAGCTTGACCCGGTCCAGCACCCGCCGCCCGCGGTCGGAGCGGGCGAGGAGGAAGGTCGCCGCGGCCGCGGTCAGGATGACACCGAGCACCACGCCGCCCCAGGTCGCGAGGAACCGGGTCGCACCCATGAGCAGGCGCGTGGCCAGAGGCAGCTCGACGCCGAGCGAGGCGAAGAACTTCTCGAACTGCGGCAGCACAGCCACCACGAGGATGACGACCGTGACCGCAGCCATGCCCAGCACGACCGACGGGTAGACCAGCGCGGCGGCAACCTTGCGCCGGGCCTCGACATCGCGTTCGACGTAGGTGGACAGCCGATCGAGCACGTGGTCGAGGTCGCCGGTGAGCTCCGCGCTGCGCAGGATGCGGCGGTAGTAG
>JBBQAY010000117.1:0-6772 GCA_038316965.1 Candidatus Nanopelagicales bacterium
CTGGCGGTACGCCGTGGCGCCCGTCGAGCTCGATGCGTATGTGGTGATCGGCTCGCCGGCCACGTTGGTCTCGGGGAACCTGACGGTGCGGGCGATCACCGTGTGGAACACCTTGTCGTCGAAGGCCTCCACGACGCGGGCGAGGACCTCGCGGCTGTGCAGCGTTCGGCTGTCGTACATTGTTGCAAGAATGCCCTCAACCTCAAGTTTAGGGTTAATGCGTTCTTGAACGCGATAGATGGTGTCCATCAAGAGAGCGACACCGCGTAGGGCGAAGAATTCGCACTCCAACGGGATGATGACCCCGTCGGCCGCGGCCAGGGCGTTGACCGTCAGCAGGCCGAGCGAGGGCTGGCAGTCGATGAGGATGAAGTCGTACTCCCCCATCACCGGCGCCAGCACGCGCGCCAGCGTCTGCTCTCGGGCCACCTCCGACACCAGCTGGACCTCCGCTGCCGACAGGTCGATGTTGCCCGGCAGCAGGTCAAGCCCCGCCACGGAGGTCTTGAGCAGGACGTCCTCGATCGAGACGTCGCGCTGCATGAGCAGGTTGTAGATGGTCAGGTCGAGCTCGTGCGGGTTGACGCCCAGGCCGACGGACAGCGCACCCTGAGGGTCGAAGTCCACCACGAGCACCCGGCGACCGGCTTCGGCGAGGGCCGCGCCGAGGTTGATGGTGGTCGTCGTCTTGCCGACGCCACCCTTCTGGTTGCACAGGGCGATGACGCGGGCCGGACCATGCGACTCGAGAACGGGCGGCTCCGGAAACGTGAGCCTGGGCCGCTGCGTCGCATCGAGCTCCACCACCGCCGGCGCCTCGACGGCGTCCGGGGTGCCACCGCCGGGAACGCTGCTGTCGTCCGCAGGAGCCGGGGCCGGCTCCGCTGCGTTTGTCGACATAGTCACAAGCAGACTCATCTCTGTCGCGATAGAAGTCCTGATCGCCTTGGCGATGAGCCGCCACCCTAGGCGCGCGGCGGTGGCCGAAGCAAGGTCAGCGGCTGAGCTGTCAGCCGCACGGGCGACCCGTATGCCCCGAAATGAGGAGAAACCGCAGGTCAGAGGCCCGTCAGGATCGTGCGCGCGGGTGTGCGAGGGCGTAGACCTCGCGCAGCCGCTCCACCGTGACGAGGGTGTAGATCTGCGTCGTGGTCACCGACGCGTGGCCGAGGAGCTCCTGCACGACGCGCACATCCGCGCCTCCGTCGAGCAGATGAGTGGCAAAGCTGTGCCGGAGCGTGTGCGGGGAGACCTCCGAGGTCACGCCCGAACGCTCCACTGCCGCGGCCAGGAGGCTCCAGGCGCTCTGGCGCGTGAGCCGGCCGCCGCGCGCGTTCAGGAAGAGTCCGGGGCTCCCCCTCCCGGCGGCCGCGAGCGCCGGGCGGCCGCGTACGAGGTACGCCTCGACCGCTGCCACCGCCATCCGCCCGACCGGCACCAACCGCTCCTTGGACCCCTTGCCCCGCAGCAGGACGGCCGCGTCCTGCAGGTCGAGGTCGTCGACATCGAGGCCCACCGCCTCGGAGATCCTCGCCCCGGTGCCGTAGAGCACCTCGATCAACGCGCGGTCCCGGAGCTCGCGGGGCGAGCCCTCGCCCCCGGCGGCGGCGAGGATCGCCTCGATCTCCGCAACGGAGATGGCCTTGGGCAGTCGGCGGGTCTGGCTGGGAGGACGCACGTCCTTGCCGGGATCGGACGGCGCCAGCCCCTCTCGGGCCGCGAAGCGATGGAACCCGCGCACCGCCACGATCGTGCGGCCCGCACTGGACGCCGCAAGGGGCCCGTGATCCGCGTCGCCGCTGCGCAGCGCCAGCAGGAAGTCGCCGATATCGGTCTCGGTGACCTGGGCCGGCTCGGTGATCCCCCGTGCAGAGGTCCACCCGAGGTAGCGCGTCAGGTCTCGCCGGTAGGCCGAGAGGGAGTTCGCCGCGAGTCCGCGCTCCACGGCGAGATGATTCAGGTACACCGTCACCGCCCGCGACTGGGCAGAGGCCCGCGCACCGACGACCGGGGGGTGGCCCGCAGCCGACGCGGCCAGGGGCTCGGGCTCGCTCACGGCCCGACCGTACCTGACATAACCGACACGTGGCCTCCGTCCACAGGCCATCCAGCCCGCGAGTCATCCCCAGGGAGCTCGCTCGCACCGGCGGCCACGTCACCCCGCGTCCCCACGATCGGACCGACCCGGAAGCACCGGGCCCCAGCCCCTGGAGGTTCCGTGCCCGTCCCCCTGCGTCGCCGTGCCCGGCGTCCCCTGCTCGTCCTCGCGGCCCTGGTCGCCATCTTCCTCGTCACCATCGACGGCGCGTCGTACGCCGCCACCGGCACGAGCCTGGTGCTCGGTCGGCTGAACGCCGCCGGGGCGACCACCACGGTCGCCAACTCCGGTGCCGGTCCGGCACTGCGCCTGCTCACCTCCTCCCCCACCTCGCCGCCGTTCACGACGAACTCCACCGGCAAGGTCGCCCGACTCAACGCCGACAGGCTCGATGGTCTCGACCCCGCCGAGATCGCGGCGCTGGCGCCGGTTCCGCGCCTCACGTTCGTTCGCACGATGGTCAGGCAGACGCCGAACCCCGGAGCATTTCCCGGCGTGCTCTCCACATCTGGTGCCGCCGGCGGCACCTACCGCATCACCGGCAGCGTGACCGTGCCGTGCACAACCGCCAACACGAGCGGCTACCTCCTCGACCTCCTCGTGGTGCGCAGTCCCCTGGACGTCACACCCCTTCAGACCGACCTCGCCGTCCCGACCGCTCGGTGCGGGCAGCCCACCCCCATCGCGGTCCGAGCGAGGATGGAGGCGACAGCGCGTCTCCTGCTGCGCGTGCACGACATCGATGCCGGTGACCTCGTCGCGCTTCCCCTGTCGTTCAGCCTCAGCGGCGTCCCGGTGACTGCGGCCTTGTAGCGCCGAAGGCCGGAGTTCGAGGTGGACGACGCAGGACGGGCCGACTCCCCTGCAGGGAAGTCGGCCCGTCGTGTCTGAGTGAATCGCCTCAGGCGAGCACCGAATCCAGAGTCGTCGCAGCGAGGTCGGGGAACGCCTCCGCGACGGCGCCGTAGGTGATCTGGCCCGCGTGGGTGTTGAGGCCGAGCGCCAGCGACTTGTCGTCCTGCAGCGCCTTCTTCCAGCCCTTGTTCGCCAGGGCGACGGCGTACGGCAGCGTCACGTTGGTGAGCGCGTACGTCGAGGTGTTCGGGACTGCGCCGGGCATGTTCGCGACGCAGTAGAACACGGAGTCGTGAACCATGTAGGTCGGGTCGTCGTGGGTGGTCGGACGCGAGTCCTCGAAGCAGCCACCCTGGTCGATCGCGATGTCGACGAGCACGGAGCCCGGCTTCATCCGCGAGACGAGCTCGTTGCTGATGAGCTTGGGCGCCTTGGCCCCCGGCACGAGCACGGCACCGATCACCATGTCGGCGTCGAGCACCGCACGCTCGATCTCGAACGAGTTCGAGGCGATGGTCTGCACGTGCCCCTGGTAGATCGCGTCCATCTGGCGCAGGCGCGCGATGTTGAGGTCGAGCAGGAGCACCTCGGCCTGCATGCCGAGCGCGATGGCCGCGGCGTTCTGGCCCGAGACACCGCCTCCGAGCACGACGACCTTCGCGGCGTACGTGCCGGACACGCCGCCCATGAGCACGCCGCGACCGCCGTTGGCGCGCATCAGCGCGTGCGCGCCGACCTGCGGTGCCAGGCGGCCGGCGACCTCGGACATCGGGGCGAGCAGCGGCAGCGAGCGGTCAGGCAGCTCGACGGTCTCGTACGCGATGGCGGTGACGCCGTTGTTGATCAGGGCCTCGGTGCACTGGCGCCCAGCGGCGAGGTGGAGGTAGGTGAAGAGCGTCTGGCCCGAGCGCATGCGGTGGTACTCCTCCGCGATGGGCTCCTTGACCTTGAGGATGAGGTCGCCCGTGGCCCAGACGTCGTCGGCCGTCGGCAGGATGGTCGCGCCGGCGGCGACGTACTCGTCGTCCGTGATCGACGAGCCCATGCCTGCGTCGTGCTCCAGGTAGACCTCGTGACCGTTCTTGACGAGCTCGAACACGCCGGCCGGGGTGATGGCCACGCGGTACTCGTGGTTCTTGACCTCGCGGGGGATCCCGACCTTCATGCGACTACCTCCGTTACGCGGATTGCTCTTGCGGAGGATGATGAACGCAGAGCCGCCTGAACGGTAGTTGAACCGCACCGCGTTCGGTACATTGGCCTCATGGCCGCACCACGTACGACGAAGCCCGTGAAGTCGACCACGGCCTCGAATCCCGTTCAGAAGCCCTTGGACGCCGTCGACCGGGAGATCCTGTCCGAGCTCGTGCGTGAGGGCCGCCTGCCCAACAACGTCCTCGCCGAGCGCCTCGGCATCGCCCCGTCGACCTGCCTCATCCGCACGCAGAACCTCGTCAAGCGCGGCGTCATCCGCGGCTTCCGCGCCGACGTCGACCACGCCAAGGTCGGTGCCGGCCTGCAGGCGATCGTCTCGGTCCGCGTGCGTCCCGGTGCCCGGGGCGGCCTCCTGGAGTTCGGCAAGCGCCTGGCGCACGAGCCGGGCGTGCTCAACGTCTACTTCGTCGCGGGAGCCTTCGACTTCCTCGTGCACGTGGCGGCCTCGGACTCCGAGGGGCTGCGCGACTTCGTCACTCAGAACCTCTCCGCCCGGCCCGAGACGGAGTCGACTCAGACGAGCCTGGTGTTCGAGCACTTCCCCGGCGCGGGGATCCCGCTCTAGCGATCAGTGCGAGGAGTGCCGGAAAGGCGGGCGCGCCCGGACCCAGCCACGCGGTCGCGCTGCGGCCACGGGGCATCGGCGGGGCGCAGCGTCGACCAGCCGGCCGAGCGCGAGGCAAGGGCGGCGAGCGTCGCGGCCACCGTGAGCGGCGCGGTGAGGTGCCCGGCCAGGACGCCGAGCGCCGCTTGCTCCAGAGGCACCCACGCGATCGGTAGATCGCGCTCCTCGCCATCACCCGGCGGGCGTCCACCCGGCGCCGGTGCCAGTTCGCGGGCGAGGTAGCAGCGGATGGTCTCGCTGGACCCACCCGGCGAGTTCTCGAGGTCGACCAGGACGTCCCAGCGAGCCGCGACCAGCCCAGCCTCCTCGACCAGCTCACGTGCGGCGCCGACCTGCGGCGACTCGTCCGCGACGTCGAGCAGCCCGGCGACGGGTTCCCACAGCGACATTCCCACGGGATGGCGGTACTGCCGGATGAACAGCACGCGGTCGTGGTCGTCGAGGGCGAGGACGCCGACGGCGCCTGGGTGCTGCACGAACTCGCGCCGCACGGTCTGACCGTCACCGAGGTCGACGGTGTCGCGGCGCAGATCCCACACCATGCCGGCGTGGATCAGCTCGGACTCGACCGTCGTACGTTCGTCGACCTCGTCCCGCAGCGTGGCCGGGTCTCCCGGCCACGTGGGCGGCAGGACGTAGGGGTCGGGGCTCACGCCGTCAGACGTTGACGTCGGTGAGCGACACCGTGACACCGCGACGCGCGTTGGCCGCCGAAATCAGGCCGCGGAACAGCGGGTGCGCCTTGGTCGGACGCGACCGAAGCTCGGGGTGCGCCTGGGTGGCGACGTAGTACGGGTGCACCTCGCGCGGCAGCTCGACGAACTCGACCAGGCGCCCGTCGGGAGACGTGCCCGAGAATCGGAGCCCCGCATCCTCGAGGCGCCCACGGAAGTCGTTGTTGACCTCGTAGCGGTGCCGGTGGCGCTCGTCGATGTACGGCTCGCCGTACACCTCACGCACGATCGAGTCGTCGGCGAGCTTGGCGGGGTACAGACCCAGACGCATCGTGCCGCCCATGTCGCGGTCGCCGGCGATGACGTCACGCTGGTCGGCCATCGTGGAGATGACCGGGTACGGCGTGGCCTCGTCGAACTCGGTCGAACCAGCACCTTCGAGCCCGCACATCGTGCGCGCGTACTCGATGACCATGCACTGCAGGCCGAGGCACAGGCCGAGAGTGGGGATGCCCCGCTCGCGCGCGAAGCGCAGCGCCGCGAGCTTGCCCTCGATGCCGCGCACGCCGAATCCGCCCGGCACGCAGACGGCATCGACGTCGCCCAGCAACCGTTCGGCGCCCTCGGGGGTCACGCAGTCGTCCGAGGTGACCCAGCGGATGTTGACGCGGGTGTCGTTGGCGAAGCCGCCCGCGCGCAGGGCCTCGGTGACCGACAGGTAGGCGTCCGGCAGGTCGACGTACTTGCCGACGAGCGCGACCGTGACCGAGCGCGCCGGCGCATGCACCCGGCGCAGCAGCCGGTCCCAGGCCGTCCAGTCCACGTCGCGAAACGGAAGACCCAGCCGCTGCACGACGTAGGCGTCCAGGCCCTCGGCGTGCAGCACCTTGGGGATCTCGTAGATGGACTCGGCGTCCACGGCCGCCACCACTGCCTCGTCGTCGACGTCGCACATCAGGCTGATCTTGCGCTTGATCCCGATCGGTACGGCGCGGTCAGCCCGCAGCACGATCGCGTCGGGCTGGATGCCGATCGAGCGAAGGGCCGCAACCGAGTGCTGAGTGGGCTTGGTCTTCAACTCGCCGGCGGGCCCGATGTAGGGCAGCAGCGAGACGTGGACGAACAGGACGTTGTCCCGGCCGACGTCTTGGCGGACCTGGCGGGCGGCCTCCAGGAACGGCAGCGACTCGATGTCGCCGACCGTGCCACCGACCTCGGTGATCACCACGTCGACGGGGTCGCCGTCCGGACTGGTCCCCATGGCGAGGATGCGTTCCTTGATCTCGTTGGTGATGTGCGGGATGA
>JBBQAY010000118.1:0-6700 GCA_038316965.1 Candidatus Nanopelagicales bacterium
ATGGAGCACGCCCTCACGCACACCGTAGGGGTCGAGGGTGCAGATCACGAGGACGACGTCGTCGCCCTCGCGCTTGCTGTACGCGATCAGCTTGTCGTTGTCGCAGCCGTGGAAGGTGAGGTTGCGCAGGCGGCGCAGCGACGGGTGCGAGCGGCGGATGCCGTTGAGCTGGCCGAGGTAGGGCGCCAGGGTCACGCCTGACTCGTCTGCGGCCGCCCAGTCGCGCGGCTTGTACTGGTACTTCTCGGAGTCGAGGTACTCCTCGCGCCCCGGTGCGACCGGCACGTGCTCGTACAGCTCGTATCCGGCGTACACGCCCCAGGTGGGCGAGAGGGTGGCGGCGAGGGTCGCGCGGATCGCGAACGCGGGCGGGCCGCCGTACTGCAGGAACGTGGGGAGGATGTCAGGGGTGTTCACGAAGGCGTTGGGTCGCATCGACGCCGCGAGCGGGCCGGAGAGCTCGCGGAAGTACTCCTCGATCTCCCACTTCTCGTTGCGCCACGTGAAGTAGGTGTACGACTGCTGGAATCCGACCTCGCCCAGGATCTTCATCATGGCCGGCTTGGTGAACGCCTCGGCCAGGAAGATCACGTCGGGATCGGTGGCGTTGATGCTGCCGAACAGACGCTCCCAGAAGTGCACGGGCTTGGTGTGCGGGTTGTCGACGCGGAAGATTCGGACGCCCTCGGCCATCCAGTGCCGCAGGACCCGGTCGCACTCGGCGAGGATGCCGTCGAAGTCGTCGTCGAAGTAGACCGGGTAGATGTCCTGGTACTTCTTCGGCGGGTTCTCGGCGTACGCGATCGTGCCGTCGGCGCGGTGCGCGAACCAGTTGGGGTGCTCGGTGACCCACGGGTGGTCGGGCGAGCACTGCAGGGCGAAGTCGAGCGCGATCTCGATGCCGAGCTCGGCGGCGCGGCCGACGAAGTGACGGAAGTCCTCGATGGTGCCGAGGTCGGGGTGGATCGCGTCGTGGCCGCCCGCGGCCGAGCCGATGCCCCACGGCACCCCGGGGTCGTCCGGGCCGGGGTCGAGGGTGTTGTTGCGGCCCTTGCGGTTGGCGGACCCGATCGGGTGGATCGGCGGCAGGTAGAGGACGTCGAAGCCCATCGCCGCCACGGCGGGCAGCCGCTCCTCCGCCGTACGGAAGGTGCCCGACCGCACCGGGTCGAGGGTGGCGCCCTCCGAGCGCGGGAAGAACTCGTACCAGGAGCCGAAGAGAGCGCGCTCGCGCTCGACGAGAACGGGCACCTGCATCGAGTCGGTGACGTGCTCGCGCAGGGGGTAGGCATCGAGGAGAAGCGTGACCGTGGGGTCGAGCGCCACCGCCAGGCGGGCGGGCGCGGGCCGCGCGGTGTCGCGCAGCGCGTGGATCGCAGCCTTGAGGGGGTCGCGCACCTTGCCGCGCGGCATCCCGGCGAGGGCGGCCTCCAGGACGCGGGCGCCCTCCTCGAGCTCGAGATCGACGTCGAGCGCCGCCGGGATCTTCACCTCGGCCCGGTGCCGCCAGGTCTCGACAGGGTCGCCCCAGGCCTGCACGACGTAGTGGCCGAGCCCCTCGACGGCGGTGACGACCTCCGCCTCCCAGCGGTCGACGCCCACGTGGCGCATCGGCACCGAGGTGGTGGACCCATCGCCTCCTGTGAGCACGACCGTCGCGGCGACGGCGTCGTGCCCTTCGCGGAAGACCGTGGCGGAGACCCTGAGCCGCTCACCCGCGACGGCCTTGACCGGGCGGGTGCCGTGGGCGACGACGGGGGAGAGGTCTTCGGCCAGGTAGCGGCCCGTGCTCGCCGGGCGCAGCGGCTCGGGGACCGCGGCGGCCGGCTGCGGTCGCCTCGAGGAC
The DNA here is from genome assembly GCA_038316965.1 of Candidatus Nanopelagicales bacterium. GTDB lineage: Bacteria > Actinomycetota > Actinomycetes > S36-B12 > CAIYMF01 > Longivirga. Next base: position 1,847 of record JBBQAY010000118.1, read on the forward strand.
GCGCGAGGACCAGCGGGGGCGGCGGGGGACGTCGACGACTCGGATTCTCCGGTCGACGTACGACGGCGAGGCGGCATCGAGCACGAGCCTACCGACGTAACGGGACGTCACGAGATGTAAACACCATGAACCCCCTTGTAACGGCAGGGCGGGTTCCCCGGCCGAAACAAAGTCGCCCTATCGTGGAGCGGGTGAGAGCAATCCGACGGTTCACCGTCCGTACAGTCCTGCCCGAGTCCCTGGAGCCGCTGGCCGCCATCGCGGCCAACCTGCGGTGGTCGTGGCACCCGGAGACCCAGGACGTCTTCGCCCGCATCGACCCCGTCCTGTGGGACGAGGTCGGCCACGACCCGGTGCGCCTTCTCGGCGAGGTCCCGGCGTCCCGCTGGGCCGAGCTCGCCACCGACGACGACTTCGTCGGCCACGTGAGCTGGGTCGCCGACGGCCTCAAGACCTACCTGACCGGCGACCGCTGGTACCAGTCGCTCGGCGCGGACGCCCCGAAGGCGATCGCCTACTTCTCGCCCGAGTTCGGCATCACCGAGGTGCTGCCGCAGTACTCCGGCGGCCTCGGCATCCTCGCCGGCGACCACCTGAAGTCGGCGTCCGACCTCGGCGTCCCGATCGTCGGAGTCGGCCTCTTCTACCGCGCCGGCTACTTCCGCCAGTCGCTCTCCCTCGACGGCTGGCAGCAGGAGCAGTACCCCGTCCTCGACCCGGACGGCCTGCCCCTGTCGCTGCTGCGCGAGGCCGACGGCTCGCCCGTAGTCATCAGGATCGGCATCCCCGGCGGCCGCACCCTCCACGCGCACGTGTGGAAGGCCGACGTCGGCCGCGTGCCGCTGCTCATGCTCGACTCCGACGTCGAGGAGAACGAGCGCACCGAGCGCGAGGTCACCGACCGCCTGTACGGCGGCGGCGGCGAGCACCGGCTGCAGCAGGAGCTGCTGCTCGGCGTCGGCGGAGTCCGCGCCCTGCGCGCCTACGCCCGCATCACCGGTGCGCCGGAGCCCGAGGTGTTCCACACCAACGAGGGCCACGCGGGCTTCCTCGGCCTCGAGCGCATCCGCGAGCTCGTCACCGCGCAGGGCCTCACGTTCGACGAGGCCCTCTCGGCCGCTCGCGCCGGCACGGTCTTCACCACCCACACCCCGGTGCCCGCGGGCATCGACCGCTTCCCGCGCGTGCTCGTCGAGCAGTACTTCGGCGGCGACAACGGCACGGCCGGCGTCCCGGTCGAGCGTGTGCTCGCCATCGGCGCGGAGGACTACGAGGGCGGCGACCCGACCGTCTTCAACATGGCCGTCATGGGCCTGCGTCTCGGCCAGCGTGCCAACGGCGTGAGCGTCCTGCACGGCGAGGTCAGCCGCGGGATGTTCTCCGGCCTCTGGCCGGGCTTCGACCAGGACGAGGTGCCGATCGGCTCGATCACCAACGGCGTCCACGCCTCCACCTGGGTGGCGCGCGAGGTGCGCGACCTGCTCGCCGCGATCGTCGGGCCCGAGGACGCCGAGGAGACCCGCGGCTGGGAGGCCGCGGGCCAGATCCCGGCCGCCGACCTCTGGGCGACCAAGCGCGTCCTGCGCTCGCGTCTCGTCGACGACGTCCGCGCCCGTCTGCGCACCTCGTGGGCGCAGCGCGGCGCGTCCGACGCCGAGCTGGGCTGGATCGACGACGTCCTGTCGCCCGACGTGCTCACGATCGGCTTCGCCCGCCGTGTCCCGTCGTACAAGCGGCTCACGCTCATGCTGCGCGACCCCGCGCGGCTGAAGGCGTTGCTGCTGCACCCCGAGCGCCCCGTGCAGCTCATCATCGCCGGCAAGTCGCACCCCGCGGACGACGGCGGCAAGAAGCTGATCCAGAAGCTGGTGCACTTCGCCGACGACCCCGAGGTCCGTCACCGCATCGTGTTCCTCCCCGACTACGACATCGGCATGGCGCGTCTGCTCTACCCGGGCTGCGACGTCTGGCTCAACAACCCGCTGCGCCCGCTCGAGGCGTGCGGCACGTCGGGCATGAAGGCGGCGCTCAACGGAGGCCTCAACCTGTCGATCCTCGACGGGTGGTGGGACGAGTGGTACGACGGCGAGAACGGCTGGGCCATCCCGACCGCGGACGGCGTCGTCGACCCGGACCGTCGTGACGACCTCGAGGCCGCCGCGCTCTACGACCTCGTGGAGAAGTCGGTCGCGTCGCGCTACTACGACCTCGACGCCTCGGGCCTGCCGATGCGCTGGATCACGATGCTCCAGCACACCCTCGCGACGCTCGGGCCCAAGGTCCTCGCCTCGCGCATGGTGCGCGACTACGTCAACAAGCTCTACGCGCCGGCGGCTGTGTCCTCGCGCGAGGTGCTCGCCGGCAACGCGGCGCTCGCCAAGGAGCTCGCGGCGTACGAGGCCAAGGTGCGCAAGGCGTGGCACGGCGTCCGCGTGGAGCACGTCGAGGCCTCCGGCGTCGGCGACTCGCCGGAGCGCGGCACCGAGCTGTCGGTCCGTGCGTACGTCGCCCTCGGCGACCTCACCGGCGGCGACGTCACGGTCGAGCTCGTGAGCGGCCGCGTCGACCACAACGACCGGATCGTGCATGCGCGTCACACCGCGCTCGTCCCGGTCGAGGCGTACGAGGCCAACCGCTGGCGCTACGAGATCAAGCTGGCGCTCGAGGACACCGGCCCGTTCGGCTACACGGTGCGCGTCCTGCCGACGCACGCCGGTCTGACGAACCCGTCCGAGCTCGGCCTCCAGGCCGTGCCCACCGTGACGGCCGCCGAGTCCGCCTGACCCGCACGCACGGCACGAACGCCGACGGCGCCGCCCCCGCGAGGGAGCGGCGCCGTCGTCGTTCACACCCGTTGCTGAACCTGATCAATCCGTCGTTTCCGGAGCTGGGAAACCACGGATTGATCAGTGCGAGCGGGGTGGGTGCTACTGGCCGCTGTTGCCGGGGACCATCGGGCCTACGCGCAGCTGGTCGCCGAGGCCGCTGACGTTGCCGCTGCACACCGTGGTGCCGTCGGGCAGGGGGACGTCGATCGCGGGGCCGTTCGGTCCTTCGCCGTACTGGCCGTCCGGCAGGGTCGCCCGCAGGGCCACGGCAGGGACCGGGAGGCACACGGCGGGGTCGTAGTTGTCGCTGGCGCTGATGCCCACCAGGAAGGACGCGACGGTGGACCCCTGGACCAGCACGCTGCCGCCGTCAGCGGCCACCAGAGGGGCTGCCGGCCCGACGAGTACGGCGGTCTTGCCGACGTCATGGATGGCGTAGACGACGGGGGTGCCGACGACTGTGCACCCGTGGCTGGGCTTGGCCTTGACGAGCACGGCGTAGTAGGACGTGCCAGCTGCGACGCCTCCGTCTCCGAGCGTGAGGGTGACCTCGTCGCCCGTGCATGCGTGGCTGGTCGACGACAGGGTCGGTATCGGCTGCTCGGACGGGCTGGTGCTCGGGGAATCCGTCGGCGTGGGCTCGACCGAGGGCGTTGCCGAGGGACCTGACGCGGTATCGCCCGGGGTGACCGCGGCCCCCTTGCCGAGGCCCGGGCCGATGAGGGCGATGCTGCCGCCGACCACGACCGCGGCGACGCCGAGCGTGGCGGCGCCGGTCAGGATCCGGCGACGGGTGCGGATGCGGGCGCCGCGGCGCACGACCTCGTCGGCGTCGTAGCCGCGGGTGTGCGGCGGGGTGCGGCCGGCGTCGTCGAAGATCTCGGACAGATCGGGGCTCATGACGGGTCCTCCAGGTCTGCGGGGGTGGTGACGCCGGGGCCGAGGGAGGTGCGCAGCGCGTCGACCGCGCGCGACAGCCGGCTCTTCACGGTCCCGGTAGGGATGTCGAGGGTGCGGGCGATCTCGTCCACCGAGAGGTCGTCCACGAAGCGGAGCACCACGACGGAGCGGTGCGCGGGGGAGAGGCCGGCGAGGGCGCGGACGAGCCTGCTGTCGGCGGTCTCGACGGCGCCGAACGCCTGGTCGGCGCTGGAATCTGGACGGTCGACGTGCTCGTCGACGCTGGTCTCGCGCCGCCAGGGTCGGCGGGCGGAGTCGACGTACTTCCCGACGAGCACGCGGTTGGCGTACGCGTCGACGTTGCTGCCGCGTGCCACCCGCGACCAGCGCGAGTAGACCGTCACGAGCACGTCCTGGCTGAGGTCGTCGGCGGCGTACCAGTCGCCGGTCATCAGGTAGGCCTTGCGGCGGATCACCGGTCCGCGGACGGCCATCCAGGAGCGGAAGCCGTCCTCGTCCGGGGCAGGGGCATCACGCTGCACCGACGTGCTCATGCGCCCACCTCCTCACGAACGGTCACCCACTGATCGTGAGGAGGCCCCCGGAACGTTCCACCCCACCGCTCGCACTGATCAATCCGTCGTTTCCGGAGCTGGGAAACGACGGATTGATCAGGTTCACCGCAGGGGTGTCAGTCGTGGAGCTGGAGGCCCGCCACCTGGGCGCCGGGCGGCAGGTCCTTGACCTGCTCGTGGATCTGGCCCAGCAGGTTGACCGAGATCGTGAAGTCGAGCAGCTCGACGTTGGCCGACTCCATCTCGCCGCCGAGCACCGGCGGGCGGGTGAACGAGTAGACCTCGTCGTCACCCGGATGGACCCCCGCGGCGGCCGCGGCCTCGGCGAGGCCGACGAGCAGGTACTGCTCCTGGCCCTGCACGGTGTTGAGCTCGGCGTGGCAGGCCTGCGCCGACTCCCAGCGGCAGGTCAGCGTGCCCTCGAGCGTGTCGAGGAACCACCAGCCGTCGACCCCCTCGAGGAAGACGTCGCCGAACGGCGAGCAGAAGCGTGGCTCCTTGCCGAAAAGGTCGACCCACGCCCAGGACTCCAGCGCGCGGGCGTAGGCCTC
>JBBQAY010000119.1:0-6678 GCA_038316965.1 Candidatus Nanopelagicales bacterium
GGTCGAGCACACCCACGCTGAGTCGATGCAGCCTGAGCCGACCCTCGACCCTCGGCCAGACGTCGTCGCGGCCCCACTCGCGGAGCCGACGTACCTCGAGCCCACCCCGCTCGAGCCTGTGGCAGCAGAGCCCGTGGAGTCCCAGCCGGCCCCGGTCGAGACCTTCGCTACGTCCGGGTGGCGCGACGACGACGCCGCCCGGCCGGTGGCGACGACGACGGAGCCGTCGTACGAGCCGGCGCCGGTCGAGGTGCACGTCGCGCGGATCGAGGACCAGCACACGACGTACGACGACCTCGTGGTCGACCTGACAGGACCCGCCGTCGGCCTACCCGAGCAGAGCAGCGACCTCACCGAGGCCGCGCCCGAGCCCGTCCTGGCCTCGGTGGTCGAGCCCGCCTGGGAGCGTTCGGCCACCGAGCCTCGCCCTGTCGAGGAGGACGACGTCATCCGCTGGACCTGGTAGAGCCTGGACCAGCCAGAACCCCTCGTTCACCTCGTGTCGGGCTGTCGCCCGCACGTCGCCGGGCGCACTCGCCGTACGAGGTGTCAGGCGGCCGGGTCGGACAGCTGAGTTGCCTCGAGGGCGAGGAAGCAGACCAGGACCGTGGACGGCACAGTCACGATCAGGGCCATCACCATCTCGCCTAGGACCCGCAGGTTGACGCCGACCATGCAGGCGACCCTCACGACGGTGACGAGGCCCCCTGAGCGACGCGCGGGTTCGTCGACCCACGCTCTGACGGGTGGAACCAGCGGTCGGCGGACGACTCGGCAGGAACAGCTCCCTAGCCCTGGGGCGATCCTCGCAACCGTGACATGCGTGGGAAACACCGAGGTTTCGCCACTGGCTCGGGCCCCGGACATGCGACGAGGCCCCTCGAAGTATGAGTTCGAGGGGCCTCGCACGCGGCCGTCGGATCGCGCCCGGGAAACCCGGGAACGAGCACGACCTGCAGGTGCCGCCGCAGCCGCCGGTGCGGGCCCGGGAAACCCGAGCCAACATCGAGCGGATGGCCTGCCCGGCCGGTCCCGTTGATCCGCTGCGATGGCACTCGCAGCCAGGAAGGTTGCCCCTCCCAGATGGAACGACGTTCTCCGTCCGAGCCGTCCCGCCTCTGGCGCCGACTCCGGGTTGCCCCGATGCCTGCCCCGTCCGGTAGGACGTGAGAGATTGATACGCGCCTGCGGTCAACGCGCACAAGGGGTTTCGGCGACGAATGTTTGTGCACAGGCCTACCCACAGCTTCGTCCACACCCTGGCGTGCTCAGCCGACGAGTTGTCCCCACCCCTGTGCACAAAAGTGGTGGACAACCCCTTGTGCTGACACTGATCAATCCGTCGTTTCCCAGCGCCGGAAGCGACGGATTGATCAGTGCGAGCGAGGGGGTCAGGCGACGAGGGCACGAGGCGCGACGGCCCCGAGAAGCTCGACGACGAGGTCGATCACGTCGGGGTCGGCACCCATGCTCATGTGCGTCGACTGCACCTCGACGTGCACCGCCGAGGGATCAAGGCAGGCCCGCCAGTCGATGACGCCGTCGTTGAGCGAGAACACCGACGTGTAGGCGACGTCCTCGGGGAAGTCGCCGTCGAGAACCGCCTTCACCTCGCGCGCGCACTCGCCGGTGAGGCAGTCCTCGCTCAGCAGCCCCGGGACGCCGAGACTGCGCAAGCGTGCGAGCAGGTTGATCTGTGCGGCCAGGGTCTCGCTGACGGCGAGCGGGTGGGTGTTCGGCGTACCGAGGGTGACCAGCGACTCGACGAGGTCGGGTCGGCGTACGGCGACGAGCTTGCCCAGGGTGCCGCCGCGGCTCCAGCCGACGATCGCCACCTGCTGACCTGTGCGCTCGGCCACCTGCTCGAGGCGGCGCTCGAGCGCGTCGGCCATCTCGCGCGTGCAGCCGACGTTGGGGCCGATGCCGCTCCTGGACGTCCAGTGCCCGCACAGGCGCAGCGCATCGGCCATCGGTGCGAGCGCGATGTCGGTGGCCGCGAAACCCGGGACGAGCAGGACTGGGACGCGGGCGGTGTCGACCTCGGTCTCGATCGGCTTGTGCTGCAGGATCCGGCCGGCCACCGTGAAGACGGACAGGTTCTCGCGCACAGCGGTGAGCACCGGCGGCCGGAAGGTCGTCGGATGCTTGATCAGGTCGCCGATCTCCTCGAGCGACCGCACCACCGGGTTGGACACCCCCTCAGTGTGCGACACGACGTCCCCGATCGGAACGCCATTCCCCCGCCATCGCCGTCACAGACCAGCAAGCCGCCCACCAGGGCCGCCGGCCACGCGCCACCCGAGCCGCAATGAAGGCCGAGTTCGTACGGCTCTATGGGATGAAGGTCGCCTTCATCCCATAGCGCCGTGCTGGAGCGGCAATCATCGGGGCCACCATGGCAGGGACGTGCGGGTCAGCGGCGGGGACAATCACGCACGGGCTGCACAGAGCGCTATCAGGTCGGTCACAGGTTGGGACGCCACGGTCGTCCCATGGCCGCCCACGCTGACCCCCGAGAGCACGGTTCCCCCGACCGTGCGGGGTCTGACGCCTCTCCCGGCGCTGACGCGGCCACGCTGGTCGCCCTCGTCCCCGACTCGACTCCCTCGAGAGCCGGGGCGACGGTGGCCACCGATCCCGGCCCGGCGCCGACCATGGTCGGCGCCGGCGCCGGGCACGGCCCCCGCGCCGTCGTGGACGTCGTCGTCCCCGTCTACAACGAGGAGACCGACCTCGCGCCGAGCATTCGCCGCCTGCACGCCTACCTCGAGCTCCACCTCCCGGTCACCTTCCGCATCACCATCGCCGACAACGCGAGCACCGACCGCACGTGGGAGATCGCGCAGGACCTCGCCGCGACGTTGCCGCACGTCGGCGCCGTCCACCTGCAGGAGAAGGGCCGAGGCCGGGCGCTGCGCCAGGTCTGGTCGGCCAGCGACTCCGACGTCCTCGCCTACATGGACGTCGACCTCTCCACCGACCTGGCCGCCCTGCTGCCGCTCGTCGCTCCGCTGCTGTCCGGGCACAGCGACCTTGCGATCGGCACGCGGCTCGCCCGAAGCTCGCGGGTCGTCCGCGGCACCAAGCGCGAGATCATCTCGCGCTGCTACAACCTGCTGCTGCGCCTGTCGCTCGCGACGCAATTCAGCGACGCGCAGTGCGGCTTCAAGGCGATCCGCGCCGACCGCGCGAAGGAGCTGCTGCCGCTGGTCGAGGACACCGGCTGGTTCTTCGACACCGAGCTCCTCGTCCTCGCCGAGCGCTCCGGCCTCCGGATCCACGAGGTGCCCGTCGACTGGGTCGACGACCCTGACTCGCGCGTCGACATCGTCTCCACCGCAGCCGCCGACCTCCGCGGCATCGTCCGGCTCGCGCGCGGCATGGCATCGGGCTCTATCCCGATCACGTCGCTGCCGTCGTACCAGGGCGCCGACGTCCCGCCACGTCTCGGCCGCCAGCTCGTGCGCTTCGCCGCCGTCGGCGTCCTGTCGACCCTCGCCTACCTGGCGATCTACCTCACGCTGCGCGCCGGCCTCGGTGCTCAGCTGGCCAACGCGTCGGCTCTGCTGCTCACCGCGGTCGGCAACACCGCGCTCAACCGCCGGCTCACGTTCGGAGTCCGGGGCGCGACCGACCGGTTCCGCCACCAGCTCCAGGGCCTCGTCGTCTTCGCGGTCGGCCTCGCCCTCACCTCGGCGTCCCTGTGGGGGCTGCACACCGCAGCACCCGCGGCACCGCGCTGGCTCGAGGTCGGGGTGCTCGTGGCCGCCAACGTCGGCGCCACCCTCGTGCGCTTCCTCCTCTTCCGCTCGTGGGTGTTCCCGCGCCGCGAGTCCCCAGCCCTGCCCGCACAGCCCGACCGGAGGACCACCTCATGAGCACCGTCGACGACCCCACCTTCGTGCCGCCCCTGGACACGATCGACGAGATCGGCGAGGTCGACCCGGCCGGCACCGAGCCGTCGACGGTCCTGGCGAGCGCGGCCGCCGTCTCGCCCGTGATCGAGACGGGCCGCCTCACCCGCCTCTGGCGCGGCAACGCCGACGACCCGCGCTGGGTCCGGCCCGCGCTCCTCGCGCTGCTCGCGGGTGCGGCGCTGCTCTACCTCTGGGACCTCGGGTCCTCGGGCTGGGCCAACGCGTTCTACTCCGCGGCGGCGCAGGCGGGCAGCGAGAGCTGGAAGGCGTTCCTGTTCGGCTCCTCCGACGCCGCGAACCTCATCACGGTCGACAAGCCCCCGGCCGCGCTCTGGCCGATGGCGATCTCGGTGAAGCTGTTCGGCCTGAGCAGCTGGAGCGTCCTGGTGCCGCAGGCGCTCATGGGCGTCGCAAGCGTCGGCGTGCTCTACCTCGCCGTACGCCGGGTCGCCGGTGCCACCGCCGGCCTCATCGCGGGCGCGGTGCTCGCCCTCACGCCCGTCGCCGTCCTCATGTTCCGCTTCAACAACCCCGACGCGCTGCTCGTGCTGCTGCTCGTGGGTGCGGCCTACACCACCGTCCGCGCCACCGAGAAGGCGTCGATGACGTGGCTCGCGTGGACCGGCGTGCTCGTCGGCTTCGCGTTCCTCACCAAGAGCCTGCAGGCGTTCCTCCCCCTGCCCGCCTTCGCGCTCGTCTACCTGTACGCCGCCCCCACGACGCTCGGTCGCCGCATCCGCGACCTGCTCGTCGCCGGCGCCGCGATGATCGCGGCCGGCGGCTGGTGGGTGGCGCTCGTCGAGCTCTGGCCCGCCGACAGCCGCCCGTACATCGGCGGCTCGCAGACCAACTCGGCCTGGGAGCTGATCATGGGCTACAACGGCCTGGGCCGGATCACCGGCGACGAGGTCGGCAGCGTCACCGGCGGTGGCGCGGCGATCGGCGGGATCCCCGGCGGCACGTGGGGCGAGACCGGCCTCGGGCGTCTGTTCTCCAGCTCGTACGGCGGCCAGATCGCGTGGCTCATCCCCGCGGCGATCGTGCTGGCAGCCGCGGTGCTCGTGCTCCGAGGCCGCGCGCCGCGCACCGACATGAAGCGCGCCTCGGTGATCCTCTGGGCCGGGTGGCTCGCCATCACCGGCGCGGTGATCTCCCTCGCGGCCGGCATCATCCACGAGTACTACACGGTGGCCCTCGCACCCGCGATCGGCGCCCTCGTCGGCATGGGCGTCGTCGAGCTGTGGAACCAGCGCGAGCACCTGGCGGCCCGGGCCACTCTCGCGGTGACCGTGACCGGCTCCGCGGTGTGGGCGAGCGTGCTGCTCGGCCGCTCGGCCGACTGGTACCCCGCGCTGCGCTGGGTCGTGCTCGTCGCCGGGACCGTCGCCGGTCTCGCGATCCTGCTCGTCGACCGGATGAGCCGTCGCCTCGCCCTCGCGGCCGTGGGCGCCGGGCTAGCCGTGGCGCTGCTCGCGCCGACGGCGTACTCGCTGCAAACCGCGTCGACGCCGCACACCGGCTCGCTGCCGACCGCCGGCCCGGCCGCCTCGGGCGGACGCGGCTTCGGCCCCGGCGGCCAGGGCGGCCCGGGGTTCCCCGGCGGCCAGCCGCCGGGCGGCGGCACGGGCACCTTCCCCGGCGGGGGCACGCTCCCCGGCGGGGGCACGCTCCCGGGTGGCGGAGCGCTCCCCGGCGGGGGCACCTTCCCCGGCGGCACGACGGGCGCCCAGCCCGGCGGCGGCATGGGCGGCCTGCTCGACGCTGCCACCCCGAGCGCCGAGCTCCAGGCCCTGCTGACGCAGGACGCCGACAGCTACACCTGGGTCGCTGCGGCGGTCGGCGCGCAGACCGCGGCCGGCTACCAGCTCGCGACCGGCTACCCCGTGATGTCGCTCGGCGGCTTCAACGGCAGCGACCCGTGGCCGACCCTCGAGGTGTTCCAGCAGTACGTGGCCTCGGGGCAGGTGCACTGGTTCATCGGTGGCGGCGGCTTCGGCGGCTTCGGCGGCTTCGGCGGCTTCGGCGGCCAGAACGGCGGAGCCTCCAGCACGAGCGAGATCTCCACCTGGGTGCAGGAGAACTTCACCGCACAGACCGTGGGCGGCGTGACCGTCTACGACCTGACCGCCCCGGTGTCCGGCACGACCGGCGCAACGGCGTGAGCGCGCGCTGAGCCCGCCGCGCAACGGCCCGTTGCTCACTCCGGGTGACGTCGGACTCACCCGGTCGGAGCATTCATGCCGGGGTGGGCTGCTCCGAAGCGTCACCTGCGGGCATCATCGATCCCGTGCCTGACCGTCTCCCACTGTGGTTGGCCGCAGCCGACCCGGCTGGGGCCGGTCTCGGCGACGCCGCACTCGTCGCCACGGCGACGGCCGATGCCACCGGGTTGGTCGAGGTCGGCGAGGACGGAACGGTCCGGTGGACCGACGAGGCCTACCGCCTGCACGGTCGCCCACGCTGGCGGCGCGTACGCACGATCGACGACGTCGCCCACGGGCTCTCGGCCGCCGACGCCGGCCGCGTGACGGCGGCGTACCTGAACCTCGTCGGCAGCGGCGACGTCGACCTCCTCTACACCGTGACCGGAGAGACGGGTCAGCCGCTCGACGTTCTGCTCAGCGGTGCGTGGCCCGGCTTCGCGATGGTCACGCGCGCCGCCTACCTTCCTGCGACCGCCCCGGCCGAATCCCCCGAGGTCGAGGTCGACGACCTCGAGCCCGGAGCCGTCGACGCCGTCGAGGCCGTCGAGCCCGAAGCC
>JBBQAY010000120.1:0-6456 GCA_038316965.1 Candidatus Nanopelagicales bacterium
GAGGCCCGACACGATGCCGGGGCGGTCGGCGCCGTGCACCGAGAGGAGCCAGGACGTGCCCTCGACGGCGGCGGCATCGGCGTCCGGCACGGGGAGCACCGAGACGACCAGGCCCTCGGCCGTGAGGTGCTCGAGACGGGCGGCGACCTCGTCGGCGTCGGCCTCGACCGACACCACGAGCGTCCAGGCGAAGTGCCCGCGCAGCAGCGTCAACGAGGAGTCCTCGAGGTTGCCGCCGACCGCGGCGAGCGCGCCGGTGACCTCGGCGATGATGCCGGGTCGGTCGTGCCCGAGGACCGTGACGGCGAGGCTGCGAGTCATGCGGCCAGCCTAGGCAGCATCAGCCACCCGCACGCCCCCACCCCTGCGCTCGCACTGATCCATCCGTCGTTTCCCGGCCCGGGAAGCGACGGATTGATCAGTGCGAGCTGGGGGGTCAGTCCTCGTGGCGGCGCGGGGCTCCGCTTTGCGTCAGCGAGGAGTTGCGGCGCAGGTCGTCATGGGTGCCCCAGAGGCTGGTGACGTCGCGCTTGAACAGGAACGCGATCGTCCAGTCGGCGACCACGGACACCTTGCGGCGCGTCGTCGGAACCTTGCTCATGTGGTAGGTCCGGTGCAGGAACCAGGCCGGGAAGCCCTTGATCTGGATGCCCTTCACCTGCGCCACGCCCTTGTAGAGGCCGAGCGAGGCGACCGAGCCGTTGTGCTTGTGCTTGTAGTCGACCGTGTCGAATCCGCGCATCACCGCGATGGCGTTGTCGGCCAGCACCTTCGCCTGGCGCACGGCGTGCTGCGCCGACGGCGAGCAGAACGTGCCGGGGTTGGTCAGGTCGGGGACGGCGGTGCAGTCACCGGCGCCGAACGCGTCCTCGAGGCCGACCACGCGCAGGTCGGTCTCGCACACGAGCCGACCCCGCTCGTCGAGCGGGAGGTCGGTCGCCTCGAGCAGCGGATTCGCCTTCACGCCGGCGGTCCACACGACGGTGTCCGACAGCATCTGCGCGCCGTCCGAGAGCACGACATGACCCTTGACCGTCGACTCGAGTCGCGTCTCCAGGCGGATCTCGATGCCGCGCTCGCGCAGCTGCTCGACCGTCCAGCGGCCCATGTCCTCGCCCACCTCGGGGAGGATGCGGTTCGTCGCCTCGACGAGGACGAAGCGCAGGTCCTCGGGCGTGATGTTGCGCATGTAGCGGGTCGCGTAGCGGGCCAGGTCCTCGATCTCCGCAAGGGCCTCGACGCCGGCGTACCCGCCGCCGACGAACACGAACGTGAGGTTGCGCTCGCGGATCGCGGGGTCTGTCGCCGTCTCTGCGATGTCGAGGCACTCGAGCACGTGGTTGCGCAGCGCGATGGCCTCTTCGACGTTCTTGAAGCCGATCGCCCATTCCGCGAGGCCGGGGATCGGCAGCACGCGCGGAACGGCGCCGACCGCCATCACGAGGACGTCGTACTGCAGCTCGTAGGCATCGCCCTCGAGCGGCAGGATCGTCGCGACCTTGCGCGCGTGCTCGACCGACTGCACCGATCCGGTGATGACCTCGGCGTCGGGCAGGGTCTGGCGCAGCGGGACGACGGTGTGCCGCGGCTGGATCGAGCCGGCGCCCGCCTCGGGCAGGAACGGCTGGTAGGTCATGTACGAGCGGGGGTCGACGACGGTGACCACGGCCTCGCCGCGCTGGAGCTTCTTCGCCAGGCGCAGCGCGGTGTAGAGGCCGACGTAGCCTCCGCCGACGATGAGGATGCGGGGAGGGGTGCTCGCGCTGGTGGTCATGCCTCCAGGTTAGGTCTGCCTCACTACGGCCGCACAGCCGAAAGGCCAGGATTCCCAGCGCGAATGGTTCGCATCAGGCCCTGACCTGCGACGACGACGCATCTGAGGCGTTCGCGCTGTGCTGGACGTCACCACCACGACGAACGCTGTCGCATACCGACCGGACGATCAGCGTGCGAGAAGCGCGCGGTAGCTGTCGGACGCCAGGAAGCTCAGGATGAAGTGGCGGCCCGACTCGGTGAGAGGCAGCAAGGCGATCTCCGCTGCAGCAACGAACACGATCGCGAGACCCTCCCCCAGCACGACGTCGGCGTCGTTCAGCGACGTCGCGGCGACGAAGACGCGGTAGTCGGCGTCCGAGCCGTCCGACCACGTGAAGGAGTCCGACGACCAGAGGTCGAGGGCACCTGGTGCGAGCTCGATGCCGGTCTCCTCACGGAGCTCGCGGTATGCGGCCTCGTCCGGCGCCTCGCCCGCCTCGACCGCGCCACCGACCATGCCCCACAGCAGTGGCGCGCGCGGCGCGTGCGCGTCGCGGTGCTGCAGCAGCACCGCGCCGTGCTCGTCCACGAGCATCACCGAGGCGTAGGTGCGTCTGCCGCTCCCGAGGTCGACGCGCATCCACACGGTGGCATCGGCGTTGGCGTTGTAGCGGTCGACGTCGGCGTACCCGGCCCCCGCATAGAGCCGACGGGCATCCTCGAGGTCGCGCCTGCTGTCGAGCACCACCTGCGTCAGGCCACGGACGCGAGCCTCCTCGTGCAGCCGCTCGAGCAGAGCTCGGCCCACACCCTGCCCGCGCAGCAGCGGTGACACCCACATCCGCTTCACCTCGGCGACGGTGCCGTACACATCGGTCTCGATCGTGCGCAGGCCGGCGCAGCCGAGCACGTCGCCGGACTCGTCGACAACCACGAGGAACGTGCCGGCGGGGCGGCGGTAGTCGTCGAGGTGGGGATCACTGATCGTGGGTGACGACTCGCCGAACCGGGCATCGAGCTCGGAGGAGTACGCCGCAACCGCCGCCACGGCGGCTGGATCAGCGGGATCGCGCACCTCGATCCGCCACGGGCTCATGGGTTCTCGGCCAACGCCCAGGCCAGGCCGTCGAGGATGTCGTGCTCGGACACGAGCACCTCAGGCAGGCCGGTGCGCTCGAGGACACGGCGCAGCACCAGCACCCCTGCGTTGATGACGTCGACGCGACCCGGGTGCATGACGCCGATCGCGGAACGCTGCGCGTGGTCGAGTCGGAGCAGCCGGTCGGACACTGAGGCGATCTGCTCAGCGCTGATGCGCGAGCCATGGATGAGCGTCGAGTCGTACTCCTGCAGTTCGAGCGCGATGCCCGCCGCGGTGGTGACCGACCCGGCCAGACCTACGAGGGTGCGAGCCTCGCCGAGCGGAACCGCCTGCCCCGCAAGGGTGATGGCGGCATCCACATCGCGCACGATGCCCTCGACCTCGTCAGGAGTCGGCGGATCGTGGCGCACGTGCCGCTCGGTCATCCGCACGCACCCGACGTCGACGCTGCGCGCAGCGACAGGCGCCTCGGTGCCCAGCACGAACTCGGTCGAGCCGCCGCCGATGTCGACGACGAGGTACGGAGGCTCCGCGCCGACGAGGCCGCGGGTGGCACCGGCGAACGACAGTGCCGCCTCCTCGTCGCCCGTGATCACCTCGGGCTCCACTCCGATGCGCGCACGGACGCCCGCGACGAAGTCGGCGCGGTTCGACGCATCGCGGGAGGCCGAGGTCGCGACGAACCGCACACGTGTGGCGCCCAGCTCCTCGATGACGTCGGCGTACCTCTCGCACGCGGCGAACGTGCGCTCGAGCGCGTCGTCCGACAGCCGCCCGGTCGCGTCGACGCCCTCACCGAGCCGCACGATCTCCATCCGTCGGTCGAGGTCGATCAGCCGACCAGCATCGACATCGACGTCGGCGATCAGCAGGCGGATCGCGTTGGTGCCACAGTCGATCGCGGCGACGCGTACGGCGCTCACGCAGGCTCCTCGCGGGTGCACGCACCAGCGGCGCCCCAGTCGGGCAGCAGGTCGAGGGCCTCGTCACCGAACGGGTTCACGCCCGGGCCGGCCGCGAGGGAGTGTCCGACGAGGACGTGCAGGCACTTCACCCGGCTGGGCATGCCGCCCGCGGTGATCCCAGCGATCTCCGCCACGTGGCCGACCGCCTCGCGCGCGGCCAGGTAGGCCTCGTGCGCGGCTGTGTACGCGGCGGCGAGATCGTGGTCGTCGGCGAGCCGGTCCTGCATCTCGCGCATGGTGCCGCCGGCCTCGAGCGTGCCGATGAGCCCCGCAGCCCGAGGGCACGTCAGGTAGTACAGCGTGGGGAAGGGTGTGCCGTCAGGGAGGCGCGGCTCGGTCTCCACCACGTCGGGATCGCCGCACGCGCAGCGGTGGGCGACCCGGCGTACACCGCGCGGCTCTCGTCCAAGCTGGCGGCCGATGGCGGCGAGGTCCTCCGGGGACGGCGCATCGCGATCCGCCATCGGGGACGAGGGTGCGTCGCTCATGGGGAGATCGTCCCAGAGTCGAGCAGCTGCGGCGCTGGGGCGGTGCTGAGCGGCGGTCAGCGCGAGGCGGACGGCGTGGGCGCGGGCTTGCCCGCCTGATCGGCGTCCTGGACCGACTGCCACAGCGTGCCGTACCACGCAGCGGACGGCGCCGCCGTGGACGACGTGGGCGCGGGTGCCTCCTGCGGGTCGAGCACGACGTACCCGACCTCGCCCGGCAGGACGTAGTGCAGCCGCTCGCGGATCAGCGAGGTGACGTAGGCAGGGTCCCGGAGCCGCTCCTGGGCCAGCACCAGCGAGTCGACGCGCACCTGGGCCGCCTCGTTGGACGTGCGGAGCGCGTTGATCTCAGCGCGCTGGGCGAGCAGCTCGCGCAGCGGCACGGCGAGGGTGAGCACGAGCATCCCGACGACTCCGGCGAGGATCACCGCGCGGCCGGTGAGGGTAGGGCGATCCCGCACCATCGAGGCGGCCGCGCGGACCCGACCACGCGCCGACGGGGTCGCCGCAGCCCCGCGGCGCGCCTTCTGGCGCTCCGCGGCACGCTGCGACGGCCCGGTCATGCGTACGAGTGTGACTCGCTCAGCCGTGGAAACGCGGGAAGGCGCCGCGACCGGCGTAGCGCGCCGCGTCGTCGAGCTCCTCCTCGATGCGCAGCAGCTGGTTGTACTTCGCCACGCGCTCCGAGCGGGCCGGGGCGCCCGTCTTGATCTGGCCGGCGTCCACCGCGACCGCGAGGTCGGCGATGGTGACGTCCTCGGTCTCGCCCGAACGGTGGCTCATCATGCAGCGGTAGCCGGCGCGGTGGGCCATGGTGACGGCGTCCAGCGTCTCGGTGAGCGTGCCGATCTGGTTGACCTTCACGAGCAGCGCGTTGGCGGTGTCGGACTCGATGCCGCGTGCGAGGCGCTCGGGGTTGGTGACGAACAGGTCGTCGCCCACGATCTGGACCTGCGAGCCGATCGCGTCGGTCAGGGTCTTCCAGCCGACCCAGTCGTCCTCGTTGAGCGGGTCCTCGATCGACACGAGGGGGTAGTCCGCGACGAGCTGGGCGTAGTAGGCCGACATCTCCTCGGCGGTCTTGCTGGTGCCCTCGAAGGTGTAGACGCCGTCGTCGTAGAACTCGCTGGCCGCGACGTCGAGCGCGAGCGCGATGTCAGAGCCGAGGGTGTAGCCGGCGATGTCGACCGCCTTGGCGATCAGGTCGAGGGCGGTGCGGTTGCTCGGCAGGTTGGGGGCGAAGCCGCCCTCGTCGCCGAGGCCCGTCGCGAGGCCTTCCTTCTTCAGCACCGACTTGAGCGCGTGGTAGACCTCCGCGCCCATGCGCAGCGCCTCGCGGAACGACTCGGCGCCGATCGGCGCGATCATGAACTCCTGGATGTCGACGTCGGAGTCGGCGTGCGACCCGCCGTTCATGATGTTCATCATCGGCACGGGCAGGAGGTGGGCGTTGGGTCCGCCGAGGTAGCGGAAGAGCGGCAGGCCGGCCGAGTCGGACGCAGCCTTCGCGACGGCGAGCGAGACGCCGAGGATCGCGTTGGCGCCGAGGCGCTCCTTGTTGGGGGTGCCGTCGAGGTCGATCATCACCTGGTCGATGAGGCGCTGCTCGGTGGCGTCGAAGCCGAGGATCTCCGGTGCGATCTCGTCCTCGACCGCGAGCACGGCCTTCTCGACGCCCTTGCCGCCGTACCGGTCACCGCCGTCGCGGAGCTCCACGGCCTCGAACGCGCCGGTCGAGGCGCCGGAGGGGACGGCTGCGCGGGCGACGGTGCCGTCGTCCAGGCCGACCTCCACCTCGATGGTCGGGTTGCCGCGGGAGTCGAGGATCTCGCGGGCGATGACGGCGTCGATGCTGGCCACAGGTAGCTCCAGAGTGTCGCTGTGCTCCGCAGCGGCGCTGCGGACGGGCTCGTCGGGCCGCTCGCGCGGCGCCCTTCACTGCCTCGGCGACGTTGCCGGGAAGGCGCCACGGGTGCGGCGGCCGGGCCGTTGCGGGCACCGGGGCCCGGTCACGAACCGGTCACCCCGACCCTATCGGCCCCCGCCCGCTCACCGGACCACCAGCACCCAAGCCCCGCTGTCTCCCCCGCCACTCGCCGTACGTTCCGGATGATGGTGCCCCCGGTTGCTCTAGAGGCAACCAGAC
>JBBQAY010000121.1:0-6408 GCA_038316965.1 Candidatus Nanopelagicales bacterium
CATGTTCGCCCTCAACAAGGGCGAGATCTGCTCGTGCCCGTCGAGGGCGCTGCTCCAGGACGGCCTGGTCGAGGCCGGGTTCCTCGAGGACGCCGTGCTTCGGGTGGAGAAGATCACGGTCGGCGACCCGCTGGACACCTCCACCGAGATGGGCCCCCAGAACAGCCACGAGCAGCTCGAGAAGATCTCGGGCTACCTCAAGCTCGGACCCGAGGAGGGCGCGAAGGTGCTCACCGGCGGGGACCTTGCTCATCTGCCGGGCGACCTTGCCGACGGCTACTTCATCCAGCCCACGGTGTTCCAGGGGACGAACGACATGAAGGTCTTCCAGGACGAGATCTTCGGCCCGGTCGTCACCGTCGCCACGTTCAAGGACTACGCCGAGGCCATCGCGATCGCCAACGACACGATCTACGGTCTGGGCTCGGGCGTCTGGAGCCGCGACACCGACATCACCTACCGCGCCAGCGAGGACATCCTCGCCGGACGCGTCTGGGTGAACACCTACCACCAGTACCCCGCGGGCGCCGGCTTCGGCGGCTACAAGCAGTCCGGCTACGGCCGCGAGACCGACCAGCAGACGCTGCGCAACTACCAGGAGGTCAAGAACGTCCTGGTGAACCACGATCCGAAGCCGCTCGGCTTCTTCGTCTGACCCCGCGCACGTCCTCTCAGAGAGAAGCCAGCCATGAAGGCAGCACGGTTCTACGGACCTCAGGACATCAAGATCAAGGACGTCGCCGTCCCGGAGCTGCATCCGGGAGCGGTGATGATCGACATCGCCTGGTGCGGCATCTGCGGCACCGACCTGCACGAGTTCCTCGAGGGCCCGATCTTCATCCCGGCCAAGGGCCACCCGCACCCCCTCACCCACGAGGAGGAGCCGGTGACCATGGGCCACGAGTTCTCGGGAACGATCTCCGCCCTGGGCGAGGGGGTCACCGACCTCGCCGTCGGGGAGAACGTCGTGGTCGAGCCGTACTTCGTGTGCGGCGAGTGCGCGCCGTGTAACGAGGGGCGCTACAACCTCTGCACCACGATGGGGTTCATCGGCCTCGCGGGCGGCGGCGGCGGTCTCAGCGAGAAGATCGTCGTCGAGCGCCGGTGGGTGCATCCCGTCGGCGACATCCCGCTCGACCAGGCTGCGCTCATCGAGCCGCTGTCGGTCGGCCACCACGCGTTCGTCCGCAGCGGTGCCAAAGCGGGCGACGTCGCCTTCGTCGGAGGCGCCGGCCCCATCGGTCTGCTGCTCTCGGCCGTCCTGAAGGCCGAGGGGCTCACCGTGATCGTCTCCGAGATCAGCGAAGCCCGTAAGGCCAAGGCCCTGTCGACCGGCGTCGCCGACCACGTCCTCGACCCGAGCAAGGACGACGTCTCAGCGCGCGTCCTCGAGATCACCGGCGGACTCGGCGCTGACGTCTGCTTCGAGTGCTCCAGCGTCAACAGCGTCCTGGACCTGCTCCTGGTCGCCGTGAAGCCGGGCGGCGTCGTGGTCAACGTGTCGATCTGGAGCAAGCCGGCAACCATCGACATGCAGGCGATCGTGCTCAAGGAGATCGACCTGCGCGGCACCATCGCCTACTGCAACGACCACCCCGCCACGATCAAACTCGTCCAGGACGGGAAGGTGGATCTCGCACCGTTCATCACGGCGAAGATCCCGCTCGAGCGTCTCGTCGACGACGGGTTCGAGGCCTTGATCAATCACAACGAAACTGCCGTCAAGATCCTCGTCCATCCCTGAGAAGCTGGAAGAACCGATCACGCAGAACTGGGTCGTCGACGATCCCGGCGCCGCTGCTCTGCGCCTGGATCGTCGGTCAACGGTCACTCCTGCGCGCAGAGGTGCTGCACTTCCTCGGGAAGGACCGTCCGCTCGGTCGCGCGCGTGCCGCCGAAGTGCTCCGCGACGGCCTGCCTCACCGACGGCGTCGGTGCGGGACTCCCTGATACCAACTCCGCCCCCGACCAAGTTCAGAGTCGTCCCCGCGGGCGTACATGACCCAGCAGACGTCCTGGCGACGACCGGGCGATATGCACCATGCCTAGCAGTCACAGCACTTCTGGAACCGTGAACACAGCCGACTCGCACGGTGCTGGGACGTTCAGTCCCCCACCTGCACCACGAAGGCCCCGACCGCGAGGTCGGGGCCTTCGTCGTACGTCGAGGCCTCACCTGGTCGTCGGCGCGCGACCTACGGAGTCGATGAGGGAAGCGAAGGCCCGGCATCCGGCGGGCTGCAGGTGGATGTGGTCCGACCAGGTCCAGGTCGCCAGGTTCGGCTCGGACTTCGCGTTCCAGTCGGCAAGCCTGGTGTTGGGGAACCGCCACGCTGCGTGCCGGATCGCGGTGTTGGTGCGCAACTCGTGGGAGTAGCGGCCGTTGTTGGGCAGCTGGACGGTCACCCACACCACGATCCGCTTGGAGCCCAGCACCTTCATGATGGCGTCGATCTGCTGGTCGGTCACGCCGCCGTTGGTACCGACGTGCACAGCAACGAGGTGCGGCACTCGGGAGCCCATCGAGGCCAGGACGTCGCGCAGTGCCGGCGCCTGGCGGCTGCCCTTCGCGTCGTACGACCAGCCCTTGGCGGCCACGCAGGTCTTGGCGCCGAGCAGCACCGAGTCACCGATCACGAACGCCGGCCCGGTGTAGCGAGCGGGAGCCGGCGGTGAGGTAGGAAGGCCGACCGGAGTGGTTGTGTTGCCGTCTCCGGACACCATGGCCTGGGCCGCCGTCGGGGCCAACGACACCGCCATCAACGCTGCCGCCGTACACGCGAGGGCCGTACGTCGTCCGCGCTGCATCACGGCCTCCCGGAAGGAACTCCCTCGACCACGGTAGCCAGAGCGGTAGTCGGTGTCCCGCTATCCGGTTGGTCCAGGGCGGTCAGCGGCCCACGGTGAAGCGCAGGGCGCCAACGACGCCGCCGAGCAGCCTCCGCCTGCGGAGTCCGAAGGCGAGGCGCACGGCGGGTGCCTTCCAGCCGAACACCCGGTCGAAGACCACGGCTCGGGCGCGACGGTCTGCCTCGGTACCCCAGCGTGATCCGGACGAGTCGTCCGGGTGCATGGCGACGACGACGGGACCGTGCAGCCCACGACCACCGGCCCGCAGAAGGTCCGCGCAGAAGATGTACTCGTCGCCGAGGTAGTTCGCAGCGCCGGCACCGTACCGCTCGTCGAAGCGGATCCCGAGCGCCCGAACGGCCGAGACGCGCACGAGCATCTCGTACGTCGCAGCCTTACCGCTGTTGCGCAGCGTCAACGGCACGACCGACGACGGGTAGTCCTTGCGGAGCCGACCGTGCTCGTCGCGAGCGGCGGCGAGCAGCATGTCCGGGGCCTCGGGGTCGGGGCCGGCGTCGAGCAGGGCGATGCCCTCGAGGATGCCGGCCCAGTCGAACACCACGTCGTCGTCGGCGAAGAGCAGGAACTCGGTCGTCGTGGAGTCGAGCACGAGGTTGCGGCTCTTGGCCACTCCGCGGGCCACCTGCTCGAGCAGCGTGACGTCGGTGCGCGAGGTGAGCGTGGCGGGCAGCGACGAGCGCCAGTCGGTGCCGCCCGGGGTCTGCACCACGACGACGACCGCCAGCAGAGGGTCCTCGGGCGGCGGGTCGAGGTTGGCGACGCGGTCGGCGGTCGTCGAGTAGCCGAGGGTGATCCGGGCCGTCACAGCCTCAGTCGTCCTCGTCCTCGTCGTCGTCCTTCGACTTGACCTTGACCTCGGCGTACGCCACGGCACGCGCGTAGCGCATCACCGCGCCCGACAGGCTCGCCACGGTGCCGTTCTGCAGTCGTGCCCCGAGGAACAGGACGATGGTCGTCGTGAACGGCACGAGTCCGTTGATGCTGAACATGATGAGCGCCGCCAGCAGGATGACGACGCCGACCGACGAGACCAGTGTGCCGATCTCCGCGCTCATGATGCGCGAGCGCAGCTTCTGGTACGCAGGGACGAACTGCTTCTTGTCGCGCTGCTCGACGTAGCGCTTCTGGGCCGCGAGCTGGTAGCGGAACAGCCGGCTGATCACCTCGAGGAGCAGCACCACCAGCAGCACGTTGAACGCGCCGTAGATCGGCGCGAGCCAGATGAAGAACGCGGCGATGACGATGAGCTGAACCGTGAAGCTGAGCACGTTGACGAGCTCGAGGCCGAGAGCCCATTCCCAGCTCGCGGTGGAGCCCTTCTCGCTGCGCCCCGCCTTTCGGAAGACCGTGTCGAAGAACTGCACGCGGTAGATGCGCTGGGCGTAGTGGGCCACGCGAGTAGCGAGGAACAGCACGAAAAAGATCGAGACCTCGACGGCGATGCCCTTGAGGTCGGCGCCGTTCTTCTCCCGGGAGATGACGTCGGTGAAGAGCTTGGTGACGAACAGCTCGGTCACCGGGATGAACGCTCCGAGTGCCACCAGGAACGTCAGCATCCACCGGTCACGCCCCTTGGGGACGAGAGCCTGGTAGGTGCCACGGAGCGATCGCGCCAGCTGAGGCATGGCGATCCGGAAGGGATGCCGCATGATCTCGCGCACCGCGGAGCCCGACGGCATGACCGACATCTTCGCCATGATCCTTCTTCGTCCAGGCGGGCTACCGCGTGGACGGTTCCCGGGGTGCGGTGGTCGGGGCTATCTGTGCTTCTTGTTGCCGGCGGCGAGGGCGACGGCCACCGCGGCCTTCAGGTGGGACTCGACCTCGTCCTTCTTGGCCTCGCCCACGCTGATGTCGCGGATGATGTTGTGGAGGTCTTGGCGGCGAAGGTCGAGCGGGACCGTGTGCGGGTTCATGACCTCGACGTCGGCACCGAGGGCGTAGTCCTCATACTTGATGCCAAGCCCGTGGACGTTGCTCTCGAAGCCCTCGAAGGTCACGAGGCCGCACGGGATCCCGTAGCTCTGACACACGATCATGACGTGCATCGCACTGGTGACGACGGCGTCGTACTCGTTGAGCGTCGCGCAGAACGCGGCGATGTCAGCGCTCCGGCCCATGAGCACCGGGTACTCGTCGACGTTGTCCGGCAGCTGCATCGGGATGTTCTTGTGCGAGAAGTGGCGCACGAAAGCGATGCGGCCATTGGTCGCACCGCGCTCCACGGGCACGAGGCGGTCCATGAGAAGGCCCGGGTCGCCGAAGGCGCCCACGACCGGTCCACCTGACTCGCGGACCACGCGTGCGGTGATCGGCCCGCGGACCGAGACGTAGTGAGCCTTCTTCGCCATCTCGATGTCGTCGCGCGAGATGCCGGTGCCCACCACGATCGAGCTCGGGCGGATGAAGCGCCCGATGGAGCCCAGCGACACGAGGTGCGGCTTGTTCGTGGCCTTCGTGACCGCCTGCAGACGGATGTTGTCATCGGTGTAGTGCGAGATGGCGAGAGGGCTCAGCCAGTCGCCGAAGTTGCCCGGGAACGGCTTGGACCACCACGCGAGCCGGATGGTGGTGTCGCTGCCGCGCGAGGAGTACTCCATGAACGCCTCGGAGGCCGAACGCAGCACGAGCTCGCCCGGGGCGGCGATGTACTTGTTGTCGAAGTCATGGCGGGCAGCCTCGAACAGCACCGGGTCGCCTGCCATGCCGGCACCGAGCATCTCGTTGATCGCCTTGCCGCGCTCCGGGTCCAGCGCCTTCGCCGAGTCGGCGGTGAGCACTCCGGTGACGCCGACGGTGTCGACGATGCGGCGAAGCGGCCGACGCGCGCCGTCGGGCAGCGATCGCTCGATCCTCTTGGCCTGGCCCAGCAGCTTCTTCCGGGTTCCGACGTTCTTCTTGCCGGTGTGCTGGACGACCTTGTCCTTGAACTCCGCGACGTTGCCGCTGGAGCCGAAGACGAAGAAGCTCTCACGGCGCTCGGGCTCGTCGATCTTGCGCTTACGGACGATCGCAGTCGACGGGATCATCTGGAACGTGAGGTTGCGGGCGTTGGCCCGCCACGCCTCCTCGAGGAAGTAGTCGTCGGTCGCCTTGATGTCCGAGCGGCGCTCGAGCTCGTACGCGTCGGCGACGAGCTTGCGGCCCTGGGCGGTCGGGGCGACGCCCCAGAACGAGGGCTCCCAGAAGCGGGCGCGGTTCGCATAGCCGATGTGCAGCGGCGAGCGGAAGCTGCGCTGGAACCCGATGAGGTCGGCGGTGGAGTCCCGCACGTAGTCGGGCAGGTGGGTGAGCCTGCAGTCGACGTCGATCCAGAACACCATGGAGTCGGGGTACTTCTGGCAGACGTCGTGGATGAACCCGATCTTGCGCCGCGTGACGTCGGCCCAGTCCTCGCCCTCACGCTTCTCGACCTCGAGCAGCTCGTAGGGCAGACCGAGGGACTCCAGCTGCTCCTTGAGCTCGCGGGCATGGTCCGCGTAGTACTCGTCGGGCGTGTGGAAGGAGCAGATGACAACGTCGCGATGCGGCACACGG
>JBBQAY010000122.1:0-6107 GCA_038316965.1 Candidatus Nanopelagicales bacterium
CCACCGACCCCGGCATCTTCGGCACGAGCTGGCTCCTGCCGGTGGCCCTGGGCGCCCTCGGGGTCGGCCTGTTCGCCCTCCTGGCAGTCGCGTTCCTGTCGAGCGACCGCGACTCCCAGACGACCGGACGGCTCCGTCGGCGCCTCTCGCGCTACTCCCTGACGCCGCGGGATCCGAACGCCGCGGGCGAGAACGGCGTGGCGCGTTCCGCCGTCGAGTTCGCCGGCCGCGTCGTCCAGCGCCGCGACATCGACACCGCGCTCGGCACCAAGCTCGACGCTGCAGGCGTCCCGTTGAAACCGGCGGAGTGGCTGCTGATCCACATCGGCGTCGCCGTCGTTCTCGCGATCCTGTTCACGCTGCTCTCGGGCTTCAACCTCGTCGCCACGATCATCGGCCTGGTGATCGGTCTCCTGCTCCCGTACGCCTACCTCGCCATCAAGGACGAGCGGCGCAAGGCGCGGTTCGCAGCCCAGCTGCCCGACACGTTGCAGCTGCTGTCGGGCTCGCTGGCCGCCGGCTACTCGCTCCCCCAGGCCATCGACACCGTCGTGCGCGAGTCGGACGGACCCATGGCCGCCGAGCTGAACCGTGCGATCGTCGAAGCCCGCCTGGGCGTGCCCATCGAGGACGCTCTCGACACCGTTGCCCGCCGCATGAACTCCGTGGACTTCGCCTGGGTCGTCATGGCGATCCGCATCCAGCGCGAGGTCGGAGGCAACCTCGCCGAGGTGCTCAGCAGCGTCGCGGCGACCATGCGCGAACGCGAGCGGCTTCGTCGTCAGGTCGAGGTCCTCTCGGCCGAGGGTCGCCTGTCGGCCGTCATCCTCACCCTGCTGCCGATCCTGTTCATCGTCTACCTCGTCATCGCGCGCCCCGACTACCTGAGCGTGCTCTACCAGACGCCGATCGGGCTGCTCATGATCGTCGTCGCGATCGTCCTGCTGATCGGCGGCTCGTTCTGGCTGCGCAAGGTCGTCAAGGTGGAGGTCTGACATGGGTGACGTCGTCCTCTGGGTGGGGCTCGCCGCCGTCTTCCTCGGCATCGTGGGCATCTTCGTCGCCTTCGCGGGCAAGAGCGAGCCGACCGGCGTCGCGCGATCGCTCGCTGCGGTCGAGGCGATCAGGGCTGCGCCCGCAGATATGCGCAAGGACCTCGATCGGCCGTTCGGAGATCGAGTCGGGCAGCCGTTCTTCGGTTGGCTGACCCGCATCGGACGCCGGTTCACGCCGAGCGACCAGACCGCCCGCATGCGCCGCAAGCTCGACCTCGCGGGCAACCCGCCCGAGTGGGACAGCGACCGCATCGTCGCGTTCAAGATGCTGGGCCTCATCGTCGGCGGTTCCCTCGGAGTGGTGCTGCCGCTTCTGTTCGGGAGCCCCCTGTGGTCGATCTTCCTCGGCATCGGGCTCGCCCTGCTCGGCTTCTACGCGCCGAACATCGTGCTGTACCAGGCGGCGTACAACCGGTCCGAGCGCATCCTCAAGGACCTCCCGGACGCACTCGACCTGCTCGTGATCTCGGTGGAGTCCGGCCTCGGCTTCGACGCCGCCCTGTCGCAGGTGGCCCGCAACACCGACGGTCCGCTCGCTGACGAGTTCTTCCGCGTGCTCCAGGAGATGCAGCTCGGCACCTCGCGGGCCGACTCGATGCGAGCGCTCGCGGAGCGCACCGACGTCTCGGACCTGCGCGGCTTCATCACCGCGATGGTGCAGGCGGACTCCTTCGGCATCCCGGTGGCGAACGTCCTGCGCATCCAGGCGCGGGAGATGCGCACCCGCCGGACGCAGCGCGCGGAGGAGGCGGCTCAGAAGGTGCCGGTGAAGATCCTCTTCCCGCTCATCTTCTGCATCCTGCCGGTGCTGTTCATCGCGATCCTCGGCCCTGCGGCCATCCAGATCGCGAACGCCTTCAGCGGCGTCTAGCCGTCATTCGACGAAGAGACGCGCGTCGACGAGCTGCTCCTTGACGAGCGCCCCGCTGCGCTCGTACCGAGCCTGCTCGAACCGCTTGCGGAACTCGAGGTCGATGCCGGCGAGGCCACCGCGGTTCTTCTCGATGGAGAGCACGGCGTACTGGTGGAACCGCTCGACGTTGGCCGCGCCGTAGACGAGGTGGTGCCGCGCCACGACGTCGTACTTCTCATTGAGCACCAGCACGACGTCCGCCTCGTACGCCAGGCTCGATGCACCGCGCAGGTTCTGGGTGCGCAGCCGTGTGCCGTCCCTGATGCCGGCGGCGTCGCTGGCGGAGATCGCGAACACCGGGACGAGCGCAGTCAATGCCAGATCCTTGAGACCGCCTGCGACGTGGGCCATCCGGCGATCCTCGTCGACCGCTCGCTCACCCTCCATCGCGATCTTCTGGACGTAGTCCACCACCACGATCGGTGCCAGCCCGTCCGAGGCCAACACCGCTGCAACGGCGTCACTGATGTCGGTGATCGAGGTGTCGATGCCGCCCCGCAGCACATGCATGCGCTCGAGGTCGCTGGACACCGCGGCGAGTGCCTCCGCTCCGCCTGGTGTCTCGGCGAGCTTGTCCGAGAGCGAGGACGAGGTGCCGTCTCCCTCGAGCAGCGCGCGGACCGAGCGGAGCGGAACGGCGTCGATCCCCGCCCGCTCCCCCGCCTCGGCGGCCACGAGCCGCTCCAGCAGGTTGACGGAGTCGTGCTCGTACGACACGTACAGGACGGCATGCCCCGTGGCGATGACATGCCGTGCCACCTGAAGGGCGAAGGTGGTCTTGCCCATGCCCTGCGGGCCACCGAGCAAGGTGAGCTCACCCGGTCGCAGGCCGCCGCTGAGGTACTGGTCCAGGGGCACGAAGCCCGTGGCCCACGGCGCGTGCGAGGCAGCCTCGCCCCGCCTCAGCCGCGCATCGGTGGTGTCGAGGACGTCCGACAGGCGCGAGAGCCGGTCGGGGGAGGTCGTGTCATCGGGCATGCGGCCCATGCTGGCAGAGCCTGCGGCACTGGCGCGGACCGCCGGCGGAACCCGCCCGGCGTGGCTAGTCGCGTCACCGCGCGGCGGAGCCCCCATCTGTGCCACCGTCAGCACTGATGAGCACGAGCCTTCCCGGCCAGTCCCGATGGACGCCGGACCCGTCCGAGTCCACGAGCACGGTGGTCCGCTTCGGCGTGCTCGCCCTCGTGGGCCTGCTCTGCTACCTCAACGGGCTGGCAGGCGCCACGGTGCCGGTCAGCGACCTCGCGCTGCTCGCGAGTATCGCCGTGCTGTCGAGCCTCCCACTGCCCCGGACGTGGTCCTGGGTGCGCTGGCGCCCCGTCGCCGAGGCTGTGGCGGCCGGCGCGGTGATCGGCCTGGCCGTGCCGCTGCAGGCCGCACTCCTGCCGTACCTCATCGTGCCCCCGCTGGCAGCCGGCCTCACCTCGGGCATCGGCTTCGCGCTGCTGGCCTCCACGCTCTCGGTCGCGGCCGTCGTCGGAGGGAGGGTTGCCACGGGAGCCACGCTCGCCGGCACCGGTGCCATCACGGCGATCGCGCCCTGGATCGGCATCGGGGTCGCGACCGGCGTCGTCGGCGGCTGGGCGCGCCGGGTGACCGCCCGAGAGCGGGCGGTCACCTCCACCTACGTCACCGCGCACGGGCTGCTCACGCGGCTGCGCGAGGTCGCCCGCGCCCTGCCCACCGGTCTGGACGAGGTGGCGCTGGCGCAACAGGTGCTGACCGCCATGAACGACGAGGTCGAGTTCGACCGGGCGGCGCTGTACGGCTCCGCCGGCGGCGGCGTGCTCATGCCGCTCTCGTACCTCGGGGCCGACCACATCGAGTGGGTCCCCGACATCGACGAGGGCGTCTGGGCCCGGGTCTGGGACTCCGGCCGGGCCCTGCAGCAGAGCGGCACCTTCAGCGACCCCGCCGCCGGCCACTCGGCGGTGCTGGCACTCAGCCTCGGCGACCGACGGGTGGGCCTGGTCGGCATCGAGCGTGCGGGCGGCCCGTGGCCCCGCCGCGACATCGCCCGAGCGCAGCAGCTCGCGGACGAGGCCGCACTGCGGATCGACACCGGGCAGCTCTTCAGCGAGGTCCGTGCTCTGGCCACGGTCGAGGAACGACGTCGGCTCGCACGTGAGATCCACGACGGCGTCGCGCAGGAGGTGGCAGCGCTCGGCTTCGTCGTCGACGACCTCACTGCCCGCACGACGGACCCCGAGTCCAAGAAGGACCTACGTGGTCTGCGCGACGAGCTGACGCGCATCGTGAGCGAGCTGCGACTGTCGATCTTCGACCTGCGCAGCGACGTCCAGCCGTCGGCCGGCCTCGGCGCGGCGCTGACGGGGTACGTCCGCAGCGTCGGCACCGGATCGGGCCTGACCGTTCACCTCGTCCTCGACGAGTCGCCGTACCGGCTTCCCATCGAGGCCGAGACCGAGATCCTGCGGGTGGCCCAGGAGGCGATCACCAACGCGCGCAAGCACGCTCGGGCTCGCAACCTCTGGGTGACGTGTCGGGTGGATCCCCCTCGGGCGTTCCTGCGTGTCGCCGACGACGGGCGCGGCATGGGGACCCCCCGCCAGGACTCCTTCGGCCTCGACGTCATGCGCGAGCGCACGTCACGCCTCGGCGCGACGCTCACGATCCGCCAGCGCGTCGGAGGCGGCACCGTCGTCGAGGTGACGCTGGGCCAGGGACCAGAGTCAGGAACCGGCTTCGGAGCCGACGCCAGGCGTTCCACCTCCTAGCAGCTGAGGCTTGGTCCCGCCTCGGTACCGGGTCGCGTGACATGATCGGGCAACAGTCCAAGGGGGCCAGAAGTCCATGACCATCAGCGTCCTGCTCGTCGATGACCACGAGCTGATCCGCCAGGGCCTGCGCCGGGCGTTCGAGCGCGACGGCGAGTTCACCGTGGCCGGAGAGGCCGGGTCTCTCGCCGACGCGCGTCGGCTCATCGGGCTCATGCATCCCGACGTCGTGATCCTCGATGTCCGCCTTCCCGACGGAAACGGCATCGAGGCCTGTCGCACCCTGCGAGCAGAGGACGCCGACCTCGGAATCGTCATCCTGACGATGTACGCCGGCGACGACACGCTGTTCGACGCGCTCGAGGCGGGTGCGTCGGCCTTCGTGCCGAAGAACGCTCCGTCCGAGGACGTCGTGGCCGCGGCCCGGCACGCTGCGAGCGCCCCGCGGTCGTTCACCTCGGCCGACCTCAACGAGGCCATGCGCCGCAAGCTGTCGCCCACCGGCCCCCAGCTGAGCCCGCGCGAGCGCGAGGTGCTCGGCCTGCTCGCAGACGGCCTCGGAGTCGCGCAGATCAGCCGCCAGCTCTTCATCAGCGAGTCCACGACCAAGACCCACATCAGCAAGCTCTACGACAAGCTCGGCGCCGGCAACCGGGCCCAGGCCCTCATGACCGCGCTGCGCCTCGGGCTGCTCAAGCGCGACGAGCCGGGCCTCTAGCCGACCCGCCGATCGGGCACCGCGCGGCTCCGGAACGGCATCGAACCGTCACGCGGCACCCCGTCACTGCTCTCAATGGGTGACCGGACGGTTACATATCGTCCGAACGTCCGATCCCGATCCGCCTTGACGAGGGAGGGAACCGTCACGCTCCGCTGCGATAGTTGTCTCAGCGCCCCGGACCACGGGGAGATCCACGTAACCGGAGGGGCACCCCTATGATCACCCGAATCCGCACCACTCTTCGCCGCGACGAGGGCGCCTCGGCAGTCGAGTACGGCCTGCTCGTGGCAGCCATCGCCGCGATCATCGTCGCCGTCGTCTTCCTGCTGGGTAACCGCGTGAACTCGGCGTTCAGCAAGACCAACTCCTGCATCTCGACGCAGGGCTCGACCAGCGGCTGCTGATAGCCGTATGACCACCGAGGGGGTCGCCGGGCTCACGCCCGGCGGCCCCCTCGATCATGTCCTGACTCCCCCGCATCCCGGGGGCCGTCCAGAACAGCCCGAGGGGGCCAGCAGCATGAGCGCGAGCGACGTCGCCGCCGAGGAGTCGCCGGCCCCACCGCGGTCCGCCGCCAGACCGGCGCCCTTCCTCCTGCTCGCCGCCGTCGCCGCGCTGCTGGTGCCCGTCCGCTCGGCCTCGCGGCCCCTGGACGACATCGACCTCTACTGGCACATCCT
>JBBQAY010000123.1:0-5629 GCA_038316965.1 Candidatus Nanopelagicales bacterium
ACGTCGGTGTTCCGGGCAGCCGGCGTCGTGCCAGGCGGCCAGTACGTCGGCCGGGAGGCGCCCAGTCCGCGGGACGTCGAGACCCTGCCGCTGAGCCCAGGAGCGCGCCGGGTGGCCCCGGCGGCGCGACTCAGCAGCCCCGTTGGCGCCCTCGAGATATGCCTTTGCGTGGGCGTGGGCCGTGATTGTGGCGGCCGCCTCCCACTCGGCGACAGTCTCGCGTCGGATCCGGCCGATGGGAACACGGCCGAGTTCGATCCCGCCCACGTCGGGGAGCACCAGACGGTCGAGTTGGCGTCGATAGAGCGCGACGGTTCGCGGGCTCAACAGGGCGTCGCGCTCGGCCCTCGTCAGCCAGGCGTCGGCGTAGACCGCCAACGTGGGGGAGTCGCCTGGGGCCGAGGGGCGCCACACGCCTCCGGCCACGGCCGTGTGCAGCTTTGCGCGGGCCTGCTCGGCCGCGGCCTTCGTTCGGAACACACCACCCGACCTGCGTCTCCCGTCAGGTCCCGAGTAGCGCAATCTCCAGCCGCCGCCAGGCATCGCGGTGATCGACCCCCAGGTGTCACGGGTCGGCTTCGGCTTGCGCGGTTGCGGCATGAGGCCCCCAATGCCCTCGGAACGCTCGTTGCGACGATTATGCCGCGCTAGGGACATCTAGGGACACAGAGACGCGTTTCTCGTGAGTCCGTTCTCGCGCCTGCGGCAAAGTTTCCTTTGACTGCAACGCTTCTTGCTTGGAGCGGGTGACCGGGATCGAACCGGCATGGCCAGCTTGGAAGGCTGGGGCTCTGCCATTGAGCTACACCCGCGTGCGGCGAACCGCAGGAGCCCATGATTCCACAGCGGCGGGGGTGCCTCCGCCTTCACAGCCTCGGCCGCGCGCCGGGCCCGCCCGGCCGGTCGGAGGGGGTGCCTGCCGTCCCGTAGGATCGGGGCGCCACGCGGGGCGTAGCGTAGTGGCTAGCGCGCCTGCTTTGGGGGCAGGAGATCGGGAGTTCGAGTCTCCCCGCCCCGACCAGCCAGGGCTCCGGCCTCATGGTGAGCCAGACCCGCACCACCCGTCCGCGGACTACATCGTGTGGTCCGGCACGTACCGACCCAGGAGCACCGATCCACGTGAAGAGCGCCGTCGAGACCCTGTCGCCCACCCGGGTGAAGCTGACCGTCGAAGTGCCGTTCGAGGAGCTCAAGCCCTCGCTCGACGCCGCCTACAAGCGCATCGCCGCGCAGATCAACGTCCCGGGGTTCCGCAAGGGCAAGGTGCCCAACCGCGTGATCGACCAGCGCGTCGGCCGTGCCGCCGTCCTCGACGAGGCGGTCAACGACGCCATCAACGCGAGCCTCGACACCGCGCTCCGCGAGAACGACATCAAGCTCCTCGGCCGCCCCGAGGTCGACGTGCAGACGTTCGAGGACGCCGAGCCGCTCGCGTACACCGCTGAGATGGACGTCGTTCCCGACTTCGAGCTTCCGGCGTACGACACCATCGAGGTCGTCGTCGACCCGGCCGTCGTCACCGAGGAGGACGTCGACACCCAGCTCGACAGCCTCCGCAGCCGCTTCGGCTCGCTCAAGACCGTCGAGCGCGCGGCCACCGCCGGCGACGTGATCCTGTTCGACCTGTCCGGTGACCTCGGCGGCGAGTCGGTGGAAGACCTCGAGGCCACCGCGCTCTCGTACGAGGTGGGCACCGGCGGCATGCTCCCCGGCTTCGACGAGGCGGTCGACGGCGCTGCCGCAGGCGACGAGCGCACCTTCTCCTTCACGCCCGAGGGTGGCGAGTTCGCAGACAAGGACATCACCGTCACCGTCAAGGTTGCGACCGTCCGCGAGCGCGAGCTCCCCACTGCCGACGACGACTTCGCCCAGCTGGCCAGCGAGTTCGACACGATCTCGGAGCTGCGTGCGGACCTGTCCGACCGCCTCGCCCGCGTGAAGCTGCTCGAGCAGGGCTACGCCGCCCGCGAGAAGGTCGCCGAGGCGCTCCTGGCCGCGACCGAGGTGCCGGTGCCCGAAAGCGCTGTGGCCCAGCAGGTCGAAGACCACTTCGCCGACGGTCATGGCGACGACGACCACCGCGCCGAGGTCGAGACCCAGACCCGCGACTCGCTCAAGAGCCAGCTCGTGCTCGACAAGATCGCCGAGACCGAGGAGCTCGCCGTCTCCGAGGCCGAGCTGTCGTCCTGGCTCGTGCAGCAGGCGCCGCGCTACGGGATGACGCCCGACCAGTTCGCCCAGGAGCTCGTCAGCGCAGGCCAGGTGCCCGCGGCGGTCTCCGAGGTACGTCGCAGCAAGGCACTCGCCCACGTCCTCGAGCACGCACGCATCGTCGACACCGAGGGCGTGGTCATCGACCTCTCCTCGCTCAACGAGCTCGCGACCGCCGGCGTCCCGGAGTTCGACGACCACGAGGGTCACGACCACGAGGGTCACGACCACGACGACCACGAGGGTCACAACCACTGACCCGTCCGGGTCGCCCTGAGCGGCCCGCGTCACGCCTACGGCGAACACCCCCGTGCCCGGGATGGCATGGGGGTGTTTCGTCGTTAGGGTCGAGCACACGACGACGTACGACGCAGACCTACCTGGAGGACCACCGTGAGCGGTACCTGGACTGATCGAGGCCCTGGCCCTGGCGTGACCGGCTACGGCGACTCGATCAAGGAGCGTCTGCTCCGTGAGCGGATCCTGTTCCTCGAGGGCGAGGTGCGCGATGAGATGGCCAACGACATCGTGCGCCAGCTCCTGCTCCTGTCCGCCGAGGACCCGGAGAAGGACATCTACCTCTACGTGAACTCGCCCGGCGGCAGTGTCTCGGCCGGCATGGCCATCTACGACACGATGCAGTTCGTCGGCAACGACGTCGCCACCGTGGGTCTCGGCATGTGCGCGTCGATGGGCCAGTTCCTGCTGACCGCAGGCGCGCCGAACAAGCGCTACGCGCTCAAGCACGCCCGCGTCATGATGCACCAGCCTCTCGGCGGCCTCGGCGGCGTCCAGAGCCTCGTGCAGAAGCAGGCCGAGCAGATGCTGCTGATCAAGCGTCAGATGGCCGAGCTCATCGCCCACCACTCCGGCCAGCCCGTCGAGCGCATCGTCGAGGACTCCGAGTGGGAGAAGTGGTTCTCCGCAGACGAGGCCAAGGACTACGGCATCGTCGACCACGTCGTGACGTCCGCACAGGACGTCTCCGGCGGCGGCGGCACGGCCTGACGAGCGACTGACGGATACGGAGACTTTCGAGATGAATCAGCTGTTCACCCCGTCGGGCATCACTGCCCCCGGCCCTACTGCCCGCTACGTGCTGCCGCAGTTCACCGAGCGCACGACCCAGGGCACCAAGACCTGGGACCCGTACTCCAAGCTGTTCGAGGAGCGCATCATCTTCCTCGGCGTGCAGATCGACGACGCGTCCGCCGACGACGTCATGGCGCAGCTCCTGTGCCTGGAGTCGATGGACCCCGACCGCGACATCAGCATCTACATCAACTCGCCCGGTGGCTCGTACACCGCGATGACGGCGATCTACGACACGATGCAGTTCATCAAGCCGCAGATCACCACGGTGTGCCTCGGCCAGGCGGCCTCGGCTGCCGCCGTGCTCCTCGGGGCAGGCAGCGCGGGCAAGCGCTACGCCCTTCCGCACGCGCGCGTCCTGATCCACCAGCCCTACACCGAGGGCGGCGGCCAGGGCACCGACATCGAGATCCAGGCCGCCGAACTCCTGCGCATGCGTACGGAGATGGAGGGGATCCTGTCCCGCCACAGCGGGCGCGACCCCGAGCAGGTCAAGAAGGACATCGAGCGCGACAAGATCCTGACCGCCGAGGAGGCCGTCGAGTACGGCATCGTCGACTCGGTGATCCCGTCCCGCAAGGGTGCGGTCGTCTGACCCGACGCGACAGCGCCCGCAGGCCTCTGACCAGCGACGACGCCCGCCCGACCACGTGTCGGGCGGGCGTTGCGCTGTCGGCATAACGATCCCGCCGCCCGTGTTTCCAGACGCGTGTCAGGGCTTGTGACGGGGTAACGTCGCCTTCAGCGGGTGCGCACCGGGCGCTCCTGCTCTTCCTGCACGAACCCCGAGGAGGACACGTGGCACGCGTCGGCGACGGTGGCGACCTGCTCAAGTGCTCCTTCTGCGGCAAGTCGCAGAAGCAGGTCAAGAAGCTCATCGCGGGCCCCGGGGTCTACATCTGCGACGAGTGCATCGACCTGTGCAACGAGATCATCGAGGAAGAGCTCAGCGAGTCCAGCGACCTGCAGTTCGACGAGCTGCCCAAGCCGCGCGAGATCTACGAGTTCCTCGACAAGTACGTCATCGGCCAGGACGAGGCGAAGAAGACCCTCTCCGTCGCCGTCTACAACCACTACAAGCGCGTGCAGGCCGGCGGCTCGGGCGAGCGTCGCAACGACGACGCGGTCGAGCTCGCGAAGTCCAACATCCTGCTGCTCGGCCCCACGGGCTCGGGCAAGACGTTGCTCGCGCAGACCCTCGCTCGGATGCTCAACGTCCCCTTCGCGATTGCCGACGCCACCGCGCTCACCGAGGCCGGCTACGTCGGCGAGGACGTCGAGAACATCCTGCTCAAGCTCATCCAGGCCGCTGACTACGACGTCAAGAAGGCCGAGACCGGCATCATCTACATCGACGAGATCGACAAGGTCGCGCGCAAGAGCGAGAACCCGTCGATCACGCGCGACGTGTCCGGCGAGGGCGTTCAGCAGGCCCTGCTGAAGATCCTCGAGGGCACGACCGCGTCGGTGCCGCCGCAGGGTGGCCGCAAGCACCCGCACCAGGAGTTCATCCAGATCGACACCACCAACGTCCTGTTCATCGTGGGTGGCGCGTTCGCGGGCCTCGACAAGATCATCGAGCAGCGCATCGGCCGCAAGGCCCTGGGCTTCACCGCAAGTCTCGACGCCGACATCAACACCAACCCGGGCAACGTCTTCGGCCGCGTGATGCCCGAGGACATGCTCAAGTTCGGCATGATCCCCGAGTTCATCGGTCGTCTGCCGGTGTTCACCTCCGTGGTCGCCCTCGACCAGGACGCACTCGTCAAGGTGCTCACCGAGCCGCGCAACGCGCTCGTGCGCCAGTACCAGCGTCTGTTCGAGCTCGACAACGTCGAGCTCGAGTTCACGGCAGACGCCCTCGAGGCGGTCGCCGACCAGGCGATCCTGCGCGGCACGGGTGCACGTGGCCTGCGCGCGATCATGGAAGAGGTTCTGCTCTCGGTCATGTACGACGTGCCGAGCCGCGACGACGTCGCGCGCGTGGTGGTCAACCGAGCGGTCGTCCTCGACAACGTGCTGCCGACCCTGGTGCCGCGCGATGCGACCCCCGGTCGGCGCGAGCGCCGCGACAAGTCCGCGTAGCCGACCTAGCCGGTCTGCTCCACCGCGACCCGTACCGAGGTCGCCGTCGATGTCGCCTTCTCACGGTCGGACGCCGACAGCACCGTGATCGCGCCGAACGACGCGTCGTCGGCCCAGAAGCACTGCAGGGTCTTGGTCTTCTCGACCGTCGCAAGGCCGCACTCCATGTGCCCTCCGAGGCCCGGCACCTCGACCTCGCGCACGGCGGTGACCTTCGCACCGGTTGACCCCTCGAACCCCG
>JBBQAY010000124.1:0-5259 GCA_038316965.1 Candidatus Nanopelagicales bacterium
CTCGACGTCGACCAGCACGATCTGACCGGGGCCGACCTCGCCGAAGAGCATCTTCTCGGCCAGGGTGTCCTCGATCTCGCGCTGGATCGTGCGCCGCAGCGGCCGCGCCCCGAGCACCGGATCGAACCCGCGCTCGGCGAGGAGGTCCTTGGCCGCCCGCGTCAGCTCGATGCCCATGTCCTTGTCGCGCAGACGCTGGTCGAGCTTGGCCACCATGAGGTCGACGATCGTGACGATCTCGTCCTGAGTGAGCTGGTGGAAGACCACGATGTCGTCGACGCGGTTGAGGAACTCGGGCCGGAAGTGCTGCTTGAGCTCGTCGTTGACCTTCTGCTTCATCCGCTCGTAGGACGACTTGGTGTCGTCGGCGTTGGAGAAGCCGAGGTTCTGGCCCTTGGCGATGTCGCGCGTGCCGAGGTTGGTCGTCATGATGATGACGGTGTTCTTGAAGTCGACGACCCGGCCCTGCGAGTCGGTCAGGCGACCGTCCTCGAGGATCTGCAGCAGCGAGTTGAAGATGTCCGGGTGCGCCTTCTCGACCTCGTCGAAGAGCACGACCGAGAACGGCTTGCGGCGCACCTTCTCGGTGAGCTGGCCGCCCTCCTCGTAGCCGACGTACCCGGGCGGGGATCCGAACAGGCGCGAGACCGTGTGCTTCTCGGAGTACTCGCTCATGTCGAGCGAGATCAGCGAGTCCTCGTCGCCGAACAGGAACTCTGCGAGGGTCTTGGACAGCTCGGTCTTGCCGACGCCCGAGGGCCCGGCGAAGATGAACGAGCCACCAGGACGCTTCGGGTCCTTCAGACCTGCACGGGTACGGCGGATCGCCTGCGACAGCGACTTGATCGCCTGCTCCTGGCCGATGACGCGCTTGTGGAGCTCGTCCTCCATGCGGATCAGGCGCTGGCTCTCCTCCTCGGTCAGCTTGAAGACCGGGATGCCGGTGGCGGTGGCCAGGACTTCGGCGACGAGGTCCTCGTCGACCTCGGCCACGACGTCCATGTCGC
This sequence comes from Candidatus Nanopelagicales bacterium, assembly GCA_038316965.1. Lineage (GTDB taxonomy): Bacteria > Actinomycetota > Actinomycetes > S36-B12 > CAIYMF01 > Longivirga. The sequence goes on from JBBQAY010000124.1 coordinate 1,008, forward strand.
CGGCCTTCCACTCACGCTCACGCGTGGCCTTCTCGCCGAGCAGCTGCTTCTCCTTGTCGCGGAGCGAGGCAGCCTTCTCGAAGTCCTGCGCGTCGATCGCGCTCTCCTTCTCGCGGCGGACGTCGGCGATGCGCTCGTCGAACTCGCGCAGGTCCGGCGGCGCCGTCATCCGACGGATGCGCAGGCGCGAGCCCGCCTCGTCGATGAGGTCGATCGCCTTGTCCGGCAGGAAGCGGTCGCTGATGTAGCGGTCGGCGAGGGTCGCCGCAGCCACGAGCGCGGCGTCGGTGATGCTGACGCGGTGGTGCGACTCGTAGCGGTCGCGCAGACCCTTCAGGATCTCGATCGTGTGGGCGAGAGTCGGCTCCATCACCTGGATCGGCTGGAAGCGGCGCTCGAGCGCCGCATCCTTCTCGACGTACTTGCGGTACTCGTCGAGGGTGGTCGCACCGATCGTCTGAAGCTCACCGCGGGCGAGCATCGGCTTGAGGATCGAGGCGGCGTCGATGGCACCCTCGGCCGCGCCGGCACCCACGAGCGTGTGCATCTCGTCGATGAACAGGATGATGTCGCCGCGCGTGCGGATCTCCTTGAGCACCTTCTTCAGGCGCTCCTCGAAGTCACCGCGGTAGCGGCTGCCTGCGACGAGGGCACCGAGGTCGAGCGTGTAGAGCTGCTTGTCCTTGAGCGTCTCGGGCACCTCGCCCTTGACGATCATCTGGGCCAGGCCCTCGACGACCGCGGTCTTGCCGACGCCGGGCTCGCCGATGAGCACCGGGTTGTTCTTGGTGCGGCGGGACAGGATCTGCATGACCCGCTCGATCTCCTTCTCGCGCCCGATGACCGGGTCGAGCTTGCCCTCGCGGGCCGCCTGGGTGAGGTTGCGGCCGAACTGGTCGAGGACGAGGTAGGTCGAGGGTGTGCCTTCGGCGGGGCCGCTCGTCTGCTGCGGCTCCTTGCCCTGGTAGCCCGACAGCAGCTGGATGACCTGCTGGCGCACACGGTTGAGGTCGGCGCCGAGCTTGACGAGGACCTGGGCGGCGACGCCCTCACCCTCGCGGATCAGGCCGAGCAGGATGTGCTCGGTGCCGATGTAGTTGTGGCCGAGCTGCAGCGCCTCGCGCAGGGACAGCTCGAGCACCTTCTTGGCACGGGGGGTGAAGGGGATGTGGCCCGACGGCGCCTGCTGGCCCTGGCCGATGATCTCCTCGACCTGCTGGCGCACCGCCTCGAGCGAGATCCCGAGCGACTCGAGCGCCTTGGCAGCCACCCCCTCGCCCTCGTGGATGAGGCCGAGCAGGATGTGTTCCGTGCCGATGTAGTTGTGGTTGAGCATCCGGGCCTCTTCCTGGGCCAGGACGACGACCCGGCGAGCCCGGTCGGTGAACCTCTCGAACATCTGCACTCCTCACCACGATCGGCCGCGTCACGACCGTTCTCGTAAGCCTAGCCCGGGGACTCCCAGGGCTCACCTCGGCAGAACCCTCCTGGCGCACCGGACGTTCCTCCCACCGTTACGCCGTGGGTGAACCCGGGCCCGACCGAGCGCGACGGAGGGCCTCCCCGAACCCCCGTGGAGGCCGCGCCGGGCGGCTCAGGCCGCGACCCGACGGGCAGGGATCGTCCGTCGTCCCACGGAGCGGTACCGACGTCGGACAGGATCGGCGCCATGTCGGTCCGCCTTCGCCTGTTCCTCGCCAGCGCTCTCATGCTGTTCACCGAGCTGATGCTCATCCGCTGGCTGGGCGCCAACCTGCTGCACCTGTCGTACTTCTCCAACATCGTGCTGCTCGGATCGTTCCTCGGCATCGGCCTCGGGTTCCTCGTGGCCAAGCCGGGCGGCAAGCGGGGCTGGTGGTTCGCCCCCGCCCTCGCCGTGCTGCTGGTGGCGGTGCCGTTCATCCCCGGCGGGGTCGACCAGACCGGCAGCGACCTCATCTACTTCACCGCCGTGAGCACCCAGGGATCCTGGCCCCCCGTGGTCACGCTCACTCTGGTCTTCATGGCCGTGGCGGCCGTGATGATGGGGCCGGCGGTGATGGTGGCCGAGTGCTTCTTCGAGCTCCCCCGCCTCGACGCCTACCGCTTCGACCTTCTCGGCAGCTTCGCCGGCACCGTCGTCTTCGCGGTCATGTCCTACGTCGGCGCCGGCCCCGTCGTGTGGTCCATCGTCATCTCGGCGCTCGTGATCGCGCTCATCCGCCGTCCGATCGTGGTCACCGCACTCGCTCTCGGCGTCGTGATCGTCGCGATGTCGTTCGGTGTGATCCGCAACGGCGACATCTGGTCGCCGTACTACAAGATCAACGTGCTCGACCAGGTCGCCACCGACTCCACGGGCAAGCAGACTCCGGCGTACGCCGTCATCGCCAACGGTGTGCCGCACCAGGCCATCGTCGATCTCGACTTCCGGCTCGAGGCCGAGCCGTTCTACGCCCAGCCCTACGCCCGCATCGCGGAAGGTCCGGTCGGCGACGTGCTCGTCGTCGGGGCCGGCAACGGCTCGGACGTCGCCCTCGCACTGCGCAAGGGCGCGACGCGCGTGGACGCCGTCGAGATCGACCCGCGCATCAAGCAGCTGGGCGTCGAGCTGCACCCGCAGAAGCCGTACGACGACCCGCGGGTGACGCCGTACATCGGCGACGGGCGCGCGTTCCTCCACACGACCGACAGGGAGTACGACCTCGTCATCTTCGCCCTGCCCGACTCGCTCACCCTGGTCGCGGGCTCGAACCAGCTTCGCCTGGAGAGCTACCTGTTCACGCAGGAGGCGCTCGAGGACGTGAAGGCCGTGCTCAAGCCGGGCGGCGCCTTCGCGATGTACAACTACTACCGCGAGGACTGGCTCATCGGCCGCCTCGCCAACACGGCCGAGGCAGCGTTCGGGCACAAGCCCTGCGTCGATGCGTTCCGCGCACGGAGCGCTGTCATCGTCGTCGGCGTCACGGAGGCAGACCAGCGCTGCGGCGACCCGGCCGTGGACGCCTCGGTCGTCAGCGAGGTCTCAGGGCCGCCGCCGGTGCACGACGAGCGCCCGTTCCTCTACCTGAAGGAGCCCGGCATCCCGGGCACGTTCCTGCTGGTCATCGGCGTGATCCTGCTGGTCTCGCTCATCGCCGTACGCGCGATCGGGGGGCCGCTGCGTCGCATGGCACCGTACGCCGACCTCGCGTGCCTCGGCGCGGCGTTCCTGCTGCTGGAGACGCGGGCGGTGACGTGGTCGGCGCTGCTGTTCGGCACCACCTGGGTGGTCAACGCGATCGTGTTCGCGGGCGTTCTCATCGTGGTGCTGCTCGCCGTCGAGGTGACCCGGCGGATGAAGAAGAGACCGTCGAGACCTGTGGCGTTCGGCCTGCTCGGGCTGACGCTCCTCATCGCCTGGCTCGTGCCGACCTCGTGGCTGCTGAGCCTGCCGATCGGCGTCCGCGTGGTCGTGGCGGTGCTCATCGCCTTCGGGCCGGTCTTCGCCTCGAACGTGGTGTTCGCGACGCGGTTCGACACCACCGAGGACGCCACCGGCGCGTTCGCCGCGAACCTGCTCGGCGCGATGGTCGGCGGATGCCTGGAGTACCTCGCCCTGATCGTGGGCTACCCGGCGCTGCTGGGCCTCGCAGGCCTGCTCTACCTCGGAGCGTTCGTGCTCGGCCCGAAGGTGCAGGTGCCCGTGAGCGTGGGGGCGGGCTAGGCCTGAGCGGCCTGGTACTTCGCGAGGAGATCGGCGCTGATCCGGCCGCGCTCGTTGACGGCGATGCCCTCGCCCTTGGCCCAGGCGCGGACCTGCGCGGGGTCGATCCCACCGGTGCTCTTGCCGGTGGTGCGGCCGCCCGAGGAGGTCGACCGGCGTCCGCCGCCGATGCGTCGACCGTGGCCGACGTACGGCGCGAGCACGTCGCGCAGGTGGGCGGCGTTGTCCTGGGTGAGGTCGATCTCGTACGAGACGCCGTCCAGCGAGAAGGTGACCGTCTCATCGGCCGTGCTGCCGTCAAGGTCGTCCACGAGCACGACCTGCACCTTCTGAGCCATGGCCATCAATCCTGTCGTCGCTACGTCCCTCTACCGCGAACAATTGTCTTCGGCGAGAATAGAAAACCACATCCGGGCGGAATAGGGAAAAGTCGGAGGTATTTCCTGGCCTTGCCACTATCTGCCGGGTGACGATTTCCCTCGGAATAGCGGACAGCGTCCCTGCCCCTTGATCTGCCCGGATGTCGTGCCGTTGCGAGCGCCAGATCCCCTGGGCGCGGCACCTCTT
>JBBQAY010000125.1:0-5254 GCA_038316965.1 Candidatus Nanopelagicales bacterium
CTACTACTACAACCCGAAGTACCTCATGGGGCGCCCCAGCGACCAAACTGCCGACCTGCTCCTGGCCCTGCGTATCCCGTTGGCAGTGCGACGGCAGATGTTCAAGGCCTCGCTGCGTTTCGCCGTCGGCGACTTCTCCAAGTTCGGCCTCAAGAAGCCCGACCATCGGTTCTTCGAGACGCATCCGATCGTCAACCAGCAGCTCGTCTACTACGTCGGCCACGGCGACATCACGCCGAAGCGCGACATCGACCACTTCGACGCAGCGGGTGCGGTGTTCGCCGACGGCAGCCGTGCCGATGTCGACCTCGTCGTGTTCTGCACCGGCTACCTCGTGACGTTCCCGTTCCTCGAGCAGGAGTGGCTCAACTGGCACGACGACCATCCGCAGCTGTTCCTGCAGATGTTCACCCCGGCGTTCGACAACCTCATCGTGTCGGGGCTCATCCAGCCCGACTCCGGTCAGTGGACCCTCGCGCACTGGCAGGGGATGCTCGCGGCCCGCGTCGCCGAGGCGCTCCAGCGCACACCACGTGTGGCGCACCGGTTCTTGGCACGCGCGGGCTCGGAGTCCTCACGCCGCTTCAGCGCCGGCACGGAGTACAAGGAGTCGACGCGGCACTACTTCGAGGTGGCGCACCAGGACTACCTGCAGGCGCTGCAGGACGCCATCCACGAGCTCGAGGAGTCGGCATGAGCGCCGGCCGTTCGCGTCGCGGCACGCTCGCCATGCGTCCCTGGGACTGGTCGTTCCCGTCGCGCCCGGTGAGCCACCGTGAGGTGCTGACCGCGCTGCCCGAGGGCGAGTCGTCGCGTCCTCCGCTGCTCATGGTGCACGGCGTCGCGCACGGCGCCTGGTGCTTCGAGGAGAACTGGCTGCCCGCAGCCGCTGCCGCCGGCTGGCCGTCGTACGCCGTGAGCCTGCGCGGGCACGGCGGATCCGCCGGTGGTCGGCACCTTCGTACGACGCTCACGCGCGACTACGTGCACGACGTCATGCAGACGATCACCGAGCTGCCCGAGCCGCCGGTGCTCATCGGGCACTCGATGGGCGCCGTGGTCGCCCAGCTCGTCGCCGAGCGCTACCCGCTGCGAGGGCTGGTGCTGCTCACTCCGGCACCGTTGCACGCGGCGATCGGCGACCTCTGGGAGATCGCGAAGGATCGCCCTGTCGATGCCCTCGGGGCTGTGGTGGGGCGCACGCTGTCGATGGAGCCCGAGATCCTGTTCGAGGGCCTCGATGCCGACACCGCCCGCCGCTACTCCGATCGCACGCAGACCGAGTCGCCGCTCGTGCAGTGGGAGCTGCTGGTGCCTCGCAGGGTCGGCCCGGTGCGCTGCCCCGTCCTCGTGGTCGGCACGCCGTCGGACCGCCTCGTGCGTCCTGCCGACGTGCAGCGCACGGCCGACCTGTACGGCGTCGAGCCGCAGTGGTTCCCCGGCATGGGCCACGACGTCATGCTCGACCGCGGCTGGGACCGCGTCCTGCACGCCGTCCTCGCCTTCGCCGCCGACCTCCCCGCCTGGGGCCAGGCCCCCGCGCGCTGACCCCGTCTGCTCGCACTGATCAATCCGTCGTTTCCCGGGCCGGGAAACGACGGATTGATCAGTGCGAGCGGGTGGGCTGCCGGGCTGGGAGGATCGCGGCGTGACCCCTCTCGAGCTGCTCGCGGCCTGGGATGCCGGCGAGACCCCGGAGCGCACGGTCGTGCGCTCGGTGGTGAAGGCCTCGCTGGCCGAGCTCGTGGCCAAGTCGCCCGGTCGGGCGGTCGAGGTGCGCGTGCCGCCGCACGCCGCGGTGCAGGCCGTCGAGGGCGGCACCCACCGCCGGGGCACGCCGCCCGCGGTCGTCGAGTGCGACGCCGCCACCTGGCTCGGCCTCGCCACCGGACGCATCGCGTGGGCCGACGCCGTCGCCGACGGCCGCGTCCGAGCGAGCGGCGAGCGCAGCGACCTGTCCCCCATGCTGCCGCTCTGACCTGAGTCCGATCCTCGGGCTACTGCCCACATCAACGCTGAGCGGCTGCCTTCAACGTCGATTCGGGCAGTAACTCGGGTCCGTCTGGGCCGTGTGGGTGGGGTCGTCCGGGCGGGTGGCGGGCATCGGCGTACGGCGAGGGCGCAGCATCGGCGTGGGCGCACGACACCCCGGCCGCAGCCGCCGGACGGGGACCGGCTCCGCGCGGCTCGACCGGCGGCGGAGTCGGCCTCCGACCGCGTACGCCGGGTTGGACAGGGAGGTCTGCCATGCTCGTGCTCGCCCGCAGCCACGGCCAGAGCGTCGTCCTCGACGACCGCATCACGATCACGGTCATCACCGCGCGATCGGGGCTCGTGCGGCTCGGCATCGAGGCACCCGAGGGCGTCGGCGTACGCCGGGGCGAGCTCGATCCGCACGACCCGGCGGCACTCGGGCAGCGGCGTCGGCCCGTGCCGCGCCCGGCGCCGCCCGCAGCCTGACTCGCGACCGCGCACCCTGGAGATGGCCGCCGCGCAGCGCAGTTCGTCGCTGCCGGCGGGAACTGCTCACGAGATGTGTCGTCCGGACCTCTCAGGGCTGCTGAAATCGCACAATTCGGTCACGATCGCGACGGATCCGGCACCTGGGGCTCGTCCTGACGACGGATCCCCCACTACTGTCAGCGCGCCGGGGTGGGGGCCGAGCCCGGGCCGCGACGGATCTCGCCGGCGACCACCGATCGTGAGGGGCACGCACCACATGAGCGCGAGCACGCCCAGCACCGACAGCGCGAGGGTCACGGTCGCCGACCCCGCCATCCGTCTGCGCGGGCTCCGCAAGACCTTCGGTGACGTCGTCGCCGTCGACTCGGTCGACCTCGACATCGCCGACGGCGAGTTCCTCACCCTGCTCGGGCCGTCGGGCTCGGGCAAGACCACCGTCCTGCGCATGATCGCCGGCTTCGAGCTGCCGACCGCCGGCACGATCGAGCTCGGCGGCGTCGACGTCTCCCAGCTCCCGCCGTTCCAACGCGACGTCAACACCGTCTTCCAGGACTACGCCCTCTTCCCGCACCTGACCGTGCAGCAGAACGTCGAGTACGGCCTCAAGGTCAAGAAGGTCGGCAAGGACGAGCGCCGTCGCCGCGCGGAAGAGGCGCTCGCATCCGTGCGCCTCGAGGGGTACGGCGAGCGCAAGCCGTCGGCGATGTCGGGCGGGCAGCGCCAGCGCGTCGCGCTCGCCCGCGCACTCGTCAACCGGCCCAAGGTTCTCCTGCTCGACGAGCCGCTCGGTGCCCTCGATCTCAAGCTGCGCGAGCAGATGCAGGTGGAGCTCAAGGCCATCCAGCGCGAGGTCGGCATCACGTTCGTGTTCGTGACGCACGACCAGGAGGAGGCGCTCACGATGAGCGACCGCATCGCGGTCTTCAACGCGGGCGGCATCGAGCAGATCGGCTCGCCGGCCGACGTCTACGAGAAGCCGGCCACCGAGTTCGTCGCCGGCTTCGTCGGCACGTCCAACCTCCTGCGCGGCGAGGCGTCGCTCAAGGTGCTCGGCCTCGAGGGTGTGTTCAGCGTGCGGCCGGAGAAGATCCACGTCACCGACCTCGACACCGCAGCCGGCGACGGTGAGCACTGTGCGGACGGCACGGTCGCCGAGGTGATCTACGTCGGCGACGCCACCCGCTTCGTCGTCGACCTCGACGCCGGTGGCTTGCTGGTCGCGCTCGCGCAGAACTCGCGTACGTCCTCGTCGGATGTCATGAACCTGCGCGGCACGCGCGTCCGTCTCGCGTGGCGCAGGGAGCACGAGTACCGCGTCGGGTGACGCGACCTGATCAACCGTCCGCCCCAGCGCGGTCGGCGTACCACCGAAGACCAGAAGATCAACGAGCACAACCACTATGCGGCTTCGGTCGCAGGCACGACGTCCCGGGCAGCGTTGCCCGGGACGACCAGGGATGACAGGAGGAATGCAGGTGCACACTTCGCGTCTGCTCAAGGCCGCAGCTATTGGCTCGGCCGTCGTGATGCTCGCCGCGTGCGGCAGCTCCGGCTCGGGCGGTTCGAGCGCCTCGAACCCGCCGGACGTTCCGAAGTACGCCGGTCCCGTCGGCGACGGCGAGGGCAAGCTCAGCGTCCTCGCCTGGCCCGGCTACGCCGAGGAGGGAAAGACCGACCCGAAGGTCGACTGGGTGACCCCGTTCGAGGAGGCCACGAAGTGCGACGTGACCGTGCAGAGCTTCGGCACGTCGGACGAGTCGTTCCAGCAGTTCCAGACCGGCCAGTACGACGTCGTCTCCGCTTCCGGTGACGCGTCCAGGCGCCTGATCTTCGGCGGCTTCGTGCAGCCGGTGGACATGGCGCTCGTGCCGAACTACGCCGACATCGTGCCGGACCTCAAGGACCAGACCTACAACACGGTCAACGGCGTGAACTACGGCCTCCCGCACGGCCGCGGCGCCAACGTCCTTGCCTGGAACACCAAGGAGGTCACGCCCGCACCCGACTCGTGGAGCTCGGTCTTCGACGTCAACTCGCCCTACAAGGGCAAGGTCGGCGCGTACGACAACGCGATCTACCTGGCTGACGCCGCGCTCTACCTGATGAAGTCCAAGCCCGAGCTGAAGATCACCAACCCGTACGCCCTCGACGCCGACCAGCTGAAGGCAGCCAAGGACCTCATCGCTGCCCAGAAGGGCATCGTCGGCGAGTACTGGAGCGACGCGTTCAAGCAGATCGACTCCTTCAAGAGCGGCGCGACGCTGATCAGCACCACGTGGCCCTACCAGGTCCTGTCGCTCGCCGACACGGTCACCAGCATCAAGCCCAAGGAGGGCGCGACCGGCTGGTCGGACACCTGGATGATCAAGAAGGACACGGCCAGCATCAACTGCGCCTACAAGTGGTTGGACTGGATGGGCTCGCCCGCCGTCCAGGCACAGGTCGCGGAGTGGTTCGGCGAGGCCCCGGCCAACCCGAAGGCGTGCGACCTCACCGTCGTGAAGGAGCACTGCGACGAGTACCACGCGACCGACACGGAGTACTGGAAGGACGTGTACTACTGGAACACGCCGACCGAGGACTGCCTCGACGGTCGCACCGACGTGAAGTGCACGACGTACAAGGACTGGGTCGCGGCCTGGACCGAGGCGCGCGGCGCCTGATCCGCACGACCCGCACCACCGGCACCTAGCCGCTGGGGTGGGCGCCCCCCCCGGCGCGCCCCCCCCCCCCCCCCGCAACCCACCCCCCCACCCACGACCCAAAGGACCACGCGCAGGAGAGCGCCCCC
>JBBQAY010000126.1:0-5185 GCA_038316965.1 Candidatus Nanopelagicales bacterium
GAGGCTGCGTCCTGGTTGGTGTACAGCCCGGTGATCACCGCGGCGGGCGTGGTGTTGCCGATACCCATGTCGCCCGGGATGAGGAGGTCGGCGCCGGCGTCCACCTCGTCGTCGGCGATCTGCACCCCGAGCGCGAGCGCCGCTTCGACCTCCTCGCGCGAGAGCGCGTCCTCGCGGTCGATCGACCCGCTGCCACGCCGGATCCTGTGCCGTACGACGTCGTCAGGGACGGTGGCGCCGAGCTCGGCCCAGTCGACGTCGACGGCGACGTCGACCACGCGGACGGTCGCGCCGTTCTGCCGGGCCAGCACGTTGACCGCTGCACCGCCGGCCAGGAAGTTGAGGACCATCTGCGCGGTCACCTCAGGCGGGTAGGCGCTCGTCGCGGCCGTGCGCGCGATGCCGTGGTCGCCTGCCAGCACGATGACCCGCACGCGCTCGAACGGCCGCGGCGGGCACTCGCCCTGCACGCCGCAGAGCCACAGCGAGAGCTCCTCGAGCCGGCCGAGCGCACCGGTCGGCTTCGTGAGCCGCGTCTGGCGCTCGGCCGCCGCCGTGCGGGCGTCGTCGTCCGGCAGGCCGATGCGGGCCACGAGTGAGTCGAGATCGAAGGTCACGGTGCTGCTGCGCTGCTTCCGGTCTTCAGGGGCAGGACGGCTCCTGCGACCACGAGGTGCACAGCGTCGCACTCGGTGGCGACGCGGGCGTTGAGACGTCCGAGCAGGTCGCGGTAGAGCCGCCCCGACTCGTGCTCGGGCACGACGCCGCTGCCTACCTCGTTCGACACCAGGACGACCGTCCGCGACGTACGGCGAACCGCGTCGACGAGGGCGTCCGTCTCGGCCTCCACCCGCGCCAGCGACGTCGCCCGCTCCGGTGACCCGGGCGCGGACCGCCACACCTCGGCGACGTCGAGAGCAGCGGCGAGCCAGAGCGAGAGGCAGTCGACCAGGACCGTCGCCGACCCCGGCGACAGGATCAGCTTCGCGACGTCGATCGACTCGGTCGTCGTCCAGGTCGACGGACGCCGGCCGCGGTGCAGGGCGACGCGCTCGGCCCACTCGGCGTCACCCTCGCGCGTGCCGCCGGTCGCGACGTACTCGACCTCTGTCGTGGCGGCGAGCATCCGCTCGGCCTCGTGCGACTTGCCGGAGCGGGCTCCGCCGAGCAGCAGCGTGCGCCGAGGCGGTGCCGCGCTGTGGAGGGTCGTCGCGGTGCCGACCACCAGCGGGGTGAGGTCGTCGACGAGGCGGACCCCCCACGGCGCCAAGACCCGCGCGAGCTCGGGGCCGGGCGGGTTGTGGTGGCTCAGGTGCACGGCCACGACGTCGGTCGCGTCGGTGATCGCACCGACGTCGCGCAGCCGGCTCAGCTCGCCCGGCAGCGTCGTGAGGTCGAGGTGCCCGGTGCCGTGATCCGCCTTGACGCCGAAGGTCTCCTCGACCAGCAGCAGGTCCAGCGACGCGCCCGAGAGAGCGTCGACGGTCGGGGCGGGGAGCGGCCCGGTGTCGGTGGCGTAGAGCAGTCGCGAGCCGTCGGGCCCGGTCACGTCGTAGAGCACGGCGTCGGTCGTCAGCGCGTCGTGGCCGACGTCGTGCGCGGCCTCGAGGATGCGCACGACGTACCCCTCGATCGTGAGGACGTCGCCCGGCGCGACGGGAGTCAGTGCCACGTTGTCGTGAGGCCCGACCCAGTGCTCGCAGGCGGTCATCACCGACGCCGGCCCGACGACGCGCAGCGGGTGCGCCGGCCGCGCCCAGGACCGGGCCAATAGCGCCGAAGGGTCGAGGTGGTCGGGGTGAGCGTGCGTCACGAGCACGGCGTGAAGCCGTTCGAGGCTTCGGCCCGCGCGAGTCGCCTGCCGTGGCGCATCGGGTCCGCAGTCGAGCAGGAGCACGTCGTCGACGAGGGCGGCAGTGGTCGTGCGCACCGTGCTGCTCGACCGTGCCCAAGCACACGATGCGCACGCGCAGAACGGGTTCGGCCAGCCATCGGCCGCGCCGGTCCCGAGCAGCAGCACCTCCATCAGCGGGCGTCCTCGAAGCGCACCGGCACCTCGAACGCCGCCCGTCGCGACGCGCGGCGCAGGGCGGTCAGCACCGGTCGACCGGCGACGACCACCAGCACCACGGTGAGGACGGCGCGCGGGATGTCGTAGCCGAGGGAGGTCGTCAGGCTGAACAGGATCCAGTGCTGCAGGTTCTCCGCCAGCGGGGCGCCGGCGATGTACGACAGCCCGGGCGGGAAGCCCTGGTCGGTGGTGATGAAGGGCCAGAACCAGAGGTTGAGCAGGAAGCCGTAGGCGATCGCGGCGACGGCGGCGTAGGCGGCGAGGAGGCCGAGCTCGCGGCGTCCCGTGGCGCGAGGCAGCAGCCCGGCGCCCACGCCGACCCAGGCGGCGGCGACCATCTGGAAAGGCAGCCACGGCCCGACACCGCCCGTGAGCATCGCCGAGGCGAACATCCCCACCGAGCCGAGGCAGAAGCCGAAGCCCGGGCCGAGTGCCCGCCCGCCGAGCACCAGGACGATCCACATCGGCTCGAAGCCGGCGTGCCCGCTGCCGAACGGTCGCAGCGCCGCGGCGACGGCCGACAGGACGCCGAGCAGCGCTATGCCCTTGGAGTCGAGGCCGCCGTCGGCCACCTCGGCCAGGACGACCGCGAGGACCAGCGGCAGCATCGCCGCGAACAGCCAGGGCGCGTCAGACGCGTGGGCGACGATCTGCGACCCGGCCGGCGCCATCAGCGGCCAGGCGAACGCGAGGAGCCCCACCGCGCTCGCGAGCAGCATGGCGACGAGCGAGCGGCGTCCGACCCGGACCGCGTCGGGTCGCCCTGTTCGCAGGACGTGCACGTCGGCGGTGGCGTCCGCCTCGGGCGGCACCACGGTGGCGGTCACGACGCGGCCACCAGGGCAGCGGCCACTTCGGCGACGGTGAGCCAGGGCTGGGGTGCCAGGACCTTGCTCACCTGCGGCGCGAACATCGGCGAGCCGACGACCACCTCGGTCGCAGGGCCGTCTGCGACGACCTCACCCTCGGCGAGCACGATCACCCGGGTGGCGACCTCGGCCGCCAGCTCGACGTCGTGCGTCGCGAGGATGACGCAGTGGCCGTCGGCTGCGAGCTCGCGCAGCACGGCGACGAGTCGCCGCTTGGCGGCGTAGTCGAGTCCGCGGGTGGGCTCGTCGAGCAGCACCACGGGCGGCTGGGCGGCGAGGACGACCGCGAGCGCCAGGGCGAGCCGCTGCCCCTCGCTGAGGTCGCGGGGATGCGTGTCGTCCTCGACGCCGGGAGCCACGCGGTCGAGGATCGCGCGCGCCGTGCCCGGTGCCGCGCCACAGTCGCGGTCGGCGGCGACGCACTCGTCGCCGACGCGGTCGGCCACCAGGACGTCGGTCGGCTCCTGCGGCACGAGCCCCACGCGCGTGATGAGCTCACGTCCGCGCAGGGACGCCGAGACGGCGCCGCCCACGATCGCCGATCCGGTCGACGGGGTGTGCAGGCCGACGAACGTCGAGAGCAGCGTCGACTTGCCCGCGCCGTTGCGCCCCATCACGGCCACGATCTCGCCACGGTCGGCAGCAACGGTGACGCCGCGGAGCGCGGCGACCGAGCCGTGCCTCACCACGACGTCCAGCGCTGATACCGCGGGAGTGCCTGACACCACGTGCATCGAGGAACGCGACCGGAGGACGGCGTCGTCGACGAGCGGCTGCAGCCGCTCACGCAGCGGGCCGGCCGCGCGTCGAGCGTCGCGCACCGACAGCGGCAACGGCGACCAGCCCGCAAGACGCCCGAGCTCGACCACCGGAGGTGCCACCGGCGCCGAGATCATGACGTCGGCGGGTGTGCCGACCACGAGCGGGGCACCGCCTCCGGGCACGACGATCACGCGGTCGGCGTACTGCACGACCCGCTCGAGACGGTGCTCGGCGAGCAGGACGGTGACGCCCAGGTCATGGACGAGCCGCTGCAGCGCGGCCAGGACCTCTTCTGCCGCACCGGGATCCAGCGCCGAGGTCGGCTCGTCGAGAACGAGCACCTGGGGGTGCGTGGTGAGCACCGCGCCGATGGCCACCCGCTGGCGCTGCCCGCCCGACACCGACCGCAGCGCCCGCGACCGCAGGTCGCCGAGGCCGAGCAGGTCGAGCGTCTCCTCGACCCGACGTCGCATGACGTCGGGGGCGAGGCCGATCGACTCCATGCCGTACGCGAGCTCGTCCTCGACGATGTCGGTGACGAAGCCCGAGAGCGGGTCCTGCGGCACGACGCCCACGACGTCGGCCAGCTCGCGCGGCGGATGGGTGCGTGTGTCGCGACCGGCGACGGTGACGCGACCGCGCAGCGTGCCTCCGGTGAAGTGCGGCACGAGACCGTTGACGCATCGCAGCAGGGTGGACTTGCCCGTGCCGGTGCGGCCGACGACCAGGACGAGCTCTCCCTCGGGCACGTGCAGGTCGACGTTGCTCAGCACCGGTGCGGCAGCGCCGTCATAGGTGACGGTGACGTCCTCGAAGCGGATCACGCGGCCACCTCCTCGCTCTCGCGGTCGCGGCGGGCCGGGACGGGCAGGGCCGCCGTCATGCCGGGGGGCAGAGGGGTGAGCAGGCCCGGGAGCGCAGCGAGCAGGATCGCCGCGACCGGCAGCAACGGCAGCGCCGGCCACGCCGGGGGAGCGACCGGCCCGACGAGCACCCCGGGGTCGACGACCGACACCGCGACGACGACCGCGGCGACGAGGACGCCTGTGCCGGCGACGATCCACTCGGGCAGGGCGAACGGGTCGGGGCGATAGCGGGTGCGGATCGAGCGTCGGCCTGCCAGCAGCACTCCGAGCGTGCCCGCTGCGGCACCGACGACGAGGAGCGGCAGCGCCAGCGAGCCTGCCGTCCCGGTGTCGAGCAGCGCGTAGACGCCGAGGCACATTCCGAGCAGGCCCACGAGCAGCAGGGCACCCGACGCGCGGCGCAGCGCGGGTGACTGGCTGCCGGTGCGGCCATAGCCCCGCGAGTCCATCGCTGCGGCCAGGGCGACAGCCCGCTCGAGCGCACCCTCCAGCACCGGCATCACCGACCCGGCGAGCGCGCGCGCACCCCGGTCGGGTCGTCCGCGCAGGCGTCGGGCGGTGCGTACGCGCCCGACGTCCTGCACGAGCTGCGGGGCGAAGGTCATCGCGACGACGAC
>JBBQAY010000127.1:0-4345 GCA_038316965.1 Candidatus Nanopelagicales bacterium
GCCATCGTTTCGCCGCGGGCTTCACCGGTGGCCGCGACGACCAGCAGGTGCTCGACGACGTCCGCAGCGCCCTCGACGCCGTCGTGCGCCAGGAGTCGTGACGTGGCGCGGGGCGACACACCTCGCATCCGCACTGGCGCTGACGTCGTCGTCGTCGTCGACAAGCCGGCGGGCCTGACGAGCCACGACGTCGTCGCCCGCGTTCGCCGTCTTGCCGGCACGCGCAAGGTCGGCCACGCGGGCACTCTCGACCCGATGGCGACGGGCGTGCTGATCCTCGGGATCGAGCGCGCTACCAGGCTTCTCGGCCATCTCGCGCTCACCGACAAGGCCTACGACGCCACGATCCGCCTGGGCGTCGCGACGGTCACCGACGACGCCGAGGGCGAGGAGACCGCACGCGTCGACGCAGCCGGCGTGACCGACGAGGCGATAACAGCCGGAATCACTGCGCTCACCGGCCCCATTTCCCAGCGGCCATCGGCGGTCAGCGCCATCAAGGTCGACGGCGTGCGGTCGTACGCCCGGGTCCGCTCGGGTGAGGAGGTCGAGCTCAAGGCCCGCCCCGTCACGGTGTCGGCCTTCGACCTGCTGGCCGTGCGTCGTGGCGAGGGCGTCGTGGATCTCGACGTCGCCGTCACCTGCTCCAGCGGCACGTACATCCGCGCCCTGGCCCGCGACCTCGGTGCCGGCCTCGACGTCGGCGGTCACCTGACCGCGCTTCGCCGTACACGCGTAGGCCCGTTCAGCCTCGGCTCCGCGCGCACCCTCGAGCAGCTCGAGGAGTCGTTCGCACCCATCCCGCTCGGTGAGGCCGTGGCCGCGTCGTTCCCGCGGGTCGACGTCGACGAGCTCACGGCCGACTCCGTGCTTCACGGCGGCCGGGTGTCCTGCGCGGCAAGTCTCGCCGGGCCGGTGGGAGTGTTCGGCCCGGACGGCGTCGTCCTGTCGGTGGCCGAGCCGGTCGACGGTCTTCTCAAGGCCCTCGTCGTCTTCAGCTGAGCGACCGCCGTCGGGCCGGGCGTGCCTCGCAGTCCCGGCCCGCCGGGTTCCGACGCCACCGGCTCGTGACGCACTCGAGGTTCCTGGCAAGGTAGGCCCGTGCAGATCTGGCGAGCACTCGACGAGGTGCCGGACGGCCATCCGGCATCGGTGGTGGCGATCGGCGTGTTCGACGGCGTCCACTACGGCCACCGTGTCGTGGTCGGCAAGGCGGTCGATCACGGTCGGTCGCTGGGGGCGCCCGTCGTCGTGATCACGTTCGACCCGCACCCGGACGAGGTCGTCCGACCCGGGACGCACCCAGGTCTCCTGTCGACCGTGGAGCACCGGTGCGCGCTGCTCGGCGAGCTCGGCGTCGACGCCGTCTGCATCGTGCCGTTCACCCGCGAGCTGGCGTCGATGACGCCGGAGGACTTCGTCGACCATGTGCTCGTCGACCGGTTCCACGTCAAGGCCGTGACGGTCGGGGACAACTTCCGCTTCGGGCATCGAGCCTCCGGCGACACCGAGACCCTTGCCGAGCTGGGTCAGGAGCGCGGGTTCCTCGTCGACGCCGAGCCGCTGATCGCCGGCGAGGGTGGCGTCTGGTCGTCCACCTACATCCGCGGCCTCATCCGTGCCGGTGACGTCGCCTCCGCCGCCTACTCCCTCGGCCGTCCGCACCGGGTCGAGGGCGACGTCGTGCACGGCGACAAGCGCGGCCGCGAGCTCGGCTTCCCGACCGCCAACCTCGCGACCACTCCGCACTCCGCGATCCCTGCCGACGGTGTCTACGCCGCGTGGTTCGTGCTCGACCCGTACGGCGACGCTGAGCGCTACGCGGCCGCGGTCAGCGTGGGCACCAACCCGACGTTCGACGGCCTCGGGCGCCGCGTCGAGGCGTACGTGCTCGACGTCGAGGACTTCGACGTCTACGACCGGCACGTGGCGCTCGACTTCGTGCAGCGCATCCGTGGCCAGGTGAAGTTCGACGGCATTGAGCCGCTCATGGCGCAGATGGCCGACGACGTCCTTGCCGTCCGCGCCGTCCTCGGTGACACCGCCGGTGTCTGAGCCGAGCGAGGTCCGGACGACGGAGCGCTGGTTCATCCGGCAGGGCCTGCCGCTCTTCGTCGAGGAGTACTCAGCCGGGCGCGACGTCTGGACTCGTGCCCTGCCGATCCTTGTGCCGTTGTTCGTCCTCGGGCTGCTCGCCAGCGTCGCCTCGGCACGTGAGGTGCTCGGTGCCCTCCTGGTGCTGCTCGCGGTCGTCGCGGGTGCCGTCGGCTTCGCGCTGGTCAATCGAAGGAGAGGGCGCAGCGCCTTCGCGCTGCCGCGGCAGGTGGGCTGGGCCTGGCTCGTCGCCTGGGTGGCGGTGTCGCCCCTGCTCGCCCTGCTGGTCGAGCGCGACCTCAGGTCGTTCGCGACGACGGTCGCGGTCAGCCTCCTCGCGCTCCTCGCCATCTACGTCGTCACGCGGTACGCGCTGGTGTCCATGGTGCTGTGGGCGGTCCGCTGGACCTTCCGGCAGATCTCCAACGTGACCCGACTGATCACGCGTGTCCTGCCGCTCATGCTGCTGTTCATCACGTTCCTGTTCATCAACACCGAGGTGTGGCAGGTCGCGGGCACGATGGAGGCGTGGGTCCTGTGGGGGAGCCTCGCGGTCTTCGGCGTCATCGGGCTGCTGTTCATCGTCGGTCGCAGTCGCGAGGAGTTCGACCACATCGAGGTGGCCGACGACCGCGGCTACGTCGTCGAGCTCACCCAGGGGACGCCCATGGGCCCGGTCGCCGGCTCACTGGACGGCCTCGAGCAGCCGGTGCCCATGCAGCGCAGCCAGCGGGCCAATCTGATCGCCGTCATGGTCACGGCGCAGGCGGTGCAGGTCGCCCTGGTCGGTGTCGTGGTCTGGGCCTTCTTCGTCCTGTTCGGATCGCTCGCGATCAGCATTCCGGTGCAGGAGGCCTGGCTCGGCAGCCTCACGCCCGTCGAGGTCCTCATCAACCTCGGCGACGACCACGGCGTGACCCGGCAGCTGCTGCGGGTGGCGACCTTCCTCGGCGGGTTCGCCGGCTTCTACGCCACGGTCTACGCCGCGAGCGACAACATCTACCGGCAGCACTTCGCGGCCCGGATCAGCGCCACGCTCGAGCGCGCGGTCGCCGTACGCCGGGCCTATGTGGCCCTGCGCCGTCGCGAAGGCCTGCCCGTCGACGTCCCCGCGGAGCGGCACACCCACCCCACCGGCCACCACGACGAGCTCGACGACTGAGCCGCACCGCCTCTGACCTGCGGTTTCGCCGTACGGGGCCGCCAGAGGCGGGGTCGGCCGCCGTTTTGGGGCCTCGGCGTCGCGCTGGTAGCCTGCTCCCTGACGACCGCGGGGTGGGCGCCCTGCGGATCGCGACTTTTCGAGAGTCTGCGCGCCCGCGCGGACCGTGACGCGCCCGCGAGGAAACTGCATGTCGCTCGACACCGCGACCAAGAACTCCATCATCGCCGAGTACGCAACGACTCCTGGCGACACCGGTTCCCCCGAGGTCCAGATCGCGCTGCTGACCCGCCGCATCAACGATCTGACCGAGCACCTGAAGATGCACAAGCACGACCACCACAGCCGCCGCGGTCTGCTGCTGCTCGTGGGCCAGCGTCGTCGCCTGCTGCAGTACCTCACCAAGAAGGACATCAACCGCTACCGCGCGATCATCGAGCGCCTCGGCATCCGCCGCTAGCCCGTGACACAGGGGAGTGACCCAACGGTCGCTCCCCTGTTGCGCACCCTTGCTGGGGTACAACCTCAGTGCACGGACGAACAACTGAACACCCGCCGCCGCTGACACACAGCGACGCACCACAGGGACGACCTGGGCGAACGCCCGAGGAGAGCACCTCCGTCGTCGGTCCTCGGTAGTGGCATCCGGGCTCGCCGCCCCCCGCGCAGGAGCGTGGGACCGGCCAGCAGCCCGGGCGCTTCGATCGAAGACCGGCCTCCTGCCGACTGGTGGGTACTCCCGCGCGTGACCCCCGGCGTCCCCTCACGAAAGAGGAGGGCACCCGTGGAGGGTCCCGAGATCCACACGTCCGAAGCCGTGATCGACAACGGCAGCTTCGGCACCCGCACCATCCGCTTCGAGATGGGCCGTCTGGCCCAGCAGGCAGCCGGCTCCGCCGTCGCCTACCTCGACGACGACACGATGCTCCTGTCGGCCACGTCGGCCGGAAAGCACCCCAAGGAGCAGTTCGACTTCTTCCCGCTCACGATCGACGTCGAGGAGCGGATGTACGCCGCGGGCCGCATCCCCGGCTCGTTCTTCCGCCGTGAGGGCCGCCCGTCCGAGGACGCGATCCTCACCTGCCGCCT
>JBBQAY010000128.1:0-4106 GCA_038316965.1 Candidatus Nanopelagicales bacterium
CCCGAGGCGATGGACGTCGTCCGCATGGTGCTCACCGGTCAGGTGCAGCGCGAGGTCGTGGGACTCATCAACGCCCACGGCCCGTATGCCGTCGGCCTGAGTGGCGAGGATGCTCACCTCTTCACCGCCGAGCGCCGCGACGTCATCGTCGACGGCGTGCCCGTCGACATCGGCCTCGTGGGCGAGGTGGTCGACGTGCGTCCCGACTTCGTGACGCAGCTTCTCGACGACGGCTTGGTGCCCGTGATCTCCTCGGTGGCCCGCGGCGGCGACGGCAACGTCTACAACGTCAACGCCGACACGGCCGCCGCCGCGCTGGCCGTCGCCCTCCGTGCCGACAAGCTCGTCGTGCTCACCGACGTCGAGGGGCTGTACGCCGACTGGCCCAACAGCGACGAGGTGATCCGCACGATCGCGGTGAGCGAGCTCGAGCAGATGCTTCCGACGCTGTCGAGCGGCATGGTGCCGAAGATGGAGGCGTGCGTGCGTGCGGTGCGCGGGGGAGTGCCACGTGCACACGTCATCGACGGACGCCTCGCGCACGGTGTCCTGCTCGAGGTCGTCACGTCCTCCGGCGTCGGCACGATGGTGCTGCCGGACGACGCCGAGCTCTTCGCCGAGGAGTCGTCCCCGTGACGGCGCCGACCACCACCAGCACCGCCACAGCCGCACTGCAGCGGCGCTGGTCCGCGGTGATGCTGGGCAACTACGGCGTGCCTCCGGTCGCGCTCGCGCGCGGCGAGGGTGCGTGGGTGTGGGACGTCGACGGCGTGCGCTACCTCGACCTCGTCGGCGGGATCGCGGTGTCGTCACTGGGCCACTCGCACCCGGCTGTCGTCGAGGCGGTGACCCGGCAGGTCTCGACGCTGGTGCACACGAGCAATCTCGCGATGCACGAGCCAGGCGTCGCGCTCGCCGAGAGGCTCGCCGCGCTCGTCCCCGAGCCCGCCCGCGTCTTCCTGTGCCAGGACGGCGCCACCGCCAACGAGGCGGCTCTGAAGATCGTCCGTAAGCGTGGCAACCAGCAGGGCCGCGACGAGATCGTGTCGACGCACGGCGGATTCCACGGGCGCACGGCCGGTGCCCTCGCCGTCACCGGATCGCCGGCCAAGCGCACGCCTTTCGAGCCGCTCCCTGGTGGCGTGGTCTTCGTCGACTTCGGCGACGTCGAGGCGCTGCGTGCAGTTGTCGGACCGCGAACCGCCGCCGTCGTCGTCGAGCCGGTGCAGGGCGAGGGCGGCGTGATCCTTCCTTCGCCCGGGTACCTGGCTGCTGTCCGTGCTCTGTGCGACGAGGTCGGCGCGCTGATGGTCTGCGACGAGGTCCAGTCGGGCATCGGACGCGCGGGCGTGCTGCTCATGTCGGTCGACCAGGGCGTCGTCCCCGACGTCGTCACGCTGGCCAAGGGCCTCGGCTCGGGCATGCCCATCGGTGCGGTGATCGCGACGGGTGACGCCAGCGATGTGCTCGTCCCGGGCGATCACGGCACGACGTTCGGCGGCAACCCGGTCACCTGCGCAGCCGCGGTGGCAGTGCTCGACACGATCGAGTCCGAGGGCCTGCTCCAGCACGTCAGTGCGCTCGGTACCCGCTGGGCCGCGTCGTTCGACGCGGTCGACCACCCCTTGCTGGCCTCGCACCGAGGAGTCGGCCTGTGGCGCGCGCTCGAGCTGGCACGTCCGGTGGCGGCGGCGTTCGAGGTGGCCGCCCGAGGCTCCGGCTTCCTCGTGAACGCCGTCCGTCCCACCACGATCCGCCTCGCTCCGCCGCTGGTCCTCACCGCGGAGCAGGCCGACTCGTTCAGTGCCGCCCTTCCCGCGCTTCTCGACGCCGCAGGCGACTCGCCATGACGGCCCCGAACACCAAGGCCGCGCGGCTCGCACGCATTGGCGACCTGCTCGAGCACAACGCCGTGCCCAACCAGGCGCGGCTCGCCGAGCTGCTCGCGAAGGAGGGCATGGCAGTCACCCAGGCGACGCTGTCGCGCGACCTCGACGAGCTCGGCGCGGTCAAGGTCGTCTCGGCTGCGGGTCAGTCGGTCTACGCCGTCCCCGGTGAGGGTGGCGACACGACACCGGTCGCGGCGCTGGGGGAGGAGGCCGCCGTCGCGCGGCTCGCGCGCGTAGCCGGCGAGGTTCTCGTGTCTGTCGAGGCGTCGGCCAACCTCGTCGTGCTGCGCACGCCGCCGGGCGCCGCCCAGTACCTCGCCTCCGTGATCGACCACAGCGTGCTGCCCACGGTGATCGGCACGGTCGCGGGGGACGACACCGTGCTCCTGGTGGCTCGGGACCCGGACGGCGGCGCGGATGTGGCCGCTGCGATGCTGAGTCTGGCCGAGCACGGTCGATGACAGGCCTGACCAGCCGCGCCGACCGACGAGCACCGCGAGCACGGAGAGAAGGACGAGCGTGACCGAGCAGCAGCCAGCCGGGGGACAGCGACTCTGGGGCGGACGCTTCGGCAGCGGCCCGTCCGACGCGATGGCGGCCCTCAGCCTGTCCGTGCACTTCGACTGGCGGCTCGCCCCGTACGACCTCGCCCAGTCACGCGCGCATGCCCGCGTGCTCAACCGCGCCAAGCTCCTCACCGACGACGAGCTGGCCGACATGATCGGGGCGCTCGACTCGCTCGAGATCGACGTCGCGTCCGGCGCCTTCCTGCCGCAGCCGGCCGATGAGGACGTGCACACGGCCCTCGAGCGCGGGCTCACCGAGCGACTGGGCGTCCTCGGGGGGAAGCTCCGCGCCGGTCGTTCGCGCAACGACCAGGTCGCCACCGACCTGCGCCTGTTCCTGCGCGACCACGCGCGGCTGGTCGCTCTGGCGGTGATCGACCTCCAGCACGCACTGCTGGCGCAGGCTGGGAAGCACGTCGACACGGCAGCGCCTGGCTTCACGCACCTCCAGCACGCGCAGCCCGTGTCCTTCGGGCACGAGCTGGCCAAGCACGTGCATGCCTTGGCGCGCGACGTCGACCGGATCATGGACTGGGACCACCGCGCGGCACTGTCGCCGATGGGGGCCGGCGCGCTGGCTGGATCGTCGCTGCCGCTCGACCCGCAGGCCGTGGCGGCCGAGCTCGGGTTCCGCGGCGCCGTGGCCAACTCCATCGACGCCGTGAGCGACCGCGACTTCGTGGCCGAGCTGTGCTTCGTGTTCGCGATGGTGGGTGTGCACCTGTCGCGGCTGGGCGAGGAGATCTGCCTCTGGACCTCGCGCGAGTTCGGCTGGGCACAGCTCGACGACGCGTGGTCCACAGGCTCGTCGATCATGCCGCAGAAGAAGAATCCCGACGTGGCGGAGCTCGCGCGCGGCAAGGCCGGTCGCCTGATCGGCGACCTCATGGCCGTGCTGACCGTCCTCAAGGGCCTGCCCTTCGCGTACAACCGCGACCTGCAGGAGGACAAGGAGTCGGTGTTCGACGCCATCGACACCCTGCTGCTCGTCCTCCCGGCGATGACCGGCTGCGTAGCGACACTGCGGTTCGACGTCGAGAGGATGGGCGCGTCCGCGCCGCAGGGATACGCCCTCGCGACCGACATCGCCGAGTGGCTCGTCCGTCAGGGCGTGCCGTTCCGCGAGGCGCACGAGGTCGCAGGAGGCTGCGTACGCCGGGCGGAGGCGCGCGGGGTCGAGCTCTGGGACCTGAGCGACGACGAGATGCGCGACATCAGCGATCATCTGACCCCGGCAGTGCGTGGGGTGCTTTCCGTACGCGGCGCGCTCGAGTCGCGCTCGGCGTACGGCGGCACCGCTCCTGTGCGGGTCCGCGAGCAGCTCGCCGACGTCGCCAGAGTCGTCGAGGACGCCGCAGTCTGGGCCTCCACCACGCCCGGCTCACGCGGCGCGCACGAGTAGCCCGTCGGTGCCCCGCGTCCTTCCGCGCTCCTTCTACGCCAGGCCGGCCGACGTGGTCGCGCGAGAGCTGCTCGGCTCCGTGGTGGAGACCCAGACCGCAGCGGGCCCGGTCTCGGTGCGGCTCTCCGAGGTGGAGGCGTACGCCGGTGAGGGCGACGCCGCCTCCCATGCCTGGCGAGGGCCGACACCGCGTACCGAGGTGATGTTCGGCCCTCCGGGCCATGTGTACGTCTACTTCACCTACGGCAT
>JBBQAY010000129.1:0-4097 GCA_038316965.1 Candidatus Nanopelagicales bacterium
GGGTCGGGGGGCCGTGGCGAGGGTGGAGGGATCAGCCGGTGACGGTGATCTTGACGCGCTGCTCCTGGCCGCCGCCCTCGCACTTGACCTCGTACGTGCCAGGCGCGACGTCGGCGGTGAAGGTCTTGGTCGCGCTCGTGAGGTCTTCGACCTCGCCGAGGATCTTGGTGAAGGCGCCGTTGTCGTCGGCGTAGAGGTAGACCTCACCGGTGCCGTTGCCGGTGAATGTCGCGCTCACCGTGATCTGCCCCTTCGGGACGCTGGTGGGGGAGACGTCGCAGGTGCCGACGCCGGCCTTCACCGTGACGGTGGCGACCGAAGCGGCGCTGTTGGAGCAGGCAGCGAGCAGGGGGACGACGAGCAGCGCGGCGGCTGCGGACATGGCGACAGGGCGATTCACGAGGACGTGCCTTCCGGGAGGGCGAGTTGCGCCGCGCGCTGGTGCGCGACGGCCGAGGACGATCAGGCGATGGGGTCGGTGGCGCGTTCGGCGAGGGCCGGCTCGACCTCGGCCTGAACGCCGGTTGCCGCGGCCACCGTGGCAGCAGCAGCCACACGCTCGGCCTCGGTCGTCGGCACCACCACGGGCTTGGCGGCGCGGAAGTACAAGAACATCACAGGCACGAGGTAGGCGAACCAGGCGACGACCTCGAGCACGGTCATCGACGGCGAGATGTTGAAGATGCCCTTGAGCAGCGTGGCGATCACCGAGCCGGGCACGATCACCGACGTGACGTCGAAGGCGATGTTGTCGAGGCCGGGCAGGATGCCGGCCTCCTGGAGGTCGTGGATGCCGTAGGCGAGAACCCCTGCGGCGACGACGATCAGGGCGGCGCCGGTCCACGTGAAGAACGTGGCGAGGTTGAGGCGCAGGGCGCCGCGGTAGATGAGCCAGCCCAGCACGACCGCTGTGGCAAGCCCGAGAACTGCTCCGAGCACTGCGCTCCAGGCGCCGCCCTCTGACGACGTGGAGTTGATGGCCGACCAGAGGAAGAGCGCGGTCTCGAGACCCTCACGTGCGACGGCGATGAAGGCGACGACGGCCAGGGCGCCGCCACCGACGGCGAGGGCGTTCTCCACCCGACCGTGCAGCTCGCCCTTGAGGTTGCGCGAGGCCTTCTTCATCCAGAAGACCATCCAGGTCACGAAGCCGACGGCGATGAGCGACATGAAGCCGCCGAAGGCCTCCTGGGCGGTGAAGCTCATGCGCTGGCTGGTGAAGGTGAGCGCCGCGCCGAACAGGAGGGACACCCCCACCGCGATGGCGACTCCGAGCCAGACGGACCGGACGCGGTCACGGTTGCCGGTGCGGACGAGGTAGGCCACCAGGATGCCGACGACCAGCGAGGCCTCAAGGCCCTCGCGCAGGCCGATCAGGTAGTTGGCGAACATGACCTCTCCGATCTCACCGTGGGCAACTTAGGGTTACCTAACCACAGCGTCGGCTCAGGTCTCAACCTCAGCGAGTGTGCTGTCCGCCACGACGGGTCCGGCGGGGTTGCCGTCGGAGTCGAGCCCGGTCTCCGCCTGCTCGGCGGCCTCTGCCCGGGCCGCCTCGTCGGACGCGGTCCAGGCCAGCGACTCGAGCAGCACGGGGAGGACCTGGCCGATCTGCCAGGGACGGGCACCCCCGGCCCTGAGTGCCGCAGCCACGGAGTCGGCATCGGCGGTCGACGGCGGTGACCAGAGGATGCGCCGCGCGAGGTCGGGGGAGACGAGGTTCTCCACCGGCATGCCTACCCTCTTCGCCACGGCGGTCAGGCCACGACGGGACGCCGCGAGTCGGGCGGCGGCCTCGGGGTCGCGGTCGGCCCAGGCACGCGGAGGTGGCGGTCCGTCCGAGTGCACGGACTGGGCCGGGAGCTCTGAGTCGGGCAGTGCGAGCGCGCTCTCGACCGCTGCCTGCCACTCGCCCATGTGCCGACGGGCACCCCGCCCGGTGAACGCAGGCACGGCCTCGAGCGAGGTGAAGCCGGTGGCGGTGGCCGCCGTGGCCGCTGCGACGATCGAGGAGTCGGGCAGGATCCGGCCGGGGGAGATGTCGCGACGGCGGGCGACGGAGTCGCGCGCCTCCCACAGGGAGCGGACGACGCCGAGCTGACGCGGACGGCGCAGCTTGTGCACACCCGACGTACGCCGCCAGGGGTCGACCCGCGGGGCGGCCGGCGGGGCGTCGCGTGCGGCGTCGAACTCCTCGTGCGCCCAGTCGAGCTTTCCCTGCTCGATCAGCTCCTGCTCGAGCGCGTCCCGCAGCTCGACGAGCAGCTCGACGTCGAGGGCGGCGTACCTCAGCCACGGCTCGGGCAGCGGCCGGGTGGACCAGTCGGCCGCCGAGTGCTCCTTGGCGAGCGAGTAGCCGAGCACCTCCTCCAGCAGCGCGGCCAGCCCGACGCGCGGGAAGCCGAGCAGCCTGCCGGCGAGCTCGGTGTCGAAGAGCGTGGCCGGTGAGAGCCCGATCTCGCGGAGGCACGGGAGGTCCTGTGAGGCTGCGTGCAGGATCCACTCGGTGCCCTCGAGTGCGTCCGCGAGCGGCCTGAGGTCGTCCACCTCGGTGGGGTCGACGAGGTGGGTGCCGCTACCGGCGCGCCGGAGCTGGACGAGATAGGCCCGCTGGCCGTAGCGGTAGCCCGAGGCGCGCTCGGCGTCGATCGCGACGGGGCCCGTGCCGGCGGCGAGGGCGTCAGCGGCGGCGCGGAGGGCGGCAGGGCTGGCGACGACGGGCGGTACGCCGTGCCTGGGCGCGACGAGCGCCACGACCTCGCGTACGGGGGTGTCGGCGGGGTCGCCCGAGGCCGTCGTCTCGGGTGCCTCGGCGTCGCTCACGCTCGCAAGGATAGGGATGTCTGGCAGCGGTCAGCGCCGCGCCGTGCCCGCGCCGCCTGCCGTCGTGGGGCCCGAACGCCACGAAGCCGCCCCGAGGGACGGCTTCGTGGGGAGTTCGAGGCTCAGCGGACGAGGCCTGAGCGCATGGCGTGGGCGACCATCTCGGCCCGGTCGCCGGTGCCCACCTTGCGGGCGATGCGGGCGAGGTGGCTCTTGACGGTCAGGGCGGAGAGGCCGAGCGCGTCGCCGATCTCCTTGTTCGAGCGTCCCTCGGACACGAGCTGGAGCACCTCGACCTCGCGGGCGGAGAGCTCGTCCGGTGCTCCGCCACGGGGGCGGATGCGTGCCACCGGCATCAGGGGGACGCCCTCGGGCTCGTCGGGGGTCACGATGTAGCAGCGGACGCCGGCAGTGATGGCAGCGCGCACGGCGTAGGGGTCGTCGCGGACGGTCAGCAGCACGACGCGGCGCCAGCCGGCAGCGCGAAGGTCGGCGAGCAGCGGGAGCGCAGGGCCATCGGGCAGCGCGCCGTCGATGACGACGAGATCGCGGGGGCCGTCGTAGGCAGCGCGGACCCGTGCCTCGGTGCCGCTCGCGGCTTCGACCACCTCGCGGGCGCCGAGCATGCGGAGGCGACCGCACAGGCCTTGACGTCGCGACGCGGACTCGGCCACGACCAAAGCGGAAAAGCGTGCCCTGGGCAGCGGTACGACCGCCGACGGGCGCTCGACAAGTGCGACCACGGCCAGCCCCTTCACCTCGTGCCGCACACTCTCCGTGCGGCTTCAGAAGGGGTATCGGCGCGTAGTCGAGGGGTCTTGACCTGCGGCGGAGCCCCAACCCGTCACCCGATGGGGTGGTTGGCGGGGCGGGCGGCCATCACGGAGCGTCACCTGAGCGCCCCGGGAGCCGGGACGGCGACCACGGACGCTCGGGCGGATTCGGACACCGGGCAGGAGCGCCGGGCCTCAGGGCCGGCGGCGGGAGGGCCGGGATCAGGACCGACGGGCCAGCGGCAGGCTGGCGACACCGGCCGGGAGCGGCTGGAGGCCGGCCACCCGAGCGAGCACGTCGGCCCACGCGAGCAGGTGCGGACCGATGTCGGGCGTCTCCGGCGTCCACGAGGCTCGGATCTCCACATCACCGCTGGGCGGGCGGTCCTCGATCGCGCCGAACGACTGCGACGCAGTGCGCGTCACCGTGCCGGACTCGGCCCGGCTGAGCGCGCCCTGCTCGTCGAGGGACTCGGTCAGCCAGGACCACGCCACCTCGGT
>JBBQAY010000130.1:0-4094 GCA_038316965.1 Candidatus Nanopelagicales bacterium
GAGATGCCGAGCAGGGGCTCCCCGTCGACAGACAGCACGGTCCCATCACCAACCAGCAGAGACCCACCGGTTCGAATGGCGCAGTAGTCCTGGTTCACCCGCATGGTGCCAGCCGCGAAGCCGCGCAAGATGTTGTGGGGCTTGGTCTGCAGCTCGCGCTGCTGTGCCAATGTCAGGGCACTCTTGGTAGCCATGTCGTGACACCCGGGACAAAGCACCATCATGTCGTTCGGTCGAAAGTGGGGTTCTTCCGAGAACGGCACGACATGGTGGTACTGGTAGATAGACAAACCGCACCTGCAGCACCCAAATCCAGCGCGCTGTCGGAGTTCACGTTTGACAGGTTCAGGCGTGGGCGGACGATCGCCGGCCATCAACCCTCCTCACGGCTCGCGATTCTGAATCCATCGGTTGGCCCCCTAGTACTCAATTCTCGGCGGCTTCCTTCCCTCCGCAGCTCTCAACATCCGATCAGCGTCGAACCCGGTTGGCGTCAGCGTTGGCGTCAACGACGGCGAATTGCAGGCATGGCCGCAGGCCAAGCGCGCCCGGAGGGACTCGAACCCCCAACCAGCCGGGTAGAAACCGGCTGCTCTATCCATTGAGCTACGGGCGCCTGACCCTCGCGGGTCGGCGCCCATTGTGCCGTGAGGGGCGCTCTCCTCGTCGTCCCCAGGCCCCCGGCCCGCCGAGTCCTCCACAGGGTCGTCGTGGCGCAGCACTTGATCGGCAGTGGTCGAGCCGAGGGTCGGCCACGAGCGGGCCACGACCGGTGGCCCCGGCACGTGGAGGTCACCGTGCGTTCCACCGTCACCCTGGCAGGCAACCTGACGAGCGACGTCACCCTGCGGGCGACCGCCGGAGGCGCCGTCGCCAACTTCCGGATGGCCGTCAACGACAACTGGTTCGACAAGAAGACCCAGCAGTGGCAGAGCCGCGTCGTCTACCTGCAGGTGTCGGCCTGGCGCCAGCTCGCCGAGCACGTCGCGGACTCCCTCGCCCTCGGGCAGCCGGTGCTCGTGGTCGGCAAGCTCAAGCAGCGGCAGTACGACAAGGAGGGCCAGACGCACACCGTGGTGGAGGTCGAGGCGGAGGCGATCGGCCACGACCTCACCTGGGGCCGCGGCAGGTTCCTGCGGACGCCGAAGGGCCCGCAGACCTCAGACGTCGCGCAGCCGTTGATCGAGGACGTTGCCACCGTCGTGATCGAGCACAACGGCGTCGCCGCCTAGGCCGACCACCGGCGCCGAGGTCGCGGCCTCCGGCGCGAGGCCGTGGCCTCACCCCTCGGCAGGTGGCTGGCACGGACGCCCGCAGCGCTCCCGTAGGCTGTCGGCCCATGGCTGAGTTCATCTACACGCTGCGCAAGGCTCGCAAGGCGCACGGCGACAAGGTCGTCCTCGACGACGTCACCCTCTCGTTCCTGCCCGGCGCCAAGATCGGCGTCGTGGGCCCGAACGGCGCCGGCAAGTCCTCGCTCCTCAAGATCATGGCCGGCATCGACCACACCTCCAACGGTGACGCGATCCTCAGCCCAGGCTTCACCGTGGGCATGCTCGCGCAGGAGCCCGGGCTCGACGAGACGAAGAACGTCTGGGACAACGTCCTGGACGGCGTCGCCGAGACCAAGGCGAAGGTCGACCGGTTCAACGAGATCTCCGTCGAGCTCGGCAACCCCGACGCCGACTACGACAAGCTCCTCGCCGAGATGGGCACGCTGCAGGAGGAGATCGACCACCTGAACGCGTGGGACCTCGACTCCCAGCTCGAGCAGGCCATGGACGCTTTGCGCTGTCCGCCGGCCGATGCCGACGTCTCGGTTCTCTCCGGTGGTGAGAAGCGTCGCGTCGCGCTGTGCAAGCTGCTGCTGCAGCAGCCCGACCTGCTCCTGCTCGACGAGCCCACCAACCACCTCGACGCCGAGTCGGTGCAGTGGCTCGAGCAGCACCTCGAGAAGTACCCCGGCACCATCGTCGCCATCACGCACGACCGCTACTTCCTCGACAACGTCGCCCAGTGGATCCTCGAGCTCGACCGCGGTCGCGCCTACCCGTACGAGGGCAACTATTCGACGTACCTCGAGAGGAAGCAGGAGCGCCTCAAGGTCGAGGGAGCCAAGGACGCCAAGCTCAAGAAGCGCCTCTCCGACGAGCTCGAATGGGTGCGGTCGAACGCCAAGGCGCGTCAGACCAAGAGCCGCAGCCGTCTCGACCGGTACGAGGAGATGGCGGCGGAGGCCGACAAGACCCGCAAGCTCGACTTCGACGAGATCCAGATCCCCCCGGGCCCGCGCCTCGGCAGCATCGTGGTGGAGGCCCAGGGCCTCACCAAGGGCTTCGACGACAAGCTGCTCATCGACAACCTGTCGTTCACGCTGCCGCGCAACGGCATCGTCGGCGTCATCGGCCCCAACGGCGTGGGCAAGACCACGCTGTTCAAGATGATCGTCGCTCAGGCCGAGGGGGGCAGCGACGACAAGGACGTGCTGCCCGACTCCGGCGACCTGCGTATCGGCGAGACGGTGAAGCTGTCGTACGTCGACCAGAACCGCGGGGGCATCGACCCCCAGAAGAACGTCTGGGAGGTTGTCTCCGACGGCCTCGACTGGATGAAGGTCGGCCAGGTCGAGATGCCGAGCCGCGCCTACATCTCGGCGTTCGGCTTCAAGGGCCAGGACCAGCAGAAGAAGGCCGGAGTGCTCTCCGGCGGAGAGCGCAACCGCCTCAACCTGGCGCTCACGCTCAAGATCGGTGGCAACCTGATCCTGCTGGACGAGCCCACCAACGACCTCGATGTCGAGACGCTGGGATCGCTCGAGAACGCGCTGCTCGAGTTCCCCGGCTGCGCCGTGATCACCTCGCACGACCGGTGGTTCCTCGACCGTGTCGCCACGCACATCCTCGCCTACGAGGGTGACTCGGAGTGGTTCTGGTTCGAGGGCAACTTCGACTCGTACGAGAAGAACAAGGTCGAGCGGCTCGGCGCCGACGCGGCCCGTCCGCACCGCGCGACCTACCGCAAGCTCACGCGCGACTGACGATGGCGCGTCACCGCTTCCTCTTCCGGACCCGGACGAGCGACCTCGACTGGCTCGGTCACGTCAACAACGTGGTGTACGGCGCGTACCTCCAGGAGGCGCGCATGGACATCATCCTGAGATGGCGCGGCGGGCTGCGGCACGCCACCCAGGACACGGTGGTGGCGCGGGTGGAGATCGACTACCGCGAGATCCTCAACCACAGCGACGAACCGGTCGCCGTCGACACCTGGGTCGAGCGGATCGGCACGACGTCGTACACGTTCGCGCACGAGATCCGCGACCCCGAGAGCGAGGTCGTCTACGCCCGCGGTCGGTCGGTGCTCGTCCAGGTCGACAACGCCACGATGAAGCCGACGCCGGTCGACGACTCCCTGCGCGCCTACCTCGCCGAGTTCGCGGACGGTTCGGCTTCCTGACAAGGTGGCCCACATGACGACCCTGAGGCTGGCCAAGGACGAGGTCGCCTACCTCGCCGCCTACCTCGGCCGCATCGCGTCCTGGGACGAGCGGTCCGCCGTACGCGTGCAGGCCCGGGGGAGCGTGGTCGGCGTCTACGGACCCAGCCCGATGGACGTCCTCGTCCTGGTCGCGCTGCCCCTCGCCGCCCCTGTCGACGAGCCGATCGACACGACGGTGTCCGCGGGCCGGCTCCGCGACGTCATCGGCGACATCGCCCGCCTCGCACCTGAGACCGACGTCGTGGTGCCCGACCCCATCCTGGGGGCGGCGTCGCTCGCGCTGCTCCCGCCGCGGTCTCCGTGGAGCCCCGGTGAGCGGGGCCTCGCCGGCGACGTGACGCCGAGGATCGACGCTGCCGTCACCGCGTTTCGCGCCGCTGTGCCGAGCACAGGGTCGTTCCACGCCGAGCTCGTCGCAGAGGCAGCGTGGGATGCCGCGGGTTGGGGCGGCGTGCCCATGAGGGCGCTGCACGCCGCCCGTCTCCTCGGCTTCCTCACCCATCCCGGCGCCCGGATCGAGACGGGCACCACCACCGGGTGGAAGCGCCTCGTGACCCCCGCCGGGCAGGTGTTCGTGCGCAACAGCGCCGGCCCGG
>JBBQAY010000131.1:0-4067 GCA_038316965.1 Candidatus Nanopelagicales bacterium
GCTCCTTGCCGAACAGGTCGGCCCACGCCCAGGACTCCAGCGCGCGGGCGTAGGCCTCGGGGCTGAATCGACGGATGACGTCCATGAGCCCATCCAACTCCGACGCGGCAGCGGATGCGCGCGGATCGGCTAGGTGGTCTCGACCCGGAACAGAGCGACGGAGCGGGGGGCGACGCGCACGGTGCTCCCGCTCGGGTCCGTCTTCACCGACGTCGTCGGTCGTTTGTCGTCGGTGTCGAGCAGCCGCCGGTAGCCGTTGCCGTACGGCGTCTTCGGCAGCACGAGCGGCACCTCGGCCTCGCCGCGGTTGAGGGCGACGAGGAACGCCGAGTCGCGCAGCGGGTGGCCGTCGACGTCGCGCTCACCGAGCTCGCCGTTGAGCGCCATCACGAGGCAGTCGGTGCCGGCGGAGTTCCAGTCGGCGTCGGTCATGCCCGTGCCGTCCGGACGCAGCCACTCGAGGTCCTTGGGCTGCCCCTCGGCCACCGGCCGGCCGTCGAAGAAGTTCGTCTGCCGGAGAGTCGGGTGGTGGCGTCGGGCGTTGAGGGTGACGCGCGTCCACTCGAGGAGGTCGACCTGCCACGGCTCAAGATCCCAGTCGAGCCAGGAGATCTCGTTGTCCTGGTTGTACGCGTTGTTGTTGCCGCCCTGGGTGCGGCCCATCTCGTCGCCCGCGACGATCATCGGCGTGCCGGCCGACAGCAGCAGGGTGGCCATCATCGCGCGTCCCGTTCGCAGACGGGCAAGGTTGATGTCGCGGTCGGTGGTCGGCCCCTCGACGCCGTGGTTCCACGACGAGTTGTTGTCGGTGCCGTCGCGGTTGTCCTCGCCGTTGGCCTCGTTGTGCTTCCTGTCGTACGACACGAGGTCGCGCATCGTGAAGCCGTCGTGCGCGGTGAGGAAGTTGAGCGACGCCGCCGGCGTACGGCCGGAGAAGACGTCCTGCGACCCGGTGAAGCGCCAACCGATGTCGGCGGGTGCCTCCTTCGGCGAGGGGCCGCCGTGCCAGAAGCGGCGCACGTCGTCGCGGTAGGCGTCGTTCCACTCCGCCCACGGGGATCCGAACTGCCCCAGGCGATATCCGCCTGGGCCGAGGTCCCACGGCTCGGAGATGAGCTTCACCTGGCGCAGGACCGGGTCCTGGTGGACGGCGGCGAGGAACGGCGACCGCTCGTCGAAGTCCATCCGCTCGCGGGTGAGGGCGGTCGCGAGGTCGAAGCGGAAGCCGTCGACGTGCATCTCGGTGACCCAGTAGCGCAGCGAGTCCATCACCAGGCGCAGGACGTCGAGGTCGCCGACGTCGAGGGTGTTGCCGCACCCGGTCGTGTCGACGTAGTGGCCGCTGTGCGGCGCCAGCTTGTAGAAGTCGCGCTCGCCGAGGCCTCGGAACGACAGCGACGGGCCGTCGGGGCCGCCCTCGCACGTGTGGTTGTAGACGACGTCGAGGATCACCTCGATGCCCGCTGCGTGAAGCTCGCGGACCATGTACTTGAACTCACCGACCTGCGCGCCCGGGGTCTGGTCGGCCGAGTACGCCGCATGCGGGGCGAAGAAGCCGAGGGTGGAGTAGCCCCAGTAGTTGCGCGTGCCCCGCGCAGCCAGCGCCGGCTCGGCCACCGACTGGTGCACAGGGAGCAGCTCGATCGCCGTGACGCCGAGCGAGGTCAGGTGCTCGATCGCGGCGGGGTGCGCGAGGCCGGCGTACGTGCCCTGGATGTTCTCGGGGATGAGCGGGTGCCGCTTGGTGAAGCCCTTGACGTGCGCCTCGTAGACGACGGTCTCGCCCCACGGCGTGCCCGGCGGCTCGTCGTCGCGCCAGTCGAAGCCGTCGCTCACGACGACGCCGCGCGGGACGTACGGCGCGGAGTCGCGCGGGTCGGGCTTGGACGCGTCGGTGGGCAGGACCGGGCGCGGGACGTCGGCGGAGGTGACGTCGCCGGTGATCGCGCGGGCGTAGGGGTCGACCAGCAGCTTCGCCGGGTTGAACCGCAGCCCGTGGTCGGGCACCCACGGGCCGTGCGCGCGCAGGCCGTACTGGGTGCCGATCTCGATGCCGGGAAGGAAGCCGTGGTGGACGCCGTGGCTGCGCGCCTCCAGCGGGATGCGGGTCTCCTCGCCACCGAGGAAGAGGCAGGCCTCGATCAGCTCGGCGGACGGGGCTCGCACGGCGAGGTTGAGACCTTCCGGGGTCCACGTGGCCCCGAGGGGGGTGGGCAGACCTGGCCGGCGTACGACCGCCGGCGACGGCAGCTCGCGCGAGGACGCGTCCGTGGACACGCGGGGACCCCCTGGGACCGCTGGGACCGCCCCGAGGGCGGGGCCGCGCGCTCGCGGCCGGGGACAGTCTGCCCCTGCCGTCGAGAGGCGGCGCACCGAGGCCCGCCGACCACCCGTTCGTGCGGGGGCGGCGTACCGGGAACGGGCGTGGCTAGGCTCCGAGACGTCGGCGGCGACGGTGCCGCGGCGGCCGCGGGTGCGGCGCGATCGCAAGGAGGACGTCGTGGGCGAGCTCGTGCATCTCGAGGTGGCGGACGGCGTCGGCGCGATCCGCCTCGACCGGCCGCCCATGAACGCCCTGTCACGTCAGGTGCAGGAGGAGATCCGCGCGGCCGCGCACGAGGCCGGCGCGCGGGCCGACGTCCGGGCCGTGGTCGTGTACGGCGGCCCGAAGGTGTTCGCCGCGGGTGCCGACGTCAAGGAGATGGCGGCTTGGTCGTACCAGGAGATGGTCGACAACTCCGTCGGCCTGGGCTCGTCGTTCAGCGCGGTCGCTGCGATCCCGAAGCCGACCATCGCCGCGATCACCGGCTACGCCCTCGGCGGCGGGTGCGAGCTCGCGCTGTGCTGCGACCTGCGGATCGCCGGCGACAACGCCAAGCTCGGCCAGCCCGAGATCCTGCTCGGCATCATCCCGGGCGCCGGCGGCACGCAGCGCCTCACCCGGCTGATCGGCCCGTCGCGCGCGAAGGACCTGATCTTCACCGGCCGCTTCGTCGACGCCGAGGAGGCGCTGCGCATCGGCCTCGTCGACAAGGTCGTCGCCCCCGACGACGTGTACGCCGAGGCGCTCGCGCTCGCCACGAAGCTGGCTGCGGGGGC
This sequence comes from Candidatus Nanopelagicales bacterium, assembly GCA_038316965.1. Lineage (GTDB taxonomy): Bacteria > Actinomycetota > Actinomycetes > S36-B12 > CAIYMF01 > Longivirga. The sequence goes on from JBBQAY010000131.1 coordinate 3,100, forward strand.
GCCGTACGCCCTGCGTGCAGCCAAGGAGGCCATCGACCGCGGGCTCGAGGTCGACCTCGCGACCGGCCTGGAGATCGAGCGCCTGCAGTTCACCGGCCTGTTCGCCACCGACGACCGATCCATCGGCATGGCGTCGTTCATCGAGAACGGCCCCGGCAAGGCCGAATGGTCCGGCCGCTGACCGCTGGACCTTCTCCGAGTTACTGCCCAAAGTGGGGTGTTAGGAGCTCCCAGAACCCCACTTTGGGCAGTAACTCGAGTCCTTCCTGACTGCAGCTGGGGGCGGTGTCAGGTGGGGCTGGGGCCGTCTGGCGGCGCTGGCGCGCCGGGGTAGCCTCGCCGCATGAGCGACCCGTACGTCGACATCTCCGGCGAGCCGGACCCTGCCCCCCAGGGCGCTGCCGCCACGCGCGAGCAGGTCGAGGCCGCGTTCCACGACCCCAAGCTCGCCAACGTGCTGTACCACGACTGGGAAGCCGCGACGTACGACGAGAAGTGGTCGATCTCGTACGACGAGCGCTGCATCGAGTACGCGCGCGACCGCTTCGCGCACGTGGCCGGCACCGACGGCTGGCCGTACGGCTCGGCCCTCGAGCTCGGCTGCGGCACCGGCTTCTTCCTGCTCAACCTCAAGCAGGCGGGCGTGCTCGACGAGGGGCACGTGACCGACCTGTCGCCCGGCATGGTGAAGGTCGCGGTGCGCAACGCCGAGTCGCTCGGCTTCACGGTCGAGGGGCGCGTCGCCGACGCCGAGTCGCTGCCGTACGACGACGACTCGTTCGACCTCGTCGTGGGCCACGCCGTCCTGCACCACATCCCCGACCTCGACCTCGCGATGCGTGAGGTGCTGCGGGTGCTCAAGCCGGGCGGCCGCTTCGTCTTCGCCGGGGAGCCGACCGAGAAGGGCGACTGGGTCGCGGGCCGGCTCTCGCGCCGGACGTGGTGGGCGGGCCAGAAGGCGACCCACC
>JBBQAY010000132.1:0-3695 GCA_038316965.1 Candidatus Nanopelagicales bacterium
GCCCATAACCTTGCTGACCGCACGCCGTTCTCCCGCCCTCACGATTCCAGCCTTCGACAGCAGGAACCGTATGCGGGGAACGGCGTGTCAGCGTTCGGCGAACCTCAAGCGACCCACGGATGCGTCAGTGGAGCCTAATAGGAGCCCCGATAGCCCCACTTTGGGCAGTAACTCGCGTCAGGTCAGAGGGTGAGGCGGCGGTACTCGATGGCGGGGCAGCGGTCCATGACGACGTCGAGGCCGGCGTCGCGTGCGCGGCGGGCTGCGGCCTCGTCGATCACGTCGAGCTGCAGCCACACCGCCTTGGCGCCCACGGCGATCGCGGCGTCGACCACCTCGCCGACGCGACGGGAGTTCACGAAGCAGTCGACGACGTCGATCGGCCCGAGCGAGAACGACGCATCCTCGACGGTCGCGTAGCCCTGCTCGCCGTGCACGGTCTGCGCGCGCGGGTGCACGGGCACGATCCGCTTGCCGTGCGACTGCAGCACCCGGGCGACGCCGTACGCCGCCCGCTCGACGTTCTGCGACAGCCCGGCCACGACCCAGACGTCGGTGTCGCGCAGCAGGCGCTCGGCCGTGGCGTCGTCGCCGTACAGGTCGGGGTCGCGCGTCATGTCACCCGCCGACGCGCGGGCGCCCCAGGGCCTTGACGTCCCACCCGGCGGCGACCCAGCGGTCGACGTCGAGCGCGTTGCGGCCCTCGAGCAGCTTCTTGCCCGCGACGAGGCCGCCGATCTCCTCGGGGTCGAGCTCGCGGTACTCGCGCCACTCGGTGAGGTGCAGCACGACGTCGGCGCCGGCGAGGGCCTCGCGCACGTCGTCGCAGTACGTCGGGCCCGGGCGGGTGCGCCGCGCGTTGTCGAGCGCCTTGGGGTCGTGCACGCGGACGTCGGCGCCCATCTCGTGCAGCGTGCCGGCGACGTCGAGCGCGGGCGAGTCGCGGATGTCGTCGCTGTCGGGCTTGAACGCCGCGCCCAGCACCGCGATCTTCTTGCCGGTGACGTCGCCGTCGAGCAGCTCGGTGGCGACGTCGACCGCGCGCTTGCGGCGGCGCAGGTTGATCGAGTCGACCTCCGACAGGAACGCGAGCGCCTGGTCGACGCCGAGCTCCTCGGCGCGCGCCATGAAGCCGCGCAGGTCCTTGGGCAGGCAGCCGCCGCCGAAGCCGACGCCGGCCTGCAGGAAGCGGCGTCCGATGCGGGCGTCGTGGCCGATGGCGTCGGCAAGCGCGACGACGTCGGCGCCGGTGGCCTCGCACAGCTCGGCCATGGCGTTGATGAACGAGATCTTGGTGGCGAGGAAGGCGTTGGCGGCGTTCTTCACGAGCTGCGCGGTCGCGAGGTCGACGACCACCCACGGCATGCCCTGCTCGAGGATCGGGCCGTAGACGGTGGCCAGCTCCTCGGCGTCGGCCGGGTCGTCGACACCGACGACGAGGCGGTCGGGGGAGAGGGTGTCCTTGACCGCGAAGCCCTCGCGCAGGAACTCCGGGTTCCACGCGAGGCGTACGGCGTCGCCCGCGGGGGCGAGCTCGCGCAGGGTGTCGCGCACCCACTCGGCGGTGCCGACCGGCACGGTCGACTTGCCGAGGACGAACGCCGGCTTGGTGAGCAGCGGCGCGAGGTTCTCGACCGCCGAACGCACGTAGACGAGGTCGGCGGCGTTGGAGTCCTTGCGCTGCGGGGTGCCGACGCACAGGAAGATCACGTCGCCGTTGTCGGCTGCCTCCTGGTACGACGTGGTGAAGCGCAGCCGGCCGGTGGCCAGCGTGCGCTGGAGCAGGTCGTCGAGCCCCGGCTCGTAGAACGGCGTGTGCCCGGTGTTGAGCAGCGCCACCTTCGCCTCGTCGACGTCGAAGCCGACGACGTCGTGGCCGATCTCGGCCATGGCGGCGGCGTGGACTGCACCCAGGTAGCCACAGCCGACGACGGTCACACGGCGGGGCTTGAATTCGCTCGAAGTCACGCGCGGAGCCTAGCCGTGTGCACGTGTCGCGGGTGTTTCCCACCACCCGATCGTGGTGCGGGGCCGCGCGCGCCGCCGGGGTTACTCGTCGTTAACATCGGGATCACCGTACGAGGGAAGGTGGCCACCATGGCCGGCAGCAGCGACTTCGACCTCTACCGCCCGCGCGAGGAGCACGACCAGCTCCGCGAGGCGATCCGCGCCCTGGCGACCGACAAGATCGCCCCCCGGGCCGCGGAGATCGACGAGACGCACGAGTTCCCGCACGACGTGCTCGCCGCGCTCGTCGCGAGCGACTTCCACGCGATCCACGTGCCGGAGGAGTACGGCGGTGCCGGCGGCGACGCCCTTGCCGCGTGCATCGTGATCGAGGAGGTCGCGCGGGCCTGCGCGTCGTCGTCGCTCATCCCCGCGGTCAACAAGCTCGGCTCGCTGCCCCTGATCCTGGCCGGGTCGGACGAGGTGAAGCAGGCCTACCTGCCGCCGCTGGCCCGCGGCGAGGCGATGTTCTCCTCCGCGCTCTCCGAGCCCGGCGCGGGCTCGGACGCCGGCGGCATGACGACCAAGGCCGTGCGCGACGGCGACGAGTGGGTGCTCAACGGCGCCAAGCGCTGGATCACCAACGCCGGCATCTCGGAGTTCTACACGGTCATGACGCTGACCGACCCGGAGAAGCGCACCCGCGGCGGCATCACCGCGTTCGTGGTGGAGAAGGGCGACGAGGGCTTCTCGTTCGGAGCGCCCGAGCGCAAGCTCGGCATCCAGGGCAGCCCCACCCGCGAGCTCTACTTCGACAACGTGCGGATCCCCGACTCCCGCCGCGTCGGCGAGGTCGGTGAGGGTTTCGCGATCGCGATGCAGACCCTCGACCACACGCGCGTGACCATCGGCGCGCAGGCCGTGGGCATCGCGCAGGGCGCTCTCGACGCGGCCGCGGCGTACGCCAAGGAGCGCTCGCAGTTCGGCAAGGCGATCGCGGAGTTCCAGGGCATCCAGTTCATGCTCGCCGACATGGCGATGAAGCTCGAGGCCGCCCGCCAGCTCGTGTACGTCGCCGCCGCCAAGAGCGAGCGCGGCGACGCCGACCTCACGTTCTTCGGCGCGGCAGCCAAGTGCTTCGCCTCCGACGCAGCCATGGAGATCACCACCGATGCCGTGCAGGTGCTCGGCGGCTACGGCTACGTGAAGGACTACCCGGTCGAGCGCATGATGCGCGACGCCAAGATCACCCAGATCTACGAGGGCACCAACCAGGTGCAGCGCATCGTGATGGCGCGCAAGCTCCTCGAGCACTACTAGGCAGCCTCGGTCGCCGGTGGCCGTGAGCTCAGAGCCGGCCGGCGGTCGCCCAGCGGCGCTGCCACGGCACGTCCGGGCTGGGGAGCACGACGGTCGTCTCCATCGCTCCACCGGGCCAACGGGCCTCGGTGCCTGTCCAGTCGAGCAGCTCGTGCTCGGCCCGGTCGTCGAGCGGCTGGCCGGCGTCGTCGAACCCGGGCACGGCGGGGCTGCGCACCATCCCGACCATGCCGCGAGCCGCCATGAGCGAAGCATCGCACCCGGCGCTCGCGCAGGCGCTCCCGAGCCGGGATGTCCACCGTTCGGGTACCTCGCTCGTCCTGCCGGGGGATCCTCCTGGCCGGCGTCGCGGTCTGCTCTCTCGCACGACGAGCGGGGGGCGGGGCGGTGGCCCGCGGCCCCGCCCCGTGACCCCCCCCCGGCCGCGC
>JBBQAY010000133.1:0-3624 GCA_038316965.1 Candidatus Nanopelagicales bacterium
GCACCCTAAGTTATTCCGCCGTGCAACGCCAGGCCTCGCCGCGGCGCGGCGGCGCAGGCGTGCCAGGATCTGCGCGTGCCCGCCGTCGATCTCGTGGACGAGACCTTCGTCGTCGCTGACCGCAGCGTGCTCGCTGCGGTCGTCGCCGACCCGGAGTCGTGGCGGCTGTGGTGGCCCGATCTCGAGCTCGCCGTGTTCATGGACCGCGGCCTCGACGGGATCCGATGGTCGGTGTCGGGCCGGTGGGTCGGATCGCTGGAGATCTGGCTCGAGCCGGTCGGCGACGGCGTCCTCGTGCACCACTACGCCCGTCTCGATCCCGTGGACCGCGGTACAGGCTCAGCGGCCCCGCTGCCGGCCACGCCCGGTGGCTGGCGGCGGGCCGCACGCGCGCGAGCCCGGCATGCCCGCCGATGGAAGCGGTCGGTGTGGGCGCTCAAGGACCGCCTCGAGGCGGGGCGACCGCCTGGTGACCCCCGGACGGCCGTCGCCGGCAACCCGTCAGCGTGAACGCACCCGCGTGTCGGGGCACGTCCGCCCCGGACCCTCTGGTCGGACGGTCAAGGCCATCCTGATCGATGCCGATGACCACATCGTGCCGATCCAGTCACGCTGCCCCGCGTGCTCCGCCGCCGTGCCCTCGGGTGCCGCCTGGTGCTCGCTGTGCCATGCCGACCTGCGCGCGCGTCGGGAGCCTGCCCGCGTCGCGCCGCCCGTCGACGACGTGCTGCCCGTGTCCTCGCCTCTCGTCCGTCCGACGCGGGTGGCGGCCGCCGCCGCGCCCGAGCCGGAGCCGATCGGTCGCCGCGAGGCGGGACGGCACGCCAGGGAGCCCGAGCCCGTCGGTCGCCGCGAGGCCGGTCGCCAGTCCACCGGTTCCCGCGCCTCGACGCGCACCCTCGAGCCGGTCGCCGGCCTCGAGGGGATCGAATTGCCCACCGGCGAGATCCCGCCGGAGCAGGTGGAGGTGCTCGCCGACCAGATGCTGGCGAGGCTCGCCATGTCTGACGAGGGCCCGCGGATCTTCGACCCGTCACGGGTCCCCGGCGGCAAGTGGGCCGTGGCCGCTGCTGCCAGCGTCGTGACCGCCATCGCCCTGCTCGCCGTCTACTCGCTCCTCGGCGTCGTCTTCGGGCGGTAGTGCGCCCGCCTCCCGGGGCGCGCGCCGGTGCGGGTGCTCCTAGGGTCAGGTCGTGCGGATCCACGTGGTGAGCGACGTCCACGCGCGGACCGATGCCCTCGCCCGGTCCGCCGACGGCGCAGATGCGCTGATCTGCCTGGGCGACCTCGTCCTGTTCCTCGACTACGAGGACTACGGCCAGGGGATCTTCCCGGCGCTGTTCGGCGCCGAGCGCACCCGACGGTTCGTCGAGCTGCGCACCGCCAACCGCTTCGACGAGGCCCGCCAGCTCGCATCTGGGTGGTGGGACGAGGTCCTGCAGCGCGAGGGTCGTCCGCGCAGCGACGTGGTCGAGCGCCTCGTCGACCAGCAGTACGCCGAGATGTTCGCGGCGATGCCCCAGCCCGCCTACCTGACGTACGGAAACGTCGACCTGCCGTCGCTGTGGCAGCGCCACCTGCGCCCCGGGCACACGGTCCTTGACGGCCAGACGGCCGACATCGGGGGCCTGCGGTTCGGCTTCGTCGGTGGCGGCCTGCGCAGCCCCATGCGTACGCCGTACGAGCTCGACGAGGACGAGTTCGCCGCCAAGGTCGAGGCGCTCGGCGAGGTGGACGTGCTCTGCGCACACATCCCGCCGGCGCTGCCCGAGCTCTGCTACGACGTCGTGGCCCGTCGCTTCGAGATCGGCAGCAGGGCCATCCTCGAGCACGTGCGCCGTACCCGACCGCGTGCGGTCCTGTTCGGCCACGTGCACCAGCCGCTCGCCCGTCGCGCGCGGATCGGTCGAACCGAGTGCATCAACGTCGGGCACTTCCGCGCGGGTCGCACCCCGTTCGCGCTGTCCTGGTGACGACGCGGCGGTAGGGTCCGCGCCATGGCTGACCGAACCGAGTCGAGCATCGTCATCAACGCCGCCCCCGCCGCGGTCATGACCGTGATCGCCGACATCAAGGCGTACCCCGAGTGGAGCGACGGCGTGAAGTCCGTGACCGTGCTCACCGAGTACGAGGACGGCCGCCCGGCCGACGCCCGCTTCGTCGTCGATGCGGGTGCCATCAAGGACACCTACGAGCTCGAGTACGACTGGGCCGACGACGACTCCTCGGTCTCCTGGACCCTGACCACCGGGCACATGCTCAAGGCGCTCGACGGCGTCTACGAGCTGTCGGCCAACGCCGACGGCACCACCACCGTGGTCTACAGGCTCGCGGTCGACGTCAGCATCCCGATGATCGGCATGATCAAGCGCAAGGCGGAGAAGGTCATCGTCGACACCGCCCTGCGCGGCCTCAAGGAGCGGGTCGAAGGCTCCGGCTGAGGATGCTGCACGGGTAGGTTCATCCCGTGCGCGTTCTCCTGGTTGCCGGCAAGGGTGGGGTCGGCAAGACCACCATCGCCGCTGCGACCGCCCTCGCAGCCGCCCGTGCCGGGCGTCGCACGCTCGTGGTGAGCACCGACCCGGCCCACTCGCTGACCGATGCGCTCGGGCTCACCGCCGGCGGGGCGCAGGTCCGCGACTGGCGTGCCGCCGCCGCCCCGACACCGGTGCGAGACGTGGAGGGCCACCTCGACGTCCTGCAGATCGACGCCCGTGCCCGCGTCGACGAGTCCTGGACGGCTATCCGCCGAGTGGCGGGCGGGCTGCTCTCCGGCGCCGGCGTCGACCCGCTCGTGGCCGAGGAGATCGCCACCGTCCCTGGCATCGAGGACATCCTGGCGCTGCTCGACGTCGCCGCCCACGCGCAGGGGTACGACGCCGTGGTCGTCGACTGCGCGCCCACGGCCGAGACGCTTCGCCTGCTGGCGCTGCCCGAGGCGCTCGACCGGCTCGTGCGCCGCGGTCTGCCGGTGGAGAGCCGCATCGCGCGGCTCCTGACGGGCCACGGGTTCACCCCCGAGACCGCTGCCGCCCTCGATGCGCTCGACGACCTGTGCGCACGGCTGCTCGCGGTGCGCGACCTCCTCAGCGGCCCCGACGCGGCCGTGAGGCTCGTGACGACCCCCGAGAAGGTCGTGCTGGCCGAGACCGCCCGCGCCCGCACGACGCTGGCACTGCTCGGGCACCACGTCGAGAGCGTCGTGGTCAACCGGGTCGCCGCCGGCCCCGGCTGGCCCGCACAGCTCGTCGAGCGCCACCGGGAAGCCCTGCTGATCGCACGTGACCGGTTCGCGGCACGGCCCGTGCGGCATGCGCCGTACACGGAGGCGGAGCCGGTCGGGGTGGAGGCTCTGCTGGCGGTGGCCGAGGTCGTGCTCGGCGGCTCCGACCCGCTCGACCTCGGCGCTGCGCGACCCGCAGCAGGACTGTCCGGCGAGGCAGACCAGTGGTGGTTCGACCTCCCCGTCCCCGGTGCCGACGCCGACGATCTCGAGCTGTCGATCACCGACGACGGCGATCTCGTCGTCGACCTCGGCCCGCATCGGCGCGTCGTGGCTCTTCCGCCCCTGCTCGCCCGCTGCGAGGTCGAGGGTGCCTCACTCGACCTCACCGACGCCGGTCG
>JBBQAY010000134.1:0-3465 GCA_038316965.1 Candidatus Nanopelagicales bacterium
CCGACGGCGCGGTCGGCATCGGTCGGCGGCGCGGCCGGAAGTTCGGCCGGCAGCGCGCCATCGCCCTCGATGACGAAGTCGACCTCGCTCACATGGACGCCGTTGTGCTCGCCATGGCAGAGCGGGAAGGCCGGGTTCGTCTCGATGATCACGACGCGCGCGCGTTCGATGACGGCGCGGTGCCAGAGGTTGCCGCCGCCGAAGTTGAAGAACCCGTTCTCGTCCATCGGCCGGCATTGCAGGATGGCGATATCCACGCGGTCGATGAAGCGGCGGTAGTAGTCGGGGATCTCGCCGAGGTTGACCGGCAGGTACGTCGCGCGGCCGGCGTCGGCCTTCGCGCGGTCGTAGCCGCTCATGTGCAGGCTGAACCAGAAGAAGTGCTCGCCGTCGGGGTCGGCCTCGAGCACCGCGCGTGGCCGCGTGGTGATGCACGAGCGGATCTTCACCTGGGTGAGCTCGTCCTTGCGGGCGGCCAGCGCGCGGTCGAACGCGTCAGGCTGGCAGAGCGCCGCGCCGTAGTCGACCCAGTCGCCGGACCGGACGACGGCGGCCGCCTCCTCCGCAGAGACCCGCTGCGCAGCAGCAGCGGACTGGCGGACCGACATCGCGCTGCTCCTCGGGTGGGCGACGTCGCCGAGCCTAGGGCGGGGTGCCGCCGTGCGTGGCCGGACCCGAACATCGGGGTCAGGGTCGCCCGGCCTAGGCAGGGCGTGGGGTACGCCGGACGGGTGCGGCCCCCGTTCTCCACGTGCTGTGACCGCTGCGGGCGGCGAGCCGGGGCCGGGAGTCCTGGACGGCGCCACCCACCGTCGAGAGCTGCGTTCAGGCCTCCGGGTCCGCGCCGCTCACTGTGGTGAGCGGCGAGCGGATCGCGTCGACCAGCACCTCGTCGGCCTCGACGCGTGCACCCGGCCAGATCACGCATCGCGTGATCCGGCCTTCGACCACCGCGGCCGGGTCGACGACGCTCGCGCCGCCCGACACGTGGAGGTTGGCACGCAGGTAGTCGGCGGCGGTGCCGCAGTCGATCGACGTGCCGCGCGCTTGCACCAGCTCGAGCAACCCGGCGTCGTACGCCGGCTTCCAGGCGAGGGAGTAGAGGCCGCACGGCTCGTCGGGCAGCGTGGCCGCGATGCGTGCCGGCAGGAGCGAGACGCCGAGGAACTTCATCTCGCCGAAGTCGCTCGGGTGGTCCTCGCGGCGCACGAGCAGCCGCGGCTGCTCACCGCTCCACCCGTCGACGAGAAGCGCGAGGTCGTCGTCGACGAACGAGTCGGCGTTGTGCACCAGCACGTGCCGGCCGTCGATCCACGCACGGAGCCGGCCGAGTGCACCCGCCGTACCGAGGCGCTCGCCGCTCTCGACCGACACGTGCACGCGGCCGGCGAGGTGGTCGATCAGTGACGGTGCCGACTCGTGCGCATTGACCGCGACCGTCGACACGTGCGGGCTCACCCGGTCGATCGCCCAGTCGACGAGCGGGCGGTTGCCGACGGGGCACATCGCCTTGGGCAGCTCGTAGGTCAGCGGCCGCAGCCGCGTGCCCGCACCCGCAGCCAGCACGACCCCGGCGAGCTCGCTCCGCGACTCGATCATGCCGCGATCCAACCAGCAGTGGACGTCGGACCGCGCGGCCTGCGACGCGTTCCTGCGTCCGCTTCAGGTGTCGTGTGTGCGGGCACCGGGCGCTGCCGCGTGCGCGGGGTCCAGCGGCTACGTCGGGGCGCCGGCGAGGAGGACGTCGAGGAGGCGGACGGCGCCGGCCTTGTCGAGGGGGTCGTTGCCGTTGCCGCACTTGGGCGACTGCACGCACGACGGGCAGCCGTCCGGGCACTCGCACGACGCGATGGCCTCGCGCGTCGCGGTGAGCCACGTGCGTGCGGCGGTGAAGCCGCGCTCGGCGAAGCCGGCCCCGCCCGGGTGGCCGTCGTACACGAAGACCGTCATGCGACCGGTGTCGGCGTGCAGCGCAGTGGAGACGCCACCGATGTCCCAGCGGTCGCAGGTGGCCACGAGCGGCAGCAGGCCGATCGACGCGTGCTCGGCGGCGTGCGCGGCACCGGGTACGTCGACGTCCTGCAACTCGGCCGCGGCGAGCTGCTCGGCCGTGACGGTCCACCACACGGCCTGGGTGCGCAGGTGCCGCGGCGGGAGGCTGAGCGGCTCCTCGCCGAGCACCGTGCCGGTGAGGTAACGACGCTTCAGGTAGGCCACGACCTGGTTGGTCACCTCGACGTGGCCGTGCACGAGCTCGGCATCCCCCCACGACGAGCGGGCGATCTCGCCGACGATGCGGATGTCGGTCGTGTCGCGGGCCGACGTCGTGTAGTCGACGTCCTCGCGGTGCGCGACGGCGACGGCGTCGTCGAGGTCGAGGTGGTCGACGAGGTACGTCGCCCCCTGGTGCACGTAGACCGCACCGGTGTGGACCGTGGTGTGCGCGGCGCCGGGGTCGACCGTGCCGAGCATGCGGCCGGTGCCGTCCTCGACGACCCGGACCATCCCGCCACCGATGCCGCGAAGGTCGGCGAGGTCGCTCGCGCGTTCGGCCCGCGTCCAGAACCAGCCGCCAGGACGTCGCCTCAGCAGGCCGCGCTCGACCAGCGCGGCGAGCACGTCGGACGTGGTCGGGCCGAAGCGGTCGAGCTCGTCCTCGGTCAGCGGCAGCTCGGCCGCGGCCGCGCAGAGGTGCGGGCCGAGGACGTACGGGTTGGTCGGGTCGCACACCGTGGCCTCGACGGGCGTCCCGAAGATCGAGGAAGGGTGGTGCACGAGGTAGGTGTCGAGCGGGTCGTCGCGCGCGACGAGGATCGCGAGCGCGTCGTCGCCCGAGCGCCCCGCGCGGCCGGCCTGCTGCCACAGCGACGCGCGCGTGCCGGGCCAGCCGCAGAGCAGAACGGCGTCGAGGCCCGTGACGTCGACGCCGAGCTCGAGCGCGTTGGTCGCCGCGACTCCGACGAGCCGCCCGTCGCGCAGCTGCGCCTCGAGCTCGCGCCGCTCCTCGGGCAGGTAGCCGGCCCGGTACGCCGCGACGCGCGTCGCGAGCTCGGGCTCGACCTCGGTGAGCGAGTCGCGCGCGGTCATCGCCACAACCTCGGCGCCGCGCCGCGACCGGACGAAGGCGAGCGTGCGCACCCCTTCGACCACGAGGTCGGTGAGGAGCATCGCGGTCTCCGCGGTCGCCGTACGCCGGGTGGGCGCGTCGTTCTCGCCGCCGTGGTCGGTGAGCGGTGGCTCCCAGAGCGCGAACTGCGTGGCTCCGCGCGGAGACGCGTCATCAGCCACGGCGACCACCGGCAGCCCGGTGAGCCGTGACGCCGACCCGGCAGGATCACCTGCGGTCGCCGATGCGAGCACGAAGGTGGGCGCCGAGCCGTACTTCTCGCAGACCCGCTGCAGACGTCGGAGCACGTTCGCCACGTGCGACCCGAACACGCCGCGATAGACGTGGCACTCGTCGAC
>JBBQAY010000135.1:0-3412 GCA_038316965.1 Candidatus Nanopelagicales bacterium
TCGCGGCCGGTCGCTGCCCCGGGGCGGGGGGGGCGGGTGCCCGCCTTGGGGCCCCATTGGTTTTCGGGGCCCCCTTCGTGATGGCGACCCCGACCGGGCTCGAACCGGCGACCTCCGCCGTGACAGGGCGGCGCGCTAACCAACTGCGCTACGGGGCCTTGCTGTCGTGCTTGTCGTGCTTTGCGTACCCCCAACGGGATTCGAACCCGTGCTGCCGCCGTGAAAGGGCGGTGTCCTGGGCCACTAGACGATGGGGGCCAGAGGCCTCCGACGTCGCCCGTCGGGGACCACGGAAGCATACGGGACAGCGTACGGCGATCCAAAACCGGCGTCACCCGCGGTGGTTGTTGCCGGCAGACGGGGGGTGGTGGGAGAGGATCGGGGCGTGCTGCACGTGTCGATCGAGGAGTTCGAGGATCTCGTGGCCGAGGCCCTCGACGAGATCCCAGACGTGCTCGCGCATCTGGTCGACAACGTCGTGTTCGTGGTCGAGGACGACGTCGAGCCCGGTGAGCCGTCGTTGCTCGGGCTCTACCAGGGGGTGCCGCTCACCGAACGCGGGCACTACTACTCCGGGTCGATGCCCGATCGCATCACGATCTACCGCATCCCGATCCTGCGCATGTGCCAGACGTACGACGACGTCATCGACGAAGTGCACATCACCGTCGTCCACGAGATCGCGCACCACTTCGGCATCGGCGACGACCGCCTGCACGAGCTCGGCTACGACTGACGCGTACGCCGGTCGCACCCCTGCGGCGGCCTCTAGAGGATCGAGCCGCCGTCGCTGCCGCCTCGGCCGTACAGCCGCAGCGTCGGGGCCGTCCGGGCGGTGGCCAGCGGGTCGTCGCTGCCGGCGCGCAGGACGAATCGCGGTGCGTCGGCGCCGCTGTCACGCAGGTCGAAGTCGGGCGCGAGCGTGGCATCGCTGAGGTCGATGACCTCGCCGGTGGCGCTGACGCTCGTGGCGGCGTCGCCGGCGACCGCCGCGACCGAGGCACGGTCGGCCGGTTCGAAGGGCAAGGGATGGGCGGAGAGCCCGGGTGCGAGCGAGCCAGGGGCGGGGGGCGCCGACGCGAACGCGCTCGGCTCGGGTCGAGACGTGTCGCCTCCCGCAGGCTCCGTCCGGTCGTCGAGCACGCGACTCACCTCGGGTGAACCGAGCGCCGCGTGCAGGTCGGCGAGCCCCGGAAGCCGTTGCTGCGTGCGCCGGAACAAGGGTGCGTCGTCGACGACCGCGGGCAGCTCTGATTCGGCGGTTCGTGCGAGCTCGCCGTCGGGGGGCGGCAGCGCGACGCCGAGCTCGCGTGCCACCTGCTCGGCGAGATCGACGACGTCTCCGAGCAGGAGCCGACCGGAGCCAGGAGCCGGCGCGGTGGATGCCGGCCCAGCCACCTCGTCGTCGGTGGCCGGGGCATCGGTGGGTTCGTCGGTGAGGTCGCCGGCGTCAGCTGCCGTCTCGACGACCGCTGCGTCCTCGACTGGGGGCTGGGCAGCGTCGGGAGCGGTGTCGTCAGACTCGGCGATCCAGGCTTCGTCCGACTCGTCGACGTCGTCGCTCTCGAGGGCGCGGATGGCGGCCAGCACCGGGCGGGCGGCAGCGGTGAAGAGCTCGTCGTCCAGCGGCACGACGACGGCGACCTCGGGGACGTCGGGCAGCGTGATCCGCTCGCCGTGCAGCAGGTCGGAGTACATCTCGAGCGCCGCGGCCGGCCCGACGAGGTCGCCACAGACAGCGTGGACGCCGAGCCTGCGCGCCTCCGCCAGCAGCTCGGGCGAGGAGATGCCGTTGGCGACAGTGACCACACCGAGTGCCGTGGCAGCCGTCACGAGCGAGCGCACGAGCGCCTCGCTGGGCTCGTTCTCGGACGCCGCGAGGATCAGCTCCGGGTCGATCGAGGCGGACGCGGCGCCGAGCAGCTGGAGGGCGCCGACAGGAAGGACGTCGGCCGAGAGGTGCTCGACCCCGAGCGCCACCGGCCCGGTCTCGGTGAGGGCCGTGAGCTGGCGACGCAGGGAGGGTCGACGTGCGAGCGCACCGAGGTCGGTCTCGTGCACCTCGAGGACGAGCGAGGGAGACGTGTCCCGGTTCTGCGACGCATCAGCGCCGAGCAGGGCTGCGCGCAGGGCATCGCGCGTGCTCGTGGCCAGCAGCGCGCGACCCGGCACGGGAAGCCAGACCGACACGTGGTCGACGCGGCTCGGTGCGACGGTGCGGACGTCGTTGATCGCCCGGTCGATGCACCAGTCGACGACGGGAAGCACAGCGGACGAGTCCAGCGCCGTACGCACCTGGTGCGAGGGGAGCATGCCGAGCGAGGGGTGGATCCAGCGCAGGACGGCGGTGACTCCGAGCACGGCGCCCGTCGCGAGCGACACGACAGGCTGGTAGTGCATGCGCAGCTCGCCGCGCAGCAGGGCGCCGACGAGGTCGGGAGGCGTGGTGGCCGACAGGTCCTCGGCCCGCTCGACGCGTCCGCCGCCGTGGCTCTTGGCGACGTACATCGCCGCATCGGCGCGCGCGAGGAGCTCCTGTGCGGTCTCCTCGTCGTCGGTCGTGAGGGCTAGGCCGACGCTCACGGACGGGGTGATCGTCTGCGGCCCGAGGTGCACCGGCTGGCGCGCAGCTTCGAGCAGCCGCTCGGACAGCTCGTTGACGGCGACGTCGTCGCCGACCTCCTCGCAGATGACGAGGAACTCGTCCCCCGCGAGCCGGCCGAGGGTGTCGGTGCCGCGGAGCGCACCGCGCATGCCGCCGGCGATGCTCGTGAGCAGGACGTCGCCCGCGCGGTGCTGCCACGGGTGGGTGTCGTTCACGTGCTTGAGGTCGTCGACGTCGATGAAGAAGATGCCGAGCCGCTGACCCGCGCGGCGGGCGCGTGAGAGTGCTCGCTCGAGCCGGTCGAGCACCAGGCGGCGGTTGGGCAGGCCGGTCAGAGCGTCGTGCAGGGCGTCGTGGCGCAGCTGCTCCTCGCGGGCGCGTGAAGCGGTGACGTTCTCGAGCGAGACGAGCAGCCGGTCGTCCGGGGCGGAGGCGATGGGCGAGGTGCGGGCACGCACCCAGACGACGGTGCGGTCGGAGTGCAGCAGGCGGTACTCCGACCGCGCGACGGTCTCTCCCTCGTCCTCGCGGCGATTGCGCGCGACGAACGCGGACGCGCGGTCCTCGTGGTGCACGAGCGCCTCGAAGACCGTGTCGCGCAAGGAGTCCCAGGTGCGGCCGACGAGCCGGCAGAACGCCTCGTTGACGCGCACGAACGTACCGTCGCCGCGCAGCTCGGCGAGACCGCTCGGGCTCGCGTCGAACAGCGCGCGGAAGGCATGGTCGGTGTCGGGGTCGGGTACGGCCGCGTCGGTCGGCGCCGGCACGTGCGCGACGACCGGCTCTGCCGCTTCGGCCTGCTGGGTC
>JBBQAY010000136.1:0-3382 GCA_038316965.1 Candidatus Nanopelagicales bacterium
GGACGATCATGACAGCCGCGGCCTGGTCGACCACGGCACGGCTGCTGCGCGAGTCGCGGCCGGCCGCGCGCAGGCCCTTGGTGACGGCGTCGGTCGTCATCCGCTCGTCGACGAGGCGCACGGGAACGGACGTGCCGCGGCGGGCGAGCACGCGGTGCAGATCCGCGACCCAGGCCCGGACGGCCTCGGTGGCGGGGCCCTCCGTGCCCTCGAGGGTCAGGGGCAGGCCCACGACCACCTCGAGGGGGTCGTACTCGGCCACGAGGTCGGCGACACCGTCCAGGTCGGTCCGAGGCGCTGCCACGGCCTTCGGACGGGCCAGGGTCGCCACGGGCACGGCCATGAGGCCGTCAGGGTCGGTACGGGACACGCCGACTCGGACGGATCCGACGTCGACGCCGATCCGGATCCCCCGCCGGAATCGGTCGTCTGTGGGCGACGTCACGCCCCCACGGCTGACCGGACAGCCCCAGCAGCAGCAGCGAACGCGGAGTCGACCGCGTCGACGTCGGTGCCGCCACCCTGCGCCATGTCGTCCTTGCCGCCACCTCGACCGCCGACCACGCCGAGGGCCGCCTGCAGGACGACGTTGGCCGAGGCCCCCGCCGCACGTCCCGCCTCGTTCGTGGCGACCACGAGGCTGAGCCTGCCGTCGGTGACCGCCGCGCCGACCACGACCGACGGGATCTCACGCCGTGCCGCGTCGCGCCCCTTGGTCACGAGCTCGCGCAGGCCACCGGCATCGGTGCCCTCAGGCGCGGTGAAGGTCCAGAGCCGGACCGCACCCACCTCGTGGGCGATCCCGAGGATGCCCTCCAGGTTGGCCACGAGCGAGGCCGAGCGCACCTTTGCGATCTCGCGCTCGGCGTCCTTCAGCTTCGTCAGGATCCCGTCGACGCGCTCGGGGAGCTCCTCCGGACGCGCCTTCACGATCTCGGCGAGCTGGGACACGAGGAGGTGCTCGCGCGCCAGGAAGCGGTAGGCGTCCACTCCGACGAGCGCCTCGACCCGGCGGACTCCCGTGCCGATCGAGCCCTCGGACAGGAACTTCACGAGGCCGACCTGGCCCGAGCGCTGCGCGTGCGTGCCACCGCAGAGCTCACGGGCCCAGTCACCGACGGACACGACGCGCACCTTGTCGCCGTACTTCTCGCCGAACAGCGCCATGGCACCCGCGGCGCGGGCCTGCTCCTGGCTCATGAGCTCGGCCGTGACGGCGAGGTCCTCGGCGAGGACGTCGTTGACGCGCGCCTCGACGTCGGCCATCACGGACGGAGGTACCGCGCCCGAGAGCGGGAAGTCGAAACGGAAGCGACCGGGCGAGTTCTCCGATCCCATCTGCGTGGCGGTCTCCCCCAGCGCCTCGCGGAAGGCCTTGTGCACCAGGTGGGTCGCGGTGTGGGCGCGCGAGATCGCGCGGCGGCGCTCGAGGTCGACCCGTCCGACCGCCGCCTGCCCGACGACCGCCTCGCCCGACAGGACGCGACCGCGGTGGACGTACAGCCCGGGCACAGGCTGCTGGACGTCGGCGATCTCGACCACAGCTCCGTCCGCGAGCGTGATGAGGCCCGCATCCGCGAGCTGCCCGCCGCCCTCGGCGTAGAAGGGGCTGCGATCGAGGACGACCTCGACCTGCTGGCCCTCCCGGGCGCTGCTGACGCCCTCGCCGTCGACCAGGATGCCGCGCAACGTCGCCTCGGTCACCACCTCGTCGTAGCCGGTGAAGGCGGTGAGGCCAGAGGCGTCCATGACGTCCTTGTAGACCGTCAGCGGCGTGATGCCGGCCTTGCGGGCCTTGGCATCGGCCTTGGCACGGTTGCGCTGCTCGCCCATGAGGCGACGGAAGCCGTCCTGGTCGACCTCGATGCCCTTCTCCGCAGCCATCTCGAGCGTGAGGTCGATCGGGAAGCCGAACGTGTCGTGCAGCGCGAAGGCCGCGTCGCCCGCGAGGACCGTGCCGCCCGTGCTCTGCAGGTCGGCCACGGCCGTGTCGAAGAGCGTCGTGCCTGTCCGCAGGGTCTCCGCGAACACTGCCTCCTCGTTCTCCGCGATGGAGACGAGACGTCCGAGGTCGCCGACGAGCTCGGGGTACTGCGGGCCCATGGCCTGCACCGAGGCGTGGATGAGCTCGCCCATGACCGGGTCGTGGGAGCCGAGCAGTCGCATGTTGCGAACGACCCGACGAAGGATGCGGCGCAGGACGTAGCCACGGCCCTCGTTGCCGGGCAGGACGCCGTCCTGCATGAGGAAGGCCACCGTGCGCGCGTGGTCGGCAACGACGCGGAGACGGACGTCGTCGTCGTGGTCGGCGCCGTAGCGCGCGCCCGACAGTGCAACGGCACGGTCGAGGATGATCCGGGTGGTGTCGATCTCGTAGATGTTCTCCACGCCCTGCAGGAGCGCGGCCATCCGCTCGAGACCCATGCCGGTGTCGATGTTCTTGGCCGGCAGAGGCTGCCGGATGTCGAAGTCCATCTTGCTGCGTACGGCGGAGAGCTCGTCCTGCATGAAGACGAGGTTCCAGACCTCGAGGTAGCGGTCCTCGTCGGCGACCGGCCCGCCTTCGCGGCCGTGCTCCGGGCCCCGGTCGTAGTAGATCTCCGAGCAGGGGCCGCCCGGGCCGGGCACTCCCATCGACCAGTAGTTGTCCCGGGCGTCGCGGCGCTGGATGCGCTCCAGCGGCACGCCGACCACGCGGTGCCAGATGTCGAGCGCCTCGTCGTCGTCGTCGTAGACGGTCGCCCAGAGCTTGTCCTCGGGGACGCCGTAGCCGCCGTCGGCCTCCGAGGAGGTGAGCAGCTCCCATGCGAACGGGATGGCCCCTTCCTTGAAGTAGTCGCCGAAGCTGAAGTTGCCTGCCATCTGGAAGAACGAGGCGTGGCGGGTGGTCTTGCCGACCTCGTCGATGTCGAGGGTGCGGACGCACTTCTGCACCGAGGTCGCGCGGTCGTACGGCGGCGGCGCCTCTCCGAGGAAGTACGGCTTGAACGGCACCATGCCCGCGTTGACGAACAGCAGCGTCGGGTCGTCGAGCAGCAGCGACGCCGACGGCACGGGCGTGTGCCCGCGGTCGGCGAAGAACCGCAGGAAGCGGTTACGGATCTCGGCGGAGTCCATCAGGGTCGAACCTCTCGGCTGGTGCTGGGGGCAGGGCTGCTGGAGGGGCGCGGCGCGCTCGCGCCCGACGGGTCTGACGCCCGGTCGGCTGCCAGGGACCGGGCCTTCTCCCCCAGGGTGACGGCCGTTCGCGAGGCGGTGCCGGCCACCTTGGCGGCCGTGCTCGCTGCGAGAGACACATTTCCGACGACGCCCCGCTCGCGCGCACGCTCGACGGCTTCCTCGCCTCGCCGGGCGGCGTAGTAGCCGGCTGCGGCACCCACGC
>JBBQAY010000137.1:0-3354 GCA_038316965.1 Candidatus Nanopelagicales bacterium
GTCGGCGCCGACGTCGTCGTGCTCGACGCCGTGACGTACGCCGGCAACCGCGACAACCTCGCGCCCGTGGCCGACAGCCCGCGGCTGTCCTTCGTGCACGGCGACTTCCTCGACGCCGACGTCGTCCGCGACACCCTCGCCGGAGCCGACGCCGTCGTGCACTTCGCCGCCGAGTCGCACGTCGACCGCTCGATCGTCGGTGCCCGCGCTTTCGTGATGACCAACGTCGTCGGCACCCAGACCCTGCTCGCGGCCGCGCACGAGCTCGGCGTCGGCCGGTTCCTGCACGTCTCCACCGACGAGGTCTACGGCTCGATCGAGCATGGCTCCTGGCCCGAGACGCACCCGCTCGCGCCCAACTCGCCGTACGCCGCGTCCAAGGCCTCGAGCGACCTGCTCGCCCTGGCCTACGCACGCACGCACGGTCTCGACGTCGTCGTCACGCGCTGCTCGAACAACTACGGGCCGTACCAGTTCCCCGAGAAGGTCATCCCGCTGTTCGTCACCAACCTGATCGACGGCGGCACGGTGCCGCTGTACGGCGACGGCCTCAACGTGCGCGACTGGCTGCACGTCGACGACCACTGCCGCGGCATCGCGCTCGTGCTGGCGTCGGGCCGCGCGGGCGAGGTCTACAACATCGGCGGCGGCACCGAGCTCACGAACCGCGAGCTGACGAGCCTGCTGCTCGAGCTGACCGGCACGGGCGAGGACCGCGTCGTGCCGGTCGAGGACCGCAAGGGCCACGACCGCCGCTACTCCGTCGACATCGCGAAGATCTCGGCCGAGCTCGGCTACGAGCCGCTGTTGCCGTTCGCCGAGGGCCTCGCCGCGACCGTGCAGTGGTACCGCGACAACCGCGCGTGGTGGGAGCCCCTCAAGAAGGCGGCAGGCCCGGCGTGACCCCCCAGCGCTGGCTCGTCGTCGGCGGGCGCGGCCTGCTCGGCACCGAGGTCGTCCGCGTGCTCGACGGCCGCGAGGTGCTCGTGCCCACTCGTGCCGACGCCGACATCACGCAGCACGGTGCGTTCGACGCCCTCGTGCGCGTGGTCGACGTCGTCGTGAACTGCGCGGCGTACACCAGGGTCGACGACGCCGAGACCGATGAGGCCGCCGCGGCGGCTGTGAACGCAGACGGCGCAGGGCATCTCGCGCGGTCGTGCGCGCTCGCCGGCGTCCCGCTCGTGCACATCTCGACCGACTACGTCTTCGACGGCACCGCCACGACGCCGTACGCCGAGGCCGCACCGATCGCGCCGCGGTCGGCGTACGGCCGGACCAAGGCTGCCGGGGAGGCCGCAGTGCGAGCAGCGCTGCCGGACTCGTCGTGGATCGTGCGGACCGCGTGGCTCTACGGCGCCGCCGGCCCGAGCTTCGTGCGCACCATGCTCGAGCTCGAGCGGAAGGTGCCCGAGGTGCGCGTGGTCGACGACCAGCGCGGCCAGCCCACCTGGGCTCGCGACCTCGCGCAGCAGGTAGTGGCGCTGGTCGACGCCGGCGCCGCACCCGGCACCTACCACGGCACCGCGTCGGGCGAGACGACGTGGTTCGGCTTGGCGCAGAAGGTGTTCGGGCTGGTCGGTGCCGACGTCGCGCGGGTGGTGCCGGTGAGCTCGGCCGAGTTCCTACGTCCTGCGCCGCGGCCTGCGTACTCCGTGCTCGGGCATGGCTCGTGGGCGGCGGCGGGATTGGCGCCCATGAGGTCGTGGGACGACGCCCTGGAGCAGGCGCTGCCGGAGATCGTGGCCGTGCTGCCCGGATCGGCTACTTGACGCAGACGCTCTCGTCGGCGGGCTTGGCGGTGACGCCGGAGCCGCCCGAGCCCGAGCCGGACGACTTGATGACGACGGTCTTCATCGCCTTCCAGTCCTTGCCGATCGTCAGCGTCAGCACGTTCCCGCTGCCTGTGGCCTGACGGTCGGTGGCTGAGGCCGCGAAGGCCAGCGTGCGCATGGACTCGTCGTACGTCGGGGCGTAGGCGATCGACGTGGTCGCGATGTCGGCAGGCGCGGTGTCGACGCCGACGACGACGAAGCCCTGCGCGGTGAGCTGCTCGGCGGCCTTGCGGGCCTGGCCGTTGACGCCGCTGCCGTTGAGCACCTTCACGCGGATCGCGGACGGCGCCGTCTTGAGCGGCTTGCCGTCGAGCTGCGAGGCGGACGGCGGGTAGGCGGCGTCGTCGATCATCGCCTGCCAGATCGGCGCTGCCTTGGTGGTGTTCCACTCGAGCGTGGCACCGTCCGGGCGGGCGACCCACGGCACGGTCAGGAACTTCACCTTCGACGGCGTGATGCCCTGCATCGAGAGCGCGAAGTTCTTGAGCGCCTCGAGGCTGCCGAGCTCGGTGTCGGTGGTGAGCGACTCGGAGACCGACCTGACCACCGAGACGAGCGTGGGCAGGTCGGTGAGCAGGCTCTTGCTCTGCACCTGGCGGATCAGCGCCGAGAGGAAGACCTGCTGGCGGTCGATGCGCGACAGGTCGCTGCCGTCGCCGAGGGTCTTGCGGGCGCGGGCGAAGGCGAGGGCCTGGGTGCCGTCGAGCACGTGCGTGCCCTTGTCGAGCTTGAGGCCGCTCTTCGGGTCGTCGACCGCCTCGGCGAGGCAGATCGGCACCCCGCCGACCGAGTCGACGACGGACTGGAAGCCCTTGAAGTCGACGACGAAGAAGTGGTCGACCCGGACGTTGGTGAGCGCCTCCACCGCGCGGATGGTGCAGCTGGGGCCGCCCGCGGCGAAGGCCTCGTTGAACCGGCCCGTGACCGTGCTGGTGTCGGCGTCCTTGCACGACGGGCGGGTGACCCAGGAGTCGCGGGGGATGCTCACGGCGAACGCGCGAGTCCGGTCGGCCGAGACGTGCAGCAGGATGGTGGTGTCGCTGTGGCCGTTGCCCGAGGCCGTCGTGCCGGGGTCGCCGAAGTCGTTGCCCTGCCCGGTACGGGTGTCCGTACCCATGATCAGGATGTTCTGCGCCTCGTACTCGGTGGGCTCGGTGGGTGCGGCCTTCGTCGGGCGGTTGGTGCCCGCGTTGATGTCCTCGGTCCCGATGCTCTCGGCGATCTGGTTGAGGCCCGCCCAGGCAACCGTGCTGCCGACGGTGGCCACGATGGTGAGGGCGCTGGCGACGGCGAGGGCGATGCGGGCGCTGCGGTGGCCGTGGTGGCCCGCGATGCGGGACGGTGCCCCAGCGCCGTCGTCGTCGCTCGTGCTCATCGGCCGATTCTACGTCGGCGCCGGCACCCGGACTGTCACGACCGTGTGCGTTCGGTTACCGGTCGGATTGCGACGAATACGGACAAAGTGTCAACCTCAACCCCAGGAGCACTCAAGAGTCACACGCATCACCCCGATGGGTGA
>JBBQAY010000138.1:0-3286 GCA_038316965.1 Candidatus Nanopelagicales bacterium
GCCGTCCTGCTCGAGCCAGCGCAGGACCCGCACGGTCTCCTCGACCAGCGCGGCGGGCACGGGACCGCCCGGTGCCTCCACCTGCTCGGCGACGGTGAGCAGTGCGGCCACCGCCGGGCGCGGGTCGAGGCCGGGCCGGACGGTGACGGCGCCGGCCAGGCGTCCGTGGCGAACGACGTGCACCTCCCAGCCGCGATCGGCCGTGGGTCGGGCCGCGATCAGCTCGGGCAGGACGGCGAGTGCCGCGATCTCCTGCGCCCGCGCGGCTCCGCGGGCGAAGGCCTCGAGCCGGTCGCGCCAGAGCGCCGCGTCCTCGTAGCGCAGGTCGAGGGCCAGGTCGCGCAGGCGACCGGCAAGGGTGGCCTCGACGTGGCGGACGTCGTCGAGCAGCGCGTGGCGCGCGGCCTCGACGTGGACGGCGTAGCCCTCGACGTCGATCGCGCGCGTGCACGGCGCCGGGCAGCGGCCCATCTCGGCGAGGACGCAGGCGGATCCCGTGCCGCCCACGGGCATGCGCGAGGTGCAGGTGCGCAGGGGGATCGCGGCCTGCAGGGCCTCGACCGCCTCGAGCGCCGTACGCCGCGAGCCGAACGGCCCGAGGTAGGCGGCACCGGAGGCGACGTCGTCCTTCACCGTGCGCACCACCGACAGCCTCGGGAACGGCTCGACCGTGAGCTTGACCCACACCGACCGCTCGGGGTTGCGGCTGCGGCGGTTGTAGCGCGGCGCGAGCTCGGCGATGAGGCGCTGCTCGCGAACCTCCGCCTCGAGGGGAGTCGCGGTGGTGATGGCGTCGACGCGGGAGGCGACGCCGACCATCTCGGCCATCCGCGTTCGGGTCTCGGACGCCGTGAAGTAGGTACGGACCCGCGATCGGACCCGACCTGACTTGCCGACGTACAGCGCGCGACCGCGCTCGTCGCGGAACACGTAGACACCGGGGGAGTCGGGCAGACCCTCGGCGAGGTGACGCTTCTTGCGCTGCGCCGGGGAGACGCGCGAGGTGTAGGTCGCGAGCTCCTCGAGCGAGTGGACGCCGAGCGAGCCGACGCGGTCGATGAGACCGTGCAGCACGTCGACCGTGGCCCGGGCGTCCGAGAGCGCCCGGTGGTTGGGGCTGGTGGTCGAGCGGAAGAACGGCGCCAGTGTCGACAGCTTGCAGTTGGGCACCTCGTCCTTCTGCAGGACGGCACGGGCGAGGCGAGCGGTGTCGAGGACGACGTGGTCGGGCCACGCGCGGCCGAGCCGGGCGCAGGCACCCTTGAGGAACCCGACGTCGTACGGCGCGTTGTGCGCGACCAGCACGCAGCCCGAGGCGAAGTCGAGGAACGACGGGACCGCGACCCCGAGCCGTGGCGCGTCGACCAGCATGGAGTCGGTGATGCCCGTGAGCACCGCGATGAACGCCGGCACGGGCACACCTGGGTGCACGAGGGTCTGGAACTCGCCGACGACCTCGCCGCCGCGCACCTTGACCGCTCCGATCTCGGTGATCCCTGCGTCGACGGGCGAACCGCCGGTGGTCTCGAGGTCGACCACCACGAAGGTGACGTCGCGCAGCGGGGTGCCGAGGTCGTCGAACGAGGCCTGCGCCGGGAGCAGCGACGGGCTCGCCCCCTGCGGCACCAGACCGGTCAACCTCATGCCGTCGACGCTAGGCGGGGGGTACGACGGCGGCCCGGAGGCGCGCCGCCGTAGGGTCGGAGCCTCCCGCCGGCCCCGCGCCTCAACCCCTGCTCCGACACGAAGGACCGAAGCCGTGGCCATCGCCCTGCCCGACGACGTGACCCGCTGGCGCTGTGGACAGTGCGGCAACCTCACGCGGTTCGACGTCGTCCGCTCGAGCCGCGTCCGCGAGTTCTGGCACCTCGACCTCGGCGGTGTGCCGGTCGTGGAGGAGACCGAGGTGCTCGGCGAGGTCGTCGAGTCCGTCTCGTGCCGCTGGTGCGGTGCGGTGGACGCGGTCGAGCTCGTGCCCCGTCCCGAGGCGGGCGGGCCGAGCGACGACCCGACCGGCGCCTGAGCGACACCGGGGCCTCCGATGACCACCGCCGCGCGGCCGCTCGAGGGTGTTCGCGTCGTGGACCTGACCCGGCTCCTGCCGGGCGGGTACGCCACGTCGCTGCTGCTCGGCATGGGTGCCGACGTCGTCAAGATCGAGGACCCGCGCGGCGGCGACGGTCTGCGCATCTCCCCGCCGTACACGTCCGCGGGTGAGTCCGGGCTGTTCCTCGCCCTCTGCCGTGGCAAGCGATCCGTGGCCCTCGACCTGAAGAAGCCGGCCGCGCGTGACGCCCTCCTGCGGCTGCTGTCCGAGTCCCAGGTGCTGATCGACTCGTTCCGCCCAGGCGTGCTCGACCGGCTCGGCCTCGGGCCCGTGCAGCTTGCCGCCGCGAACCCGTCCCTGGTGCACGTGTCGATGACGGCGTACGGGGAGGGCGAGCGCGCGGCCCTGCCCGGGCACGACCTCAACGTCGAGGGATACGCCGGTCTCCTCGGGCTCTCCCGCGGCATCGACGGTGCTGCGGCGATGCCACCGTTCCCCATCGCGGACATGGCGTCGGGCCTGCAGGCCGCGCTGGCTGTGGTCGCTGGGCTCCGCGTCGCCGAGACGCGGCAGCCCTCCACCACCGAGGCGCCGGCGTTCCGCGCGGACGTCACGATGCTCGACTCGGCGATGTCGCTCACGGCCATCGGCCAGGGCTCGGTCATCGCCACGGGCGAGGCCCCGCCGGTGCCGGACATCCTCACGGGCGCCCTCGCCTGCTACGGCATCTACCGGTGCGCCGACGGCAGCGAGCTCGCCGTGGGCGCCCTCGAGCCGAAGTTCTTCGCGCGCGTGGCTGAGCTCGTCGGCGAACCCGGCCTTGCGGACGTGCAGTACGAGATCGCCGGCCAGGACTCCCTGCGCGGACGGCTCACGCTGCTGTTCGCGACGAGACCGCGTGCCGAGTGGCTCGAGCTCCTGGAGCACGACCAGACCTGCGTGACCCCGGTGCGTACGTCGGCGGAGGCGCTGAGAGATGCCGACCTCGAGCGCCGCGGTGTGCTCGAGAGCGTCGCCCTCGCCGACGGGGCCACGGCGACGGCCGCGCGTCCGGTCGCCTGGCTGCCGTCCGACGGCTCGGTGCTCTCGGTGCCGGGCCTGGGCGAGCACACCGACGCCGTCCTGCGTGCCCTCGGGTTGGACCCCGCCGAGGTGGTCTGATCGTCGGACGGGCGTCGGTGCGCGCTGTGTTGTCGGACCCTGTTCCTACCGTCGTCGGCAGGTGGTCGGAGTTCCCCT
>JBBQAY010000139.1:0-3087 GCA_038316965.1 Candidatus Nanopelagicales bacterium
GACAACACCCGCGCGGAGGACCTCCGCGACCAGCTCGCGGCGATCGAACGCGCCGAGGAGCGCCTGGCCAACGGCGAGTACGGCAAGTCGATCGACAGCGGCGACCCGATCCCCGACGGCCGGCTGGAGATCGTGCCGTGGGCCGAGCGGACCGTCGCCGAGGAGGGGCGCCTCGCGCGCTGAGTGAGACCGTCCGTCGTGCGTCGCCGCCGCAGCACCGTCAGGCTGCGTGCAACCGGCGGACGGCGGCGACGTCGACGAGGTTGACCAGCCACGCCTCGACCGTGCGCCCATGCCGGGGTGGCTCGAGCAGCGTGACGGTGAGCGAGCCGGGCCGGTGCCGGTCGGCAAGTCGGAAGTCGACGTGCGTGACGACGCACCGGCGCCGCTGCAGCGTTACGAGGATGCGCGCCAGCGCGTGCGGATCGCGGCCGATCAGGTCGACCTCGATCGTGGTCTCGCTGGCCCGCGGCGCTCTCGGATCCGCGGCGGTGGCAACAGGGAACATGGTCGTCATGGGGCACGTCCTTCCTGGTTCCCCGTTCCCGGCAGGCCACGACAGCCACCCCGGTCCCGAGGGACCGACATGCCTGGGCGAGAGCGTCTCGCGCCAGGCTAGGTGGCAATGATCAGCACGACGACCGACGCGCGGCGGGATCCACGGAGGCCCGTGCAAGGGCGATGTGTGGTGCCGGGGCGAACGGCCATCGGACGTGAACGCTAGGCCATCGGTCAAGTCGCCCATCTCACGGCTGGGCGCGTGTGCAGTGGTGGCGGTTGCCACTTGACAACGCGTCGTCGACCGTCCTAGATTGAGTAATGCATCCTGGATACAACATCCAGGATGCAAAATGAGCAGGAGAGGGATGGCAACGAATCGGGTCAGCTTTCGCGGCCGCACGCGGCTCGTGGACGACGTGGCGGCCGAGCTGCGTGAACGGATCTACGCGGGCGAGTACGCCCTCGGCACACCGCTGCGCCAGGAGGAGCTGGCCGAGGAACTGCAGGTGAGCCGCACGCCGCTGCGCGAGGCGATCCGCGTGCTCACGAACGAGGGACTGCTGCACGGCGAGCCGAACCGGACGGTGCGCGTCGTCTCCGCTGATCTCAAGAAGTTCCTGGCCGCCTACCAGGTCCGCGAGGTGCTCGATGGCCTCTCGGCACGGCTGGCCGCCGGCTCGTCCGACGCCCTCGCCCGCTCAGCGATCCACGCGCTGATCGAGGAGCAGCAGGCGACGCTCGACCCCTGGGACGACGCGGCGTACACGCACTCGAACGTGGACTTCCACACGGCCATCATCGACCTCGCCGACAACGAGTACCTACGGGCGCAGCTGCCGATCGTGCGCATGACCTCACAGGTCTTCGGGCCCGCCCAGCTGCTCGAGGCCGACCGCGCCGCAGCGGCCGTCGAGCAGCACCGCGGGATCGCCGCGGCCATCGCCGAGGGCGACCAGGACGCGGCGGAGCGCCTCGGGCGCGCCCACATCCGCAGCACCATCGAACGCATCACCCCCCGAGAAGACGTCTAGAGGCGTAAGGAGCCACTGTCCCCATGGAACCGTTCCTCGTTGCCAGCGACATCGGCGGCACCTTCACCGACACGGTCACGATCGACGCCGCCGGCGCGGTGCGCCGCTACAAGGCACCGACCGTCCCCGACGACCCGGCCGCCGGGGTGCTCGCCACGCTCGAGCTGGCCGCGGCCGAATCCGGCGACGAGCTCTCCGAGCTGCTCGGCCGCGTCTCGCTGTTCGCACACGGGACGACGGTCGCGACGAACGCGATGCTCGAGGGCAAGCGCGCCGTCGTCGGGCTCCTGCAGACCCGCGGCTTCGGCGACACCGTCTCGATCATGCGGGGCTTCAAGTCCCTGGGGCTCGACGAGGACGCGGTCAAGAACTTCCGGTCGATGGTCAAGCAGGAGCTGGTCGTGCCCAAGCGCCTGACCCGCGAGATCTCCGAGCGCGTCGACTACCAAGGCCGCGTCGTCGCACCGCTCGACGAGGAGGACGTGCGCCGTGCCGTGCGCGAGCTGCGCGACCAGGGCGTCGAGGTCTTCGCCGTGTCGTTGCTGTGGTCGTTCAAGAACCCCGAGCACGAGCAGCGGGTCGGCGCGATCATCGAGGAGGAGGCCGACGGCGCCCTCTACACGCTGTCCAGCGACCTGCTGCCGCGCCTGGGTGAGTACCGGCGCACCGTGACGACCGCGCTCAACGCGAGCCTGCGGCCGGTGCTGGGCCGGGCGGTCCGCAGCCTGGAGACGAAGCTGCAGGAGCAGGGCATGACCGCCGAGCCGCTGCTCATGCAGTCCAACGGCGGGCTGGCCCGCGTAGCCGAGATCGACCGGGAGGCGGCGTCGACCGTGATGTCCGGTCCGGTCGGCGGCGTCGTCGCGTGTCAGTTCTTCGGCGAACTGCGCGGCAACCGCAACATCGTCGCCACCGACATGGGCGGCACCAGCTTCGAGGTCGGCCTGGTCCTGGGTGGCGAGGCGCACATCGCCAACTCCACCTGGGTCGGTCGCCACGAGCTCGCGCTGCCGTCGGTCGCGGTGCGCACCGTGGGCGCGGGCTCGGGCTCGCTGGCGAGCGTGGTGCACGGCCTGCTGCGCGTCGGCCCCGAGAGCGCGGGTGCCGTGCCCGGGCCCGCGTGCTACGCGCGCGGCGGCGAACGGCCCACCGTCGCCGACGCCGACCTCGTGCTCGGCTACGTCAACCCCGACAATTTCCTCGCCGGACGCCTGACGCTCGACGTCGAGCGCGCCCGCGAGGCGATCCGGGTGCATGTCGCCGAGCCCCTGGGCCTGGAGATCGAGCAGGCGGCGGAGGGCATCAAGACGATCGTCGACTCGCGAATGGCCGACCTGATCCGGACGGCCACGATCGAGCAGGGTCACGACCCGACCGACTTCGTCCTGTACGCCTACGGTGGAGCGGGTCCCAGCCACGCCTTCTCCTACGGCGCCGAGCTCGGGGTCTCGGAGATCGTCGTGCCGATCACCGCCTCGGTGCACTCGGCGTTCGGTGTGGCCGCGTCGGACCTCACGGTGGCGGAGGAGCTCTCGGACCCGATCATCAGCCCCCC
>JBBQAY010000140.1:0-2973 GCA_038316965.1 Candidatus Nanopelagicales bacterium
AGATCCCCACAGTCAACACTTCGGACAAGCCACAACCCGGGTTCGTCACCGAGGCTACGCCGACCAGACCCCTCGCGGAAGCCGTCTCTTGACACAGAGGGGAACCGATAGCGTGCCGCTTCGCGGCGCGCAGATGTGCCGTTATCGACCGGCGCCAGGATGCGCTATCGCGGCCGCAGCGACGTCGAGTCGATCCATCGCTCGCGGGTGAGGGTGTACCCGTCGACGGGGGCGGCGTAGCGGCAGAGGCCGCGCCAGGAGTCACCGGAGCGTTGCCATGCGAGCACCCAGCCCGGCCAGGTGCCGGCGTCGTCGGTGACGAGGCAGGGGCGAGGGTCCACGGGTCGCACGGTAGGCGCCCCGGCCGACGGAGACGCCGATGCCCCGCCTGCCGGAGGACAGGCGGGGCATCGGTGCTCGGCTTACCCACCACGGGTGCCGAGCGGAAGGGTGGACTACTAGGGCCGGACGCCGACGGTCTTCACAACGGCGGTGGCCTGCGGGACTGCGATGTCGTAGCGCGCGGTAGCGCGCACGGCGATCTGGTCGGTGTCGAACTTGAAGTCCTCGGAGATCACGAGCTCGACCTCGCGGGCGACGCCGACCAAGACCTCGGACATGTCCGCGAGCAGGATCGTCGAGCAGTCCGTCGAGGATCCGACGGTCTCGGTGATCGAGAGGCTGTTGGAGATGAAGACGGGCTTGCCCCAGAGCGTCGGACGGACGCCGAGGGTCGGGTCGATCGACACGATGGGACGGGCCTGGGAGTCCGAGAGCTTGCGGATGCTGGCCCAGGTGCGTGCGTGCATGATCCAGGCGGCGCGGTCGGGGTCGGCGTTCGCGGTGTCGTAGGCGCCGAGGGTGTCGGCCAGGAATGCGAACGTGAGTGCGCCGCCGTTCGCGCCGGTCGAGGCGCCCGAGGTCGTGCCGGACAGGTTCCGCAGGCCTGTGAGGTTTTGGCCGGTGCCGTCGCCGGTGACCATCTGCTTGTCGAGCTCGACCGCCAGGTCCTTGATGAGCGCGTCAGCGATGACGCGGCGCAGCTCGGGCGCGGAGTCCTCGATCGCCTCGCGGTTGACCAGTGTCATCGCGGCGAACTTCTTCGGATCCAGCGTGGTCGTGGTCAGCGTCGGGTCCGAGGCTGAGATCGTGCCGGCCTCGGCGATGCCCGCCACGGTGACGGACGCGGTGATCGCGGGGACCTTGAGCGAACCGGCCGACGTCACCGGGAGGATCTGCGGGCCAGCGGCGAGGACGGCGGTGCGCTTGCGCAGCTGGTCCTGGAAGGTGGTGGCGTAGGCGACGGGGATGAATGCGCCAGTGGTGCCGATCGCGCGCTGCTCGTTCCGCAGCTCGCGGTACTCGTGCAGGCCCGGCAGCCAGGTGCGGGACTCGTCGGCGGTGAACCGGGGATCGACGGGGCGGGCCAGGATCTCGGCGAACGCACGACGGGTGCTGTCCTCGCGCTCGCGGATCTCGGCCTGTCGCTCCTCCCAGGTCTCGGTGATCTCGTGGGCCTCGATCGCGCGCCCGGTCGCGGTCGAGGTCGGGATCGAGTCGAGGATGACGGACAGCGCGTTGCGACGGTCAGCGTCGCGCATGTCGGCGTTCTTGCCGCGCGTGTTCACGACGGTGAGCACTGACTCGCGGTGCTCGGCCGGGGTGACGCTGATGATGCCGGCAACCTCGACGGGCGTCAGGGCGCGGTTCTCGGACGTGGCGGCCGCGACTGCTGCGCGGGCTTCGGTCAGGGTCTTCATGTTCGGTGCCTCCATAGGCGGGATCGGCGAAACGGCAGATGCGTTGTCGCACACGGAAGTAGAGGGATTGCACGTCTGGCTCGACGCGGGTGCGGCCCGAGGGCGGCGTGCGGAGCGGGACGGTCGCGTCACGATGCGGGATCGACGAGCCTCGAGGGCTCCGACGCCGCTGCGACGTGATCCAAGTGTCCCGCACGGTCCCGACTGTGGGCAACTCGTTCGGGCGGCACCGGAGCCGGACTATCCGTCTGGCTCCGGTGCCGTTCGCGCGCGGCGCAGGTAGCCGATCTCGGCGGTTATGAGCCCGCCTTCAGCGACCTTCGATCCACCATCGCGCCGACCCCAGGAAGCGAGAACGGGGGCGGCTGCGGAGTCGGGTGGTGACGTTGACGCCGCGCGCGAGGTCAGTCCTCGCCCAACGTCACGATGCCGCCGTCGAGGTCGTCCTGCATCGCCGCGAGCGTCGTCCGCTCCCGGTCGCGCGAGTCAGCAGCGGCGCAGGCCACGGCAGACCAGAGCGCGGCCATGCGGGGCGCGCCGGCCGCAGCGTGACGGTCGCGCGCTTCCGCCGCTGCTACGGCCAGGGCGGAGCGTTCCGCCGGGTCGAGGTCGTCGAGGGCTCGGTCAAGGTCGGAAAGGTCGGTCATCGGGATCTCCATTCGGTGAGTTGTGTGTCAGTCGGTGAAGCCGAGCCGACGTCGGCGGCGGTCGGCGAGGTCGTCGATCACGCTTCGTCCGGTCGGCCGCGCCGCGTCGATATCGGCGAGGGTGGCGCGCAGCTCGCGGCTGATGCCCGCTTTCGCGGTGCTCGGAGTCGTCGGTGACAGCAGCGCGTCCGCGAGGACTCCGGCGATCTCAGCCAGCGACAGCGCGCCGTCCGGCACGGGGTCGGGTGCGAGGTCGTGCACGGCCGCTCCGACGGGTGCCAGGGGTGCCCGTGCGCCTCTGTGGAAGCGCCCACGGCACGCGGCGTCGCAGAAGCGGGTCTTGCTCGGCCGGGCTGGGTCTAGGGGCAGACCGCAGGCCTGACAGCGGGTCACGGGATGCCGCCTTTCGTTGCGAACGTTTGGAGAAAAACGTCGGGGAAAAATGACTCTCCTGACTGATCCGTGGGTCATGTGCGGCCGGGGAGGTCGGGCCGGTAGCCACCGAGGCTGAGCATGGCGAGGGCGATCAGGGCGGTAGCGGAGTGGAAACCGAACGCGACGCGGGT
>JBBQAY010000141.1:0-2890 GCA_038316965.1 Candidatus Nanopelagicales bacterium
AACTCGGCCTGGTTCTTGCCGGTCACCCAGCCGTTCGAGTGTGCGGTGTAAGCGGCCACCTCTATCAGCAGGCCGCCAGGACGCGAGCCCGGTCCGAGGAGCCTGCGGCGGGTCTGTCGGAGGAGCTTGATGGTCGGCACGTAGAGGTCGCCGGTGCCGTCGTTCGCGGCTGTAGTCAGCGTCGTGAGCATGTCTGGGTTCGTCTGCTGCCATTGCTTGTCGGGCTCGGGGTCCTTCAGCGGGATTTCCCAGGTCCTGCTGTCCTCGTGCTGGCGGGCAGGCACCGCGTCGACGTACAGCCCGTCGAGCTCCGGGAACGAAACCTGAACCGACCGCGCCTGCATCTTGGCTCGTGGCTTCCCGCTGGCGTCCTTGCCGTAGGCCCCGTCGAGCACGTCGAAGAACAGCCCAAGAACCTCATGCGGCGGCGTCTCCCGCGGCAGCTTGAGCAGTTGGCAGAACACGTCGACGTCCTTGACCCGTCGGATCGACACGTGGCGCTTGTAGGAACCGATCAGGATGGGCGAGACGCCCCACTCCCGCGCCGTGTCGTCCGCGGAGAGGACACTGCGCACGTCCTCGTGCGCAGTGGGCGCGTTGTCCTTGTCGGCGTCCGATGGCTCGATGCGGCCGAGGGCGGTGTCGAACGATCCCGTCAGCGCTGCCACTGTGTCCTCTTCCGCTCGGCCCGATGACGTCGGGCGATCAGTAGCGATGTTATGGGCGAGCACTGACACGTCCGGGGCTGCCTCGGCGCCGGGCGCCGCCCGGGATCGCGGTTATCGGTTTCGGCTGCCCGAGGTGCGGCCTTGGACTCGACTCAGACGAGGTCGACGAGGCGCGTGTCGACACCGTGGACCCTGGTGAAAGCGGCAAGGAAGCCGACCCCTCGACGGCTGAGCCGCTGGGCCTCCTGTGAGGCCAAGGCGACCTTGTTTGGGGCCCGATCGTGGTGTCAGATCTCGCCGCCTGCCATGCCGAGGACGTAGGTCTGGATGGCGAGCACTGCGGCGCCGCGGCACCATTTCCGGGTGTCGGCGAGGTTGACGACGACGTCGACCGGGGAAGCACGGCGGTCCCGGTCTGCGCGGATTCCTTCGTTGACGGCGTCGCGCGCGACTTCGGCGAGTCGGGCGCCTTCCCCGCCGATCAGGATTCGCTCGGCGAGTGTGAGGTTGGCGACGGCGGCGATCAGTCTGCCCAGGCCGCGGCCCGCTTGATTGGCGATGGCGCGCGCGGCGGGGTCTCCTGCGTCGGCGAGATCGAGGCTTGTGTCGTAGTCGACGGGGGTGTCGAGGGCTTCGGAGAGCTGGCGGGCTATCGAGGGCATGGCCAGGAGGCTCTGCGCGCAACCGCGGTGCCCGTCGGGGCACAGGGGGCCGAGGGGGTCGAGGGGCCAGTGGCCGACGAGTCCGACGCCGGAGTCCGGTCCGAGCACGATCTGGTCGTGGATGACGGTTCCGTAGCCGATGGCTGCGCCGAGGGTGAGGATCGCGAATCGGTCCAGCCCTTGTCCGGCGCCGAACCAGTGCTCGAACTGGGTGAGTGCGGTGAGGTCGTTCTCGACAACCGTGGGAAGGCCGGCGCGTTCCTCGACGAGGGTGCCGAGTGGGACGTCGACCCAGTCGAGGAAGGGTGCGCGAGCGACGATGTTCGAGTCGACGACCAGGCCGCCGAGGCCGATGCCGAGGGCGGTGACCGACGGTACGCGGTCGGCCAGATGACGGGTCAGTGAGGCGAGGGTCTCCGCGACGGCGATCGGGTCGCGGGATGTGAGCGGGACGTCGGCCTCCGCGGCGACCTCGGAGCGTAGGTTCGTGGCGACACCGAACGCCCGGTCTCCGGTCAGCTTTATCCCGACGAAGTGGTGGGACTCCGCGACGACGTCGAGCGGTCGTGATCCGCGCCCCACCCGCCCGGTCGGCTGCTCGTCGGCCTCGGCGAGCAGCCCAGATTCGAGAAGCGGTGTGCTGAGCCTGGTCAGGGAGCCCTGCGAGAGGTCGAGGCGTCGTGCGACCTCCGATCGCGAGAGCGGCCCGTACCGCAGGATCTCGAGCGCGACGGCTCGAGAGGCCCCGCTCTTGGGCGGCCAGGGTGGTGGCGTCACGTGCACTGGGTCGGACCTCCTCGTCGTTGCTCGGCAAGGATGTCATCGACGTTGCTTCCGGTCAAGAAGCAACGAAGGTCGCGAGAGTTATCTGACGGGCCTGTTGACGGCTGATTGCTTTTGGAGTAGAAGTAGTCCGACGGCAGTGAGCGAACCTCCGATCGCGCTGCGTGCCGGACACCATCAACGAACGGAGCTACGCAATGAAGCGTTCCTTGACCGCCCTGACCGTGACAGCACTCGCGGCAGCGACGATCTCCCTGGGCGGATGCTCGGGTTCGACCTCCACTCCAGAGGCCTCCGGTTCCAGCGCGGCCGCAACTACAGCACCGGTCACGCTCACGATGTGGGGCACCTACGGCAACGGCGGCAACACCGCCCAGACCGACGTCCTGGAGAAGACACTCATCCCGTCGTTCGAGGCGTCCCACCCGGGCATCACCGTGAACTACGTGGACATCCCCTACGACTCCCTGAAGCAGAAGCTCACCACCGGCGCCGCCGGTGGTGAGCTGCCCGACCTGGTCCGCTCGGACATCGGCTGGGTCGCCCAGTTCGCCTCACTCGGCGTGCTCGCCCCGCTCGACGAGACGATGGCCGACTTCTCGACGTTCGCCGACGCGACCTACCCCGGCTCGCTCGCGACCAACGCGTGGGGCGGTCACTACTACGGCCTCCCGCTGGACACCAACACCCGCGTCCTGGTCACGAGCCAGGCGGCGCTCGACGCCGCCGGCATGAGCAAGCCGCCGGCATCGTTCGACGACCTCAAGGCGATGGCCA
>JBBQAY010000142.1:0-2882 GCA_038316965.1 Candidatus Nanopelagicales bacterium
GCCGTCAAGAAGATTGCCCCCGACGTCGAGCTCATGATCGTGGTGGGTTCGGCCAATTCGTCGAATTCGGTGCGGCTCGTCGAGGTCGCGCTGCAGTCGGGTGCGGATGCCGCGTATCGCATCGATAGGGCCCGCGAGATCGACGAGTCCTGGTTCGAGGGGGTCACCTCGGTGGGAGTGAGTTCGGGCGCCTCGGTACCCGAGATCTTGGTGCGCGACGTGCTCGACTATCTCGCCGGGCGTGGCTATGACACGGTCGAAGAGGTGCGCACGGCCACCGAGGATCTGATGTTCTCGCTCCCGCGTGAGATCAGGGCCGACCTCAAGGCTCGCGAGGCCGACAACGCGATGAAGGCGTAACGCGGAGCGCGACTTCTCCGCGATCGCATCGGGCTTGGCCTAGAACCCGCGAGCGCCCCACCACGGGTTCCCTCCCCACCCGTGGTGCCCGTTCTTCTGGTCGTCGACGAGCACGGCAGCGGTGCGTGCCGGCACCGTCACGGTTCCTGTCGCCGGGTCCCACGCGGTCTGCCTGACCACGTCGTCACTGCCCTTGGCCTGGATGCTGGACAGCGCATAGCGCGCTCCCGCGAGACCATCGACCGCGATCGACACGTCCTCGTCCGAGGCGTTGAGGACCACGAGGACCCCGTCGAGTGTGCGGTCAACGTCGCGGCCCACGGTGTCGTCGATGCGCATGACGATGACCCCGGGAGTGGCGTCTGGCCCACCGTTCGGGAACGAGACCTTCTGCTCGATGAGCGCAGCGGAGCCAAGGCGGAAGAGATCCGTCGATGTCCTGAGCCGCAGCAGGTCCTTCGCGGACTCATTCGCCTGCTCGATGTCCGACGGCGTCGGGACGAGGGAGGCGTCGGCCAGGAGAGGCTGCTGATACGGCCACTTCGCCTCGTTGTCCGCAGCTTGCGGAAGACCGCGGGCGAAGCCATTGGTCTGCCCGCTGAAGTCGAGCACGTTGAACCAGTCGCCCGAGTTATACGAGTTGCGGTCCAGCGACTTGCTGCGCAACATGTCGGCCCCCGCGTGCCAGAACGACGGCGTCTGCGAAAGCGCAGTGGTGGCCAGCGAGAGGGTGTTCATGCGCACGCGATCGTCCATCGAGGTGCTTTGCGGCAACTTGAGGGTCAGCGCATCGAAGATCGTCTCGTTGTCGTGGGCGTCAACGTACGTGATGACCTCCTCCGGTGAGCTCGCGTAACCCGCTGGCTGGCCGTTGTAGTCGATCTGTGACCCAGTACGCACGGAGCCGTCGGAGGTCTCGAAGGAGAAGTCCCTCAGGTTGCCCGCCATGCCCAGCTTCACCAGGTCCTCGTCGTGCTTGAGGGTGGAGAGCTGCTGCGCGGCGTCGCCGTTAATCGCCGCCCCGTTGGCGTCGGTGTAGGCGCCGGAGCCGAAGCCTTGGATCCGGGGATCCTCGTCGAACGGTCCTCCGCCACGGACGGCGTCACGGAGCCGGTCGCTGAAGGTGCCGATCCCGGTGCCATCCAACTGGCCCTGGGTCGCCTGGGTGAAGAGCGCGTTGTTCGCCACCTCGCCAAAGTTCCAGCCCTCGCCGTACAGGTAGACCTTCGAGCCGTCGACACCGTCGTGGCCCATGGTGAGCGAATCGAGCGCGTCCCTCACCGCCTGCATCGACTCGACGCTGTGGTGGCCCATGAGGTCGAAGCGGAAGCCGTCAACCTTGTACTCCTTCGCCCACGTGACCACGGAGTCGACCATCAGCTGCTCCGCCATGGCATGCTCGGTGGCAACGTTCTGGCAGCACGTGGATGTCTCGACCGAGCCCACGGCGTTGAGTCGGTGGTAGTAGCCAGGAACGACACGGTCGAGGATCGACTGGTCGTCTTGACCGCTCGCTGCGGTGTGGTTGAACACCTGGTCGAGGACCACTTGCAGCCCGTCGGAGTGCAGCGCACCCACCATGGTGCGGAACTCGACGGTGCGCGAGGCACCGTCTGGGTGCACGGCGTACGAACCCTCAGGCGTGGTCCAGTGCAGCGGGTCGTAGCCCCAGTTGTAGCCGTCAGCATCGGCGATCTGCTGGATGCAGGCCTGCTGCTCGGTCGAGTCAGGCGCGAACGACGCCAGGTCGCACGGCGGCGTGGCCTGGGCCGAGCGGTCCTCCTCGATTGACGCGATGTCGAACGTGGGCAGCAGGTGCACGGTCGTCAGGCCGGCGTCGGCGAGCTCACGCAGGTGCGTGCGCCCGTCGCTTTGCGGCCGCGCGAACGCAAGGTAGGTGCCTCGCAGAGCGGGAGGGACCGTCTGGTCGCTGATAGAGAAGTCGCGCACGTGCAGCTCGTAGATGGTCTGATCGACCGGCTTCACGACGGGCTGCTTGGCGACGCGCCACACGCGTGGTGCCAGGCTCGGGTCGTCCAGGTCGATGAGCACCGAGTGTGTCGAGTTCACCGTGAGGGCGACGGAGGCAGGGTCGGTCACCCTGTTCACCTCGACCGCGTCGGTGCTGGGCGCGTAGACCGTGACCTCATAGAGGTACGCGGCGTTCTTCCACGACTTTGGCCCCGAGACCTTCCAGGAGCCGTCCGCGCTCCTGGTCATGACGACGCGCTGGGGAGCTACCGAGGTATCGGCGCCCGTCCAGAGCAGCAGCGTCACGTTTTGGGCGGTGGGAGCCCAGACCGTGAGCGTCGGCCGCCCGCTGCGCCAGGTCGCGCCCATCGTGCGTTGGGAGGCATCCGCCGCGTAAAGGGCGTCGAGCACGCCGGGGATCTGCACCCCGGTGGCGGCGCTCAAGACGGTTCCGTCTGACTGGGTGACGAGGAGTTCGCCGGTGAGCCACTGCTCCACATCCGCGGTGGCGGCATCGAGGTGGAGTGCCACATACCCGGACAGTGCAGGGA
>JBBQAY010000143.1:0-2830 GCA_038316965.1 Candidatus Nanopelagicales bacterium
TGTCGGCGGGCATCCCGGCCGCGTTGACCGAGAGGCTGATCGGAAGACGGCACAGGGTGTCGACGAGTGCGACCGCGGTCCGCACGTCGTCCTCGCGGGTGACGTTGACTAGCAGGCAGACCTCGCTGGCCTGCAGGTGCTCGTAGAGGGTCTGCTCGTCGCGGCCGGAGGCAAGGGCGGCGAGCCTGACGGAGCGGGAGTGTTCAAGCATCGGTGACCTCGTTGGCGTCGAAAGTGATGACCTGGCCGAGTTCAGCTCGGGTCAGGGCGGGGGCGGCGGTCCGGCTCCATGCGCCGGACCCATAGGTCCACCAGCCCCAGTGGGCGGGTTCGGCCGACGGATCGACATACCTGGGGATCACGCTGGTGGTGAAGCCGTCGACGGAGAACCCGTACTTCAGATCGGTCTTGGAGAGGAATGCCGAGCCGCGATGAGAATGCACCTGGGCGCGCACGACCAGCTCTTCGTCTGCGGCCCAGGAGAACAGCGTGTCGATCGCGGCGGAGGACACCGAGAAGACGTCGCGGCGCCGCACGATGCCCGCGACGCCGGCAAGCGCGAGCACGGTCATGTGATCGCGCTCGTCCTCGCCGGCGAGCAGGAACCCGCCCGTCTCGCAGTTCACGCGGCCCCAGCCGGTGACATGCTCGACGAGGCGGTCGCGTACTTCTTGGTCGATCTGCAGCCCGCTCATGCCGACCGCCCCTGGTAGCGGCTCGTCATGTCGATGAGCATGAGCTCCACGACCCAGGCGAACGGGTTGCCCGTCCCGGTCCAGGCGGTCGGGCCCACCCGCCACTCGGGGTGCACGTCGTACGCCTCGCGCGTGAACGGCTGGCAGATGTCGAACGCGCCGGCGCGGTAGCCGGGGATGATCGGCCACGCGCTCGTCAGGTCGAGCCGGCCGCCGACCGAGTCCGCGAACTTGATCGACGGTGCCTCGTCGGGGTAGCTCCGCCACTGCAGCCGCGCGACGTACCGCTCCTGCGGCACGTCGCGCGGGCTCATGGTCAGCCAGTAGACGAGCTCGTCGTTCTCGTCCTGCTCCAGGAGGGCACCGGCGTCGGCGACGATCGCCTGCACCTCGGCCAGGTCTTCCTCGATGGCCAGCTGAGCTTCGAGGCTAGGCATCGCCCTGCACGAGCTCCTTGACGAGGGTGAACGCCAGCGACTTCTTGCCGGCGGCGAGGTCGCCGAGCACGACCGAGTCGTCCTGGCGCTGGCGCTCGTAGGTCAGGTGGAACGCGCTCTGCGGGTCCTCGTGGACCGCGAAGTGCGCCATCGCGTGAGCGCGGACATCACCGACGGTCTGCGTGGCCTGGTCGGTCTCCTCCAGCGGGACGGCCGGCGAGATGGGGAACCGGACGGTCACCTTGAGGGTGGTCTTGGGGGGAGTGGGGGGCTTGATGGTCGGCATCGAGGTCCTCAGTTCTTCGGTGGTCAGAGCGTTTACTCTGGTGTACGCCAAGAACGGTAGCGAACGGTAGCGACGGCGTCAACTATCCTGTACGGTGACCACCATGGGAGCTACCAACAAGGACT
The DNA here is from genome assembly GCA_038316965.1 of Candidatus Nanopelagicales bacterium. Taxonomy (GTDB): domain Bacteria; phylum Actinomycetota; class Actinomycetes; order S36-B12; family CAIYMF01; genus Longivirga. The sequence continues at coordinate 1,544 of JBBQAY010000143.1, forward strand.
ACCGATGACACCCGAAGACCTGGGGGCCCGACTGAGAGAGGTCCGGGAGCTGCGCGGCGTGTCGCTGCGCAAGGCGGCCGCAGAGTCCGGCATCTCGGCCGCGTACCTGCAGAAGCTCGAGCGCGGCGACGTGAAGAGTCCGTCGCCGAACGTCTTGTTCGCCGTGGCCGAGTACCTGAACGTCCCGTACTCCGACCTGATGCGGCTCGCCGGCTACGTCGTGCCGAAGAACTCCGCAGAGGAGCGCACGGCGCCAGAGAGCAACGTGCTCGCTCACGCGCTCTCCAGCGAGGAACTCACTGAGGACGAGTCCCGCGAGCTTGCCAAGTACCTGACCTGGTACCGCCAGCGCGATTCCTCGTCCCAAGTCAAGTAACCGATCCTTCCGCCTCTACGTGCTCGACGACCTCGACAGCGCCGCAAAGATCTCCTCGATCACTGAGGACTTGCTGCAGCGCGCGGACGCGGCCGGCCAGTGGCCGACCCGGGTCGACGACATCGTGCAGGCGGCGGAGTGCACCGAGCCGGGGGCGTCGGCGTTCGACGAGGCAGTACTGGCTAGTGCGCCGTCGCACCTGAGCAAGGCGGTCGCGCTGTTGCGAGGTCGCGGCAAGAAAGTCCGCGCGATCCTCGACCGACGAGCGCGGGAGATCCACATCGACCCGAGCATCGAGCACTCGGCCCGCCGAGACTTCCTGCGCCTGCACGAGGTAGGGCACAAGGTACTGCCGTGGCAGCAGGATCTTGCCTACGCGGACTCGTTCGACACCGTCGCCCCCTCGGTGAAGGCCCTGTTCGAGCGCGAAGCGAATCAGACCTCGGCCGAGCTGTTCTTCCAGGGGCAGCGCGCGACCGGCGTCGCTGCGGACTTCCGGATGGGATTCGGGGCGGTCGCCGCGATGTCGGAGACCACGGGCGCCTCGCTGCGGGCGTCGCTGCGCCGGTACGCGGAGACACACGCCAAGCCGGTGTGCGGGATCGTGCTTGAGTCTTCGGCCCGCACGCGTGACCCGATCACGTTCAAGCGCTTCGAGGTCTCCCAGTCAGGGACCTGGACGACGCGGTTCGGGGATGGCTGGTGGCCGCGGATGCTGAACGCCCAGTCCTTCCCGTGGCTGTCTCTCTCGTCGGTGCCGGTGCTCGGGTACCCGTGGCGGCTGCACGACATCAACGGCGAGTTCGTCGACGTGACCGTCGATGTCCGCATCACCCCGTACAACCGCCTCGTGATGATCTGGGTGCCGCAGCGGGAGATCCTCAAGCGCAAAGCCAAGGTGCTTCAGACCG
>JBBQAY010000144.1:0-2721 GCA_038316965.1 Candidatus Nanopelagicales bacterium
AGGTCGGTGCCGCAGATGCCGTTGTACGCCATCCGCACCACGGCCCAACCCTCGGGCACCTCGGGCATCGGAACCTGGCGGGTCTCGACGGTGTCGGTCGCGGTCCACACGGCCGCGGTCATTTCTGCCTTCTCGTTCATCTCAGGCTCCGGTTCCGACGGTCGCCGCAGCGCACGCCTCGTTGCGTCCCGGGGCGCCCAGCACCTCGGGGTTCAGGATGTTCCGCGGCGCGCGTCCCGCACAGACCTCCACCACGTTCTCCACCGTGCGGCGCTTGAGCTCGGCGTAGGACTCCTCCGTGTACCAGGCGAGGTGCGGGGTGAGGACGACGGAGTCGAAGGTGGTCAGCGGGTGGTCGACAGGGAGCGGCTCGGTCTCGTGCACGTCAATGGCCGCGCCGAGGATCGTGCCCGCCCGCAGCGCCTCGACGAGGGCCGCGGTGTCGGCCACCCCGCCGCGGCTGGTGTTGACCAGGATCGCGTCCGAGCGCATGAGTGCGAACTGCTCGACGCCGATCATTCCTCGGCTCTGCTCGGTCAGCGGCGTGTGCAGCGAGAGCACCTGGGAACGCTCGAGGAGCTCGTCCAGGCTGACTGACCGCACACCGTGGAAGGTCTCAGCGTCCGGGTCGGCGGCGATGTCGTAGCCGATCACCTCGTAGCCGAGGCCGGCTGCCTTGCGTGCCGTCGCCGTGCCGATGAGACCGAGCCCGATGATGCCGAAGACCCGCTCGCGGGTCATGTACAGAGGACGCACCGCGACGAGGTCGAAGGACCCCGCACGCACGCCCCGGTCGAGCCGCGGGATCCCGCGGGCGGCGGCGAGCGCCATGCCGATCGCGTGGTCGGAAACGGCCTCGGTGCCGTAGTCCGGCACGTTGCACACCGCGATCCCTCGCGCTGTCGCTGCCGCGACATCGACGGAGTCGACACCGACGCCGTACCTGCCGATGGCCTTGAGCTCGGGCAGGTCGTCCATCATCGCGGCAGTGATCTTGCCGTACTGCACCAGAATGCCGTCGGCCCCCGCAGCGTTGGCGACCAGCTCGTCGGCGTCGCGCGACTGGGAGATGACAAACTCGGCGCCGGCCGCGTCCGTCACAGCACGCTCGATGTCGAACGCGTCGTGATCGCACTCTGTGATGACGATCTTCACGGCAATCCTTTCCAATTCAGAGGCACAGCAGGGGTGGGGGCTGGAGCCAACTACCGGGCGAGCCAGCCACCGTCGACCGGCAGGATCGCGCCGTGCACGTAAGACGCGACGGGCGAGCAGAGGAAGAGCACGGCGCCGGCGATGTCGTCGGCCTCGGCCCACCGGCCAGCAGGGATCCGGTCGAGGATCGACTTGCTGCGCTCGGCGTCCTGACGGAGGTCGTGGGTGTTCGCCGTGGCGACATAGCCGGGGGCGACGGCGTTGACGTTGATTCCGCGTGCGGCCCACTCGTTGGCAAGCGCCTTCGTCAGGCCCGCGACCGCGGACTTGGACGAGGTGTAGCCGGGGACGTTGATGCCGCCCTGAAAACTAAGCATCGAAGCCATGTTCACGATCTTGCCCGAGCCGCGCTCGAGCATCGTGCGACCGATCTCACGGGACAGGACAAAGGCGGCGCGCAGGTTCACGTCCATGACGTAGTCAAAGTCCTCGTCGGAGTGGGAGGCCGCGGGGGTACGGCGGATCGTCCCGCCGTTGTTCACGAGGATGTCGACGTGGCGACCCGCGAGGTCCGCAGCGAGCTCCGTGACCTCGGCGCGCACTGAGAAGTCCGAGCGCAGCGGGGTGAACTTCCGCCCCTGCGCCTCGACGGCCGTGCGTGCGTCGCTGGGGCCGTCGGCCATGTCGTAGCTGATGCCGATGATGTCGGCGCCGGCCTTCGCGAGCGTCTCGGCGATGGCCAGGCCGATGCCCTGGCTCGCTCCGGTCACGACGGCCGTCTTGCCCTCCAGGCCCAGCAGGCTGTGGGCGAACTCGGCGGGGGTCGTGGCTACGCTCATGTCGAACTTCCTTCGATGTCGATTCGGGTGGTCCGATGCGGTGTGCTCAGGGGGTCCAGCCCAGGGCACGGGAGATCTCGTCGGCCGTCTCGACCGCATCGCGAGACATGGCGTCGATCTGTTGAGGGGTGTGCTCGAGCATGATGGTCGAGATGCTCAGGCCGTAGTTGACCTTGCCGGTGTGGTCGCGAATGGGTGCGGCCACGCAGCCGATACCAGGCACGTTCTCCTCACGGTCCCTGGCGTAGCCGAGCTCGCGCACTTGGTGGACTTCGGCGCGCAGGACTTCGAGCTCGGTGATCGTGTGCTCGGTCAAGCTGGGCAGGCCGGCCCGGGCGACGAAGCGGTCGAGGGCATCGTCGGTGTATGTCGAGAGGACGACCTTGCCGATCCCCGTCGAGTGCATCGGGATCGAGTTCCCCACGCGGGACGGCATCCGGTACGGCTTGTCGGAGTCGGAACGGATCAGGTAGATGATCTCGTCGCCGTTGGCCACCCCGAGGTGCACCGTGCAGTGCACCCGGGCCACCAGCGCGTCGACGTACGGCTGCGCAATGCCGGAGATGTCGATCCGCTGGAGGGCGCGCCCCGCCAGCGAGAGGATCTTCGGTCCGGGCAGGTAGCCGCCCGACGGGGACACCGTGACGAACTCGCACTCGCTTTTGTATTATATAAAGCAATTAAAGACATCCACCCATCGGCAGTATTAAGTATAGAACATTCAATT
>JBBQAY010000145.1:0-2590 GCA_038316965.1 Candidatus Nanopelagicales bacterium
CCATCCGGTGCTCGCGGTGACGGACCGCTGCCACACCTTGTGCGTCGCGGGGTACGCGCCCTGCCAGACCGCGGCGTCCTCGCGGTCATAGATGGAGTCGTTGCGATCCATGAGCCCGTGCAGCCCGTTCGTGCACCAGCACAGCGCCCACGTCTGGGTGACGGGGTGGCCTAGGAGGGTCGCCTGCCCGATGAGCGTGTGCTGCCAGCGGGTGACTTCGGTGTCGGCGGCGCTCACGAGGGGCCACCGACCATCGACGCGGTGATCTCGACCTTGCGCGCCCTGAGTAGCGCCTTGAGGTCGTGGTCGGTGGTGGCGTCGAACATGTCCCGCAGCGTGTCGAGGTCGGTGCACGCGGCGATGTCGTCAGCGGTAGGTGCGGTGACGGGTGCGGGGTCGGTCAGCGGCTGGACGGTGAACGGCGCCTTCGTGCCCTTTTTCACGGTGAGATTGATGCGGACAGGCTTGGCGATGTGACTCATGTGCGAGATGCGGATGCCACCCGTCTCGGTCGGCCCGAATCGGACGGTAGGGTCGGTGTAGAGCGTCAGCCGCTTGCCGACGTAGCCGGCGGAGTCCAGTCCCCACGCGGCAACCAGGACGCGGCCCATCGACTTCCCGGGCTTGTACGGGTGAGAGTCGTCGCCGTCGAGGACGAGCCCGAGGGGCTGCTCCGTTGACTCGTACTCGATGTCATCGGTGATCGTGAACGTGCGCGGTCCGCTGAGCGCGAAATCGTCTGCGTTCTTTTGGTCAGATCGGGGGGCGATCATCCTGGTCATGTCCATCACAGGACCATCCCTTCCTGGTAGGCGAGCCAGCGCGGGGCCTCGACGTAGTGCACGACGGGCTCATACCCGGGCCACTGGTCGGATTCGCGGCAGGTCTTGTAGAGGTCGATGGCCCGTCGCATGCGCTGCTGGCCGATCGCTGCGAACTCGGAGTCGAGCTCGCTGACGGAAACGAGGTGCGGCGCCGCGGTCTCGACGACGATGAAGCGGAAGTCGATCGCGTCGTCTCCTCGCGCCAGGCGTAGGACGTGCTCGTAGTGGGCTGCCTGGACGTCGTAGCCGAACTCGGCTGCGTGTCGCCCGAAGTCGAGCGGGTTGGCTGTCCTGCTGGTCTTCAGATCGGCGACGATCGACCGGTAGCCGGCAGATGTCTCGTCTTCGAGGTAGTCGAACCTGGCCCGCAGCGCGACGCCGGTCTCTGGATCGGTGGCGAACGCGGATACCTCAGCGGCACCGGGTCGCTCGAGGATGTCCCGAGCCAGTCCGTGCGCGAGGACGGCCTCAGCCATCGCACGGATCGGTGCGAGGTCGTCGGCCTTCATCGGGACCTTGCCGGCGGCGCGCACGGACTCGATGAACGCCTTGGCTTCCTTCGTGGACGCGGCACCGTTCGACGCGAGCACGTCCACGGGGATCTCGACGGCGACCATGCCGGTGCCGAGGACGAGTGAGTGCACGAGGTGGCCGACGTCGAACGCGACCTTCTCGACCCGGTGCGTCAATTCCCACTGGTAGCGGGCTGGGCTGTCGAGGATGCGTCGCGCACCGGTTGAGGAGAGCGAGCCGCCCTCGACGGGGTCGGCGTGGTAGGTCGCGTCGTCCATGTCGGGGATGACGCACGGGGCGGTAATCACAGAATCTCCTTCACGAGGCGGCTGACCCGGGCGAGCTTCGATGCGTTGCCGGAGGGTCCGCCGTTGGGTAGTGGTGGTCGGTTGGACACGATGAGGTGCCCGGATGTGTGCAGCCCGGACATCACGGCGCCGATGACGTGCGGTGCGATGTCGGTCGGCAGGAGGGGTCGCACGTAACTGATGTGCACGAGTCCCTTGTGCTCCCGTGCGGCCTTTGCGACGGCAGCGCGTACCGCGGCCCGGTCGTCGCGCTTGGCGGGGATGAACGCTGCTGCCGGGTCGTCGGCGATCGCGGCGAGCATGTCCCAGACGGACTCCTGGACGGCCCTCACTTCGCCACCTGCTCCCACGCGATGTACGCGGCGAGGACGACGCACGCGACGATCAGGACAGCGGTCACGAGGCACCGTCCAGGGCGGCGGTGATGGCGGCGACGGTCGGGCAGGGCCACGGGATCGCGTACTCGTCCCAGGCAACCTCTCCCGTGCACGGGTGCGCGACGTACCCGTACCCGTGCTCTGTGTATCCCTGGCTGGACTCCTCGGCCGGGACATGCAGCGCCAGCACAGCCCGCAGCGCGGCGGCGAGGGCAGGAATGTCCGCGCGGGCATTGGCGATGAACTCGGCATCGGCCGCTCCGTCTTTGTCGAGCATGAGTTCAGCGACGCGGTTGACGGCACCGTTGGCTGCGATGGCATCGACAGTGACGAACGATGGCCCGTCTGCCCCGAGACCGTGCGTGCCCATGCCGTCGCGCCACGGCCCCGGCGTCGCAGTCGTCGCCCGCACCTCGATCGCGTCGAGCCACTCGGCGGCGGTCACGAGGTCACCCCGCTGGCGATGCGGGCGGCGATGTCCTCGACAACACCTGTGGCGTCGAGGCGGTATCCGTGCTTGCCGCTGCGGTAGTGCGTGAGGACGACCGTGCTCATCTCGGCTACTTCC
>JBBQAY010000146.1:0-2516 GCA_038316965.1 Candidatus Nanopelagicales bacterium
CGGTGAGCTCGAGGTGGAGCTGATACCGCAGGGCACGCTGGCTGAGCGTCTGCGTGCGGGTGGTGCGGGGATCCCGGCGTTCTACACCCCCGCCGGGACAGGCGCAGCAGCATGAGCACCTCGTACCGCGCGAACGACAGCCCCAACGGCTTGAGGACGGCCTCGACGCGGCCGAGCGCGATCTGGTGCGCGCGCATGAGCGACGTGATCGCCGCCATGCCGTCGGCGGCGTCCTCCCAGCCCTGCTCGACCCAGAGGCGGTGCGCCTCCGCGATCGGGTCGGGGTCGTGGCCCTGGTTCGCCATGCCCGCAGGCTATCTCGCGACCGACCCGGTGAGCGGACAGACCCACTGACATCCGATAGTTGGATGTCCTACTATCTTGGGAACGCCCCGCCAGCCTCCGGAGGACCCCGTGGCCCTGCACGAGCCCGCTCACGCCGTGCGCTTCGTGACAGCGGCCAGCCTCTTCGACGGGCACGACGCCGCCATCAACGTGATGCGCCGGCTCCTGCAGGCGCAGGGCGCAGAGGTCGTGCACCTCGGTCACGACCGCAGCGTCGAGGACGTCGTCACCGCCGCCCTCCAGGAGGACGTCCAGGGCGTCGCCGTGTCGTCGTACCAGGGTGGGCACGTCGAGTACTTCACGTACCTCGTGGAGCGGCTGCACGAACGCGGTGCCGGCCACGTGCAGGTGTTCGGCGGAGGCGGCGGTGTGATCGTGCCCGCCGAGATCGCGCAGCTCGCCGAGATAGGCGTGCGGATCTTCTCGCCCGCCGACGGCCAACGGCTCGGGCTGCCCGGGATGATCAACGAGCTCGTGCGTGCCTGCGACGTCGACCTCGCTGCCGGCGGTGCCGACCTCGCTGCCCTCACGTCGGGATCGCCCGCTGCGCTCGCCCGCGCGATCACGGTGCTCGAGGGCGGGCACGACGACTCGTTCGCCACCTCGGTGCGCACGGCCGCCGCCGCGCACAGCGCACCGGTGCTCGGGATCACCGGCACCGGCGGCTCGGGCAAGTCCTCGCTCACGGACGAGCTCGTACGCCGCTTCCGCCGCGACAGCCAGGACAAGCTGCGCATCGCGGTTGTCGCGATCGACCCGACCCGTCGACGCGGGGGTGGCGCTCTGCTGGGCGACCGCATCCGGATGAACTCGATCGACGCCGACGTCGTCTACTTCCGCTCGCTCGCCACGCGTGGGGCCGGTGCCGTGGTCCCGCCGGCCCTCGACGACGTCATCGCGGCCTGCCGCACCGCGGCGTACGACCTCGTCATCGTCGAGACACCGGGCATCGGTCAGGGCGACGCGGCGATCGTGCCCCACGCCGACGTGTCGCTCTACGTCATGACGCCGGAGTTCGGTGCCCCGAGCCAGCTCGAGAAGATCGACATGCTCGATCTCGCTGACGTCGTCGCGATCAACAAGTACGAGCGGCGTGGTGCCGAGGACGCGCGACGCGACGTCGCCCGCCAGATGGTGCGCAACCGCGAGGCGTTCGGCACCCCGTGGGAGGAGATGCCGGTCTTCGGCACATCGGCGGCGCGGTTCGACGACGACGGTGTCTCCGCGCTGTACCAGCACCTGCGGTCGCTGCTGTCCGAGAAGGGCCTTGCACCGTTCGACGGCGTGCTCCCGGTCGTGTCGGGACGGGTGTCGACCGGGCTCGTCGGCGTGCTCCCCAAGGGACGCGAGCGCTACCTCGCCGAGATCGCCGACGCCGTCCGCGGCTACCACCTCGCCACCACCTCGCAGGCCGACCTCGCTCGACGCCGTCAGCAGCTTCGTGCCACCCGCGCCCTGCTCGAGCAGGAGGGCGAGCAGACCGCAGCTGCGGCGGTCAGCGCGCTGCTCGCCGCTACGGAGGCCGCCCTCGAGCCGGCTACAGGAGCAGTGCTCGAGTCCTGGCCGACGGTGAAGGCTTCGTACCAGGGGGATCAGCAGGTGTACGCCGTGCGCGGCAAGGAGATCGTGACACCGCTGACGCGCACCACGCTGTCGGGCACGCACGTCCCACGCGTGGCGCTGCCGCCGGACGACGACGACGCCACGCTGCTCCGATTCCTGCGCGCCGAGAACCTGCCCGGCCGGTTCCCGTTCACCGCCGGCGTCTTCCCGTTCAAGCGCGAGGGCGAGGCGCCCGCCCGCATGTTCGCCGGCGAGGGCGACCCCGCCCGCACCAACCGGCGGTTCCACCTCCTCGCGCAGGGACAGCCGGCCACCCGCCTGTCGACCGCGTTCGACTCGGTGACCCTGTACGGCAGGGACCCTGCGCCGCAGCCCGACGTCTACGGCAAGGTCGGCACGTCCGGCGTCTCCGTCGCGACCCTCGACGACATGAAGGCCCTGTATGCGGGCTTCGACCTCTGCTCGCCGACCACGTCGGTGTCCATGACCATCAACGGGCCGGCGCCGACGATCCTGGCGATGTACCTGAATACCGCGATCGACCAGCGGCTCGACACCCTGCGGACCGAGCTCGGGCGCGAGCCGACCGACGACGAGGCTGCCGCGGC
>JBBQAY010000147.1:0-2252 GCA_038316965.1 Candidatus Nanopelagicales bacterium
AGTGCGAACAGGAGCAGTGCGAGGCCGCCGATCGTGAGCGGCCCGAACTCACGCAGCACCTCGCGCTGCCGGGCGTCCACCGCGGTGCGCGTCTGGTACGTCTCGAACAGCAGCGTCTGCCCGGTCGGGGTCCACACGGGCAGGTAGACCTCGAGCAGCGGACCGTTCGCGGAGTCGAAGCGGTTCTCCGGGCGCTGGAGGTCGCTGGCCTCCGCGACGGCGGATCCGCCACCGCGCAGCACGTCGATCTCCTCCTCGTCGAGCGCGTACTGGGTGCCGATGAGGCGCGGCTCGTCGGAGTAGACGATGACGCCGTCGCCGTTCCACACCTTCACGCGCACGACGTCGTCGGAGAGGATGCGCTGGCGCACCAGGGCGTCGAAGGCGGCGACGGCAGCCGGGTCGCTGTCGGCCAGGGCCTGCGTCATCACAGGCTGCACGAGCGACTGGGCGAGGGTGATCGTCCGCTGGCGGGCATCCTCGACCGCCTCGCGCTCAGCGGCGCGGTCGGCCGCGAACCAGACGCCGGTCGAGACGAGCAGCAGGGCCACGAGACCAGCCAGCACGAAGCGCGTCATCGCCTGGCGCAGCACCGACTGAGGGGGAGCAGTCGGTGGCACGACCGGCGCGACGGTCGACTCGTGCATGACGGTGGACATGTCGTCGACCTCCGGCTCCCCCTCTGTCCAGGAGCGCACGGCAGTCGACGTGCCGTGGCCGGCGGGCTCGGCGATCGAGGGTGCGACGGCCGCGCGCGCGGTCGAGGTCGACGACGAACCCGGCGACCACCCTGTGGGGCGCCGACCGGCGGACCGGACGTGGGAAGGGTCGCCCACCGCGGGGAGCGCCCACCAGCCGTCCATAGGTCCCGGTACCTCCGCGCCTGCCAGCACGGCGATACGCCGGGCCTGCACCGATGGTCGACCCTGGGTGCGGATAGTTGAAGGGTCACCGACAGAACGTGCCCGAACCTTGGACGAACCTGGGACGTTGTCCGCGAGGCGTGCCACGGGGCCGCGGCGAGCGCGACAGGAGGAAGGGCGAGCCGGTCGCTACCGGCCCGCAGGGCTCAGGACTGGCCGCGGACCTTCTGTGCCGCGTCCGCGCTCAGACGGCCGATGACCGCCGTCCGGGTCACGGGGTCGAGTGCGGCGAGCTGGGCCTCGATGTCGTCGGCGACCTCCTCGGCGTGCTGCTTGGTCGCGATCGCCCGCGACGCGGCATAGGCGAGCCCGGCCGCGGCGACGGCGACGACGCCGACGATGACGAAGATGCGTGCTCGGGACATCGCGGACCCTGCCGATCGAGAGGGGAGTCGAGAGCTCGACTGTAGCCCCGAGCCGGCGCCGGTACCGGTCAGTCGCGCAGGCCCGACGTGCCCTGCCACAACCCGTCCCGGAAACGACCTGCCGAGCGCGTGAAGCGAGGTGGGTCGTAGGCGTCGACTTCGCCCGTACGGCGTGCAGCCGGCCCAGGGTCGTGGCACGGTGAGCGCGCCTCCTGCAGGCAACGACCCGCGCCCCGCAGCCCCCGCAGTGCGTGCGCGGTGCACCCGATCTGGACCGCATCCACGTCATTGGGGACCACATGTCTGAGACCGACGGCCAGGCGGCGAGCCTGCTCGCGCTCGCGCACCTGCTGCCGAAGCCGACGGCCTTCGTGTTCGGTGGTGGCGGCTCCTGGGGAGCGCTGCACTGGGGGAGCCTGCGTGCTCTGGCCGAGACCGACATCCGGCCGGATCTCGTGGTCGGGACGAGCGTCGGCTCGCTCAACGGGGCCATCGCGGCGGCAGACCCCGAGCACAGCGCGGAGATCCTCGGCCGGCTCTGGCCGCCTGTGACGCGCGAGCAGATCTTCCCGGGCAACGTGCTCACCGGCCTCAACACGCTGCGCCGCACGCACGGCTGGCTCTACGACAACGCCAACCTCGCCGAGTACCTCACCAGTCGGCTGCCCGTCACACGGATCGAGGATCTGCACGTTCCGTTCGTGGCGGTGGCCACCGACTTCGCCACGGGCTCGCGGGTCGAGCTCGACCACGGCGACCTCGCGAGCGCACTGCTCGCGTCCTCGGCCATCCCCGGCATCTTCCCGTGGGTCGACCGCGAGGGACTGCGCCTCGTCGACGGCGGGGTCGTCTCGAACGTGTCCACCGACGTCGCTCGAGCCCGCGGGGCACGGTCGATCGTCGTCCTGGACTGCGGGTTGTTCGGTGTGGGCGAGAACCTGTCGGACTCGATCGTCGACATCCT
>JBBQAY010000148.1:0-2159 GCA_038316965.1 Candidatus Nanopelagicales bacterium
AGGTCGAGGTGGTCCACGACCAGCTCGCGAACCCACTCGACCATCCGGGCGAAGGTGTAGTCCTCCGGGCGGACCGGCTTGTCGGAGCGGCCGAAGCCGATGAGGTCCGGCACCACGCACCGGATCCCACGGTCGACGAGCACGGGGAGCACGTGCCGGTAGAGGAACGACCAGGACGGTTCGCCGTGCAGCAGCAGCGCGACGGGCCCATCGGCCGGCCCCGCGTCGACGTACGCCATCCGCAGCGTGCCGCCGTCCGGGTCACGCACCTGGACGTACGTCGGCTCCCAGGGGAAGTCGGGGATGTGGTCGAACGCGTCGTCCGGGGTGCGGTAGATCTCCATCCGGTGAGTCTCGCAGGCGTGCGTAGCCAGGCGCGGCGCTACTCGTACGGCGGCGGGGTGCTGATGCGCGTCGCGCGTCAGAACGGCGGCGGCCCCACGATCGTCATGCTGCCCGTGGCCGCGGCGGACTCACGGATGCGGGCTAGGTCGACGGCCGGGGCCGGTTGGCCCGGGAGGGCGGGCTCGCTGGCGGTCCGGTAGAAGTCTTCCCCGCCCCCGGGCGTGTGCAGGCACAGCATCCGGGCGCCCTGCGCCCGGGCCAGGAATGCGTGCGGCACGCCGCGCGGGATGACCGCGACTCCACCCGTCCGCATGTCGTGCTCTGTGCCGTCGATGTGGAGCAGCATCGATCCCTCGAGCAGGTAGAACGTCTCGTCGGCACCGGCATGGAGGTGCAGCGGTGTGCGCTTGCCGGGCTCGACCGTGTCCTCGAACAGCAGGAACCCCCTGCCCACCTCGTCCTCGCGGACCAGCCAGCGGTGCAGCCCGCCGCCGTAGAACCACCGTTGCTCGACCTCGTCGGCGTTGCGGACGAGGGGTGATGTGGTCGTCGGCATGGTGGGCCTCCCGTTTTCGTGGGACTGGAGTCCCACGATGAAACTACGATACCGTGAGGGCGATGTCAACGGCCTACGAAGAAACCGGGCGAGCCCGGCAGAAGCAGCGCACCCGGCTCTCGCTCGTCGCCGCCGCACGCGACCTGGTGGCGCTGGGCGGCCGACCGCCGACGGTGGCCGAGGCGGCGGAGGCGGCCTCGGTGTCGCGGACGACGGCCTACCGCTACTTCCCGACCCAGAAGTCGCTCCTGGTTGCCGCTCATCCCGAGATGGACGCGACCTCGATGCTTCCCGGAGACGCGGGTGACGATCCGGAGGAGAGGTTGGTCATGGCAGTCCGCGCGTTCCTGGCGATGGTGGTCGACACCGAGCCCCAGGAGCGGACGATGCTCCGGCTCTCGCTCGAGACCGATGCGACCCCGCGGCCGCTCCCGTTGCGCCAGGGAAGGGCCATCGGCTGGTTCGTCGAGGCGCTCGCACCGTTGACCGCCGAGCTCGGTGAGGACGGCGTACGGCGCCTGGCCATAGCGGTCCGGGCCGTGGCGGGGGTCGAGGCGTTGGTGTGGCTCACCGACATCGCGGGCCTGTCCCGCGAGCAGGCCGTGGAGCAGATGGTCTGGTCAGCCGTTGCACTGGTCCGTCGGACCGCGCAGGAGTCATAGTCCGCGCTCGACTCGGGTCGCGCGTCAGACGAACGTCGGGAACGTCGGTGCGTCCAGTGGCCCGCTGGTGCGGTCCCGGGCGAGCTCGTAGCCGTGCGCGATCTCGATCAGCGTGCCCTCGCTGGCTGCGGCGCCCCAGAACGACACTGCCACCGGCAGACCGGCGGCGAGCTCGGTCGGCACTGTGACCAGCGGGTAGCCGGCGATTGCGGTCGGCCCGGAGCAGGCGCCGGTGAAGGACTCGGCGTTGACCAGGTCGATCGGGTGAGCGGGCGGGTAGGACGGCGTGACCAGCGCGTCCAGGCCGTGCTCGCGCAGCACCGCGTCGATGCCTCCGCTCCGGGTGGCTTCGAGTCCCCTCGCGCGGGCGGCGAGGTGCTCGGCGCTCCCCGCCGTGGGTCCGGCCAGGGCCTGCTCGAAGAGCGACTGGCCGAAGTGCGCGAGCTCGGTGTCGGCGTGGGCACGGTTGAACGCGACGACCTCGTCCAGCGTGCGGGGCACGTCGCCCGTGCGGGTGGCGAGGTAGTCCGCGACACCCGCGCGGAACTCGGCGAGCAGGACGAGCAGCTCGTCCTCGCCCACGGCGTCCTCGAACG
>JBBQAY010000149.1:0-2075 GCA_038316965.1 Candidatus Nanopelagicales bacterium
GCTGCCGCGAACCCGAGCGCGTCGAGCAGCGGTGCGCTGACGGCCGGCATCGTCGCGTAGGCGCGGACGCCGTCGAAGCCCTGCAGCGCGTGCTCGGCGGGGACGTCGGGGTGCTCGGCGGTCAGCGGTGCGTCGGGGCCGGTGACGATCGTCAGCTCGTGCTCGAGGCCCTCGGGGTCGCGGAAGCGCAGGCGCCCGCCGACGCGCTCGCTCGCTACGCCCTGGTCGCCCAGGCGGGTCTCCCAGAAGCCCAGCGCCGCGGCCGAGGCGACACGCCAGACGATGCGGTGCACCATCCCGTCGCCCGCCGTGCCCGGGATGGCGCCCGGGTACTCGAAGAAGGTCAGGTCGGCGCCGGGCGAGCCCTTCTCGTCGGCGTAGAAGAGGTGGTAGACGGTCGGGTCGTCCTGGTTGACCGTCTTCTTCACCATCCGCAGGCCGAGCGTGCCCGCGTAGAACTCGACGTTGCCCGGCGCGTCGCCGGTGATGGCGGTGATGTGGTGGATGCCTTCGAGCTGCACGTGATCCCTCGATCCGGAACCTTGGTAGTTGTTCGTGCAACTATTCTACCAGCGCCGTCGCCGCACGGCAAGCGTCAGAAGTCGATGACGCTGCGAATCCCGTCCTGGCGCTCCATGAGCGCGAAGCCCTCGTTGACGTCATCGAGGCCGATGCGGTGCGAGATGAACGGGTCGACGTCGAGGTCGCCGTCGAGGTGGCGCTGCACCAGCTCGGGCACCTGGTCGCGGCCCTTGACCCCGCCGAACGACGACCCCGCGATCCGCCGCCCGGTTATGAGCCAGCGGGGGATGACGTCGAGCGTCTCGCCCTTGCCCGCGACGCCCGCGATCGTGCACAGGCCCCAGCCCATGCGCGCGGACTCGACGGCCTGGGCCATCACGGCGACCAGGCCGGTCGCCTCGAAGGTGTAGTCGGCGCCGAAACCGCCGGTCTCCTCGAGCACCCGCGCGACGGTGTCCTCGCCGGCGACCCAGGTGTCGGTGGCGCCCTGGCCGGTCGCCAGCGCGAGGCGGTCCTCGGACCGGTCGACGCTGATGATCCGCTCGGCCCCTTGCAGCCGGGCGCCGGCCACCGCGCCGAGGCCCACCAGGCCCGCACCGAAGACGACGCACGTCGAGCCCGGTGCCACCTTGGCCGTGTACATCGCCGCGCCGAGCCCCGTCGACAGGCCGCAGGCGAACAGGCACGCGCGGTGCAGCTCGGCCTCCTGCGGGACCTTGGCCAGCGCGATCTCCGGCATCACCGTGTACTCCGCGAACGTGCTCGTGCCCATGAAGTGGCGGATGTCCTCTCCTCCGCGCGACAGGCGCGTGGTGCCGTCCGGCAGGTGGCCCAGGTTCTGCTCCACGCGAATGGCCATGCAGAGGTTCGTGCGGTCGTCGACGCAGTGCACGCACTCGCGGCACTGCGGGGAGAAGAGCGTCACCACGTGGTCGCCGACCACGAGCGAGCTCACGCCCTCGCCGACCGCCTCCACGACACCGGCGCCCTCGTGGCCGAGCACGGCGGGCGCGTAGCCCGACGGGTCTGCGCCGGAGGCGGTGTAGAGGTCGGTGTGGCACACGCCGCAGGCCACGAGCCGGACGAGGACCTCGCCCGCTCGCGGGTCGCCGAGCTCGACCTCCTGTACGACCAGAGGCTTGCCGAACTCCTCCAGGACCGCTGCTCGCATGCGCATTCCCCGAGCCTATAGTCGGACGCCGTGGAGCTCGGCATCTACACCTTCGCGGAGCGCACGCCCGACCCGGCGACCGGCGACGTCGTCAGCGCGCGACAGCGGCTGCGCGACCTCGTCGAGGAGAGCGAGCTGGCCGACCAGGTGGGCCTCGACGTCTTCGGCGTCGGCGAGCACCACCGGCCCGACTTCGCCGTCTCCGCACCCGCGGTCGTGCTCGCCGCCGGCGCCGAGCGCACGACGCACATCCGCCTGACGAGCGCGGTGAGCGTGCTCAGCTCCGACGACCCGGTGCGCGTCTTTCAGGACTTCGCGACCCTGGATCTGCTCAGCGGCGGGCGCGCGGAGATCATGGCCGGGCGCGGCTCGTTCACCGAGT
>JBBQAY010000150.1:0-2030 GCA_038316965.1 Candidatus Nanopelagicales bacterium
CGTGGCGAAGGACGTGGCCATGGAGAAGAAGATGATCGTCCCGCCGTCGCCGCACGACAGGATCGCGCCGTGCTCGCAGCCGGGGACGTCGACGCACACGACCACGATGTCCGCGAGGTCGCCGAGCGCGTTCTGGATCGCGTCGGAGAGGCCGACCGGGTCGCGTGCGTCGGCCAGCGCCACGCTGTCGGCGAGGGCCACCCGCTCGAGCATCTCCGCCTCGCGCATCACCGGCACGACGCCGACGGTCCGGGCGGCGCCGGAGCGCCGCGCCGCGGCAAGGGACAGCGAGCCGCTCTTGCCCGCCCCGCCGATGACGGCGACCGTCGGCGCGTGGCCGGCCTCGACGTAGCGTCGGACGACTCGCGCGGTCAGTGCCGGTGCGCCGCACACGTCCATCACCATCATCGCCAGCGGGCCAGGCAGGTCGTCCGGAACCCTCGCCAGGATCGTGCGGTCGAACAGGATCGCGTGACCGTCGCACGGCACCTGCTCGGACAGACCGTCCCAGTCGCGCAGGTCGTCGTCGATCTGCAGGGGTGTCAGCGTCAGCGACACGAGAGTGGTGATGTGGTCGCCGAGCGCGACATCGTGGTGGTGGCTCTCCGGGCCGATCGCCTCGACGACGCCGACGAGCATGCCGCCCGAGCCCGTGACCGGGTTGTGCATCTTGCCCCGGCTCCGCACGATCTCGAGCACCTCGGCGCGCACGGCTGGGCCGTCGCCGCCGTGCTTGTCGGAGAGCTGGCGGAAGCTCGCGGCATCGAGATTGAGCCGCTGCACGCGGACGCGGATCTCACCCGGATGCAGGTCGGCTGTGGGGTCCAGGCGCCACGCGGCCTGGGGCAGCACACCGCTCGGCTCGAGGACGCGGTGCAGGCCGACCGGGCTCACGGGATGACGGGGGCTCACGCGCACTGATCCTTCCGTGCGGCGACGCCGCTGTCTCGGGACGCGCCAGGTAGGCAGCCCATACCGGATGTAACGGGATGATCTCGTTCGACGATGCAGATCGAGCGCAAATCCTTGCGTCGGATGATGCCAGATCGGGACGTTGTCCCGTAGCCTCGCTTCACGATCACGCGCGTCGCCGGCTCCCGGTCAGGCGCGCGTCCTCGACCCACCGGAGGCCCGTCGTGACCGAGACCCTCGCCAATGCCGTCGCTGCGGCCGACGGCCGCGCACTGCCGCAGCCGTACGTCTACAGCCACCGGCCGCTGGTCGAGCCCGACTGGCGCCGCTTCCCCGGCTGGAAGGACGTCACCGACGACGACTGGCGCTCGGCCCAGTGGCAGCGCAGCCACTGCGTCAAGAACGTGGCGCAGCTGCGGGGCGTGGTGGGCGATCTGCTGGACGATCGGTTCTACGCCGACCTCGAGGCCGACATCGAGCGCGCGGCCACGATGTCGATGCTCGTGCCGCCGCAGATGGTCAACACCATGGCGCCGTCCGTCTCGCCGGCCGGCCCCGGCTCGCTCACCGACGCGTTCTACGCCGACCCGGTGCGCCGCTACATGCTCCCGGTGCTGAGCGACCGGCGTACCGACTGGACCTCGCACCCGCACGCCACGCGCGACTCGCTGCACGAGCACGAGATGTGGGCGGTCGAGGGCCTCACCCACCGCTACCCGACCAAGGTGCTCGCCGAGCTGCTGACCACCTGCCCGCAGTACTGCGGCCACTGCACCCGCATGGACCTCGTCGGCAACTCCACGCCGCAGGTCGAGAAGCTGAAGTTCGTCGCCAAGCCCGACGCCCGCCTCGCCGACATGCTCGACTACCTGCGTCGCTCCCCCGGCGTCCGCGACGTGGTCGTCTCCGGGGGCGACGTCGCCAACATGCCGTGGGCACGGCTCGAGCAGTTCGTGTCCGCGCTCCTCGAGATCGAGAACGTGCGCGACATCCGCCTCGCGTCCAAGGCCTTCGCCACCCTGCCGCAGCACTGGCTGCAGGACGACGTGCGCGCCGGCATGGAGCGCGTCGCGACGACCGCCCGCAAGCGCGGCGTCGGCCTCGCGATCCACACGCAC
>JBBQAY010000151.1:0-1820 GCA_038316965.1 Candidatus Nanopelagicales bacterium
AACGGGTGGCGCCAGATCAGGTGCTCGGGAAGCCCGAGCTCCAGGCCAACCTGTCGTACCTCGTCCTTGAACAGGGTCCGAAGCGGCTCGATGAGCGTGAACTGCAGGTCGTCGGGGAGGCCGCCCACGTTGTGGTGGGACTTGATCGTCGCCGCGCCCTCGCCGCCGCCGGACTCGACGACGTCGGGGTACAGGGTGCCCTGCACCAGGAACTCGATGTCGAGCTCGTCCTCCAGAGTGCGCGCGTGCTCCTCGAAGACCCGGATGAACTCGCGGCCGATGATCTTGCGCTTCGTCTCGGGGTCGGTGACACCGGCGAGGTGTCCCAGGAACTGGTCCACCGCGTCGGCCACGACGAGCTTGGCCCCCGTCGCCGCCACGAAGTCGTGCTCGACTGCCTCGGACTCGCCCTTGCGGAGCAGCCCGTGGTCGACGAACACGCAGGTCAGCTGGTCGCCGACCGCGCGCTGCACGATCGCGGCCGCCACCGCGGAGTCGACACCACCGGAGAGCGCGCACAGCACGCGCTTGTCGCCTACCTGCTCGCGGACGCGCGCGATGGCCTCCTCAGCGATGGCAGACGTCTTCCACTCGGAGCCGAGGCCCGCGATGTCGTGGAGGAACGTGGACAGCACCGTCTGGCCGTGCTCCGAGTGGAGCACCTCCGGGTGCCACTGCACGCCGGCGATCCTGCGCGTGGTGTCCTCGAACGCCGCCACCTGCGCACCCGCCGAGGCAGCGAGGGTGGTGAAGCCGGACGGAGCGGCATGTACGGAGTCGCCGTGGCTCATCCACGCGTTGAACAGGCTCGGTACGTCGCTGAGCAGCGTGCCGGGCTCGTCGACCGTGATGACGGTGCGGCCGAACTCGGACAGGCCGGTCTTCGCGACGTCGCCGCCGAGCGCTCGGGCCATCGCCTGGAAGCCGTAGCAGATGCCGAACACCGGGATGCCCGTGTCGAACAGTGCGGGATCGACCTGGGGCGCGCCCTCGGCGTACACCGACTGCGGTCCACCGGACAGCACGATCGCCGCCGGCTTGCGGGCGACCAGGTCCGCGACCGACACCGTGTGCGGCACGATCTCGGAGTAACAGCTGGCCTCACGGACGCGGCGCGCGATGAGCTGCGCGTACTGCGCTCCGAAGTCGATGACGAGCACGAGCTCAGAATCCATAGCGGAAGTCTATTGGGGCCGGTACGGGCCAGGGCTCGGCGCCTCGCGCGACGGACGCCCGGGTGGCGGACCGCACTGGCCCGGACCCGTACAGTGGAGGCGTGGCCGGCCTCTTCACTCCCCCTGCGGATCATTGGATCAGGCTGTCGCCGAAGTACGCGGTCGTGCGCGTCATCGGCGCGTTCATCGCGAACCTCCTCTTCTGGGTGCCGGTCTGCATCGTGGGCTACCTCTTCATCCCGCAGATCCTTCCGGGACTCTGGAAGTGGGTGCCGGTGATCGTGGGAGCCGCCTGGTTCGTCTGGCGTGTGATCCGGGCCGGTCGGTACGCGCGCTCGTGGGCGTACGCCGAGCGCGGCGAGGACCTCTGCATCACGCGCGGCCTCTGGTACAAGAACCTCACCGTCGTGCCGTACGGACGGTTGCAGATCGCCAAGGTCGACGCCGGCCCGCTGGACCGCATGCTCGGGCTGGCGACCGTGTCCCTGGTGACCGCGTCGGCGCACTCGAACGCGACCATCCCGGGGCTGCCCGCCGCGGAGGCCGAGAGGCTGCGCGACCGGCTCATCGAGGTCGGCGACTCGCTGGGGGCCGGCCTGTGACGACGCCGTACCGGCAGCAGCCGCCGCCGGAGGGGCCGCAGCA
>JBBQAY010000152.1:0-1820 GCA_038316965.1 Candidatus Nanopelagicales bacterium
CGTCGTGCGCGTCGGGTACGTCGTGCCGCACGATCAAGCTGGCCTCGCGCACCACGTGCGCGCGGCTCAGTGCCCTGGTGCTGTTCGCGACGTCGTCGGGCAACCGGATCGGCAGCGACGTGATCGCGGCCAAGAACGTCAAGGCGGGCAAGGCCGTGGCGCTCGTGGCGAAGATCCGCCCCAGCGGCGGCGAGACGGTGCGCGTCTCCAGCGTGGTGTGCCAGCAGTTCTAGGCGCCCGCTGGCTCAGGCCGGCTTCGGGTCGGTGCACGCACGCACCTGGATCTCCGTCCGAGTGACGAGGTAGCGGCACGTCTGCGTGCTGATCCCCGCGCCCGAGCCCGCGAACTTGTCGGCGGTGGAGTCGACGACGACCTCGACCTCGACGGGCCCGGAGGCGCGGTAAGTCGTGACGATCGGGTCGCCCTCGGTCGTCGGCATGACCACGGTGAGCGTCGTCCGAGCACCCGTCTTCGCGCCGTCCTCGAAGCACGTGAGCTTGTCAGCCGGAACGGCCGGCCCGCCCTGGCCGAGCTCGACCCTGCCGCAGTCGACGGCCACTGCGCCGGTGGGCTGGGTA
The DNA here is from genome assembly GCA_038316965.1 of Candidatus Nanopelagicales bacterium. Lineage (GTDB taxonomy): Bacteria > Actinomycetota > Actinomycetes > S36-B12 > CAIYMF01 > Longivirga. The sequence goes on from JBBQAY010000152.1 coordinate 580, forward strand.
CCCGTGGGCGAGCCGTTGGCGACCGACGAGCATCCTGCGAGCGCGAGCGGTGCGACCACTGCGATCGCTGACGCGATCATCGCGGGCCTGGTCCTACGCATGGCTGCTCCTCGCCTCGACAGTCCCCGGTCCGACGCCGAGGCATCCGACCCGGTTCCGGACGCGTCACCTCGGCGCCGTCCGGCGCCGCACCGCGTACCCTCGTGCGCACCACGACGTCGAGGGGACGACATGGATCACGCCGCTCTGGCCGCCACCTTGCCCGATGCCGACGGAGGTGCGCCTGCCTGGCTGGTAGCCGTCGTCCTCCTCGCCATCAGCGCCGGCGTCGGCTGGTGGTTCACGCGTCTGAGTCGATCGGGCAGCGCCGGCACGAAGACCTCGCGGGCACAGCGGTCCAAGAAGTACGCCGCCCTCACCGAGGACGACGCCGTCGCCGCGACCCTGGCGGCCGCAGCCGCTCCGGTCGATCCGCTGACCGACCGCGTCGTGCCCGTCGTGGCCGCTGTGCCCGAGGTCTCCGAGGACGGCCGCAGGCTGGACGAACGCCTCACCGACCTCGACTCGGCCTTGCGAGCCGGCACCCTCACCCCCGACGAGCACCGCCTCCTGCGGTCGGCCCTGCTCGAGGGATTCCCCGGCGGCTGGACCCGCCCCGGCCCCGTCCCTCCCCCCACCGAGTAGCCCCGCACCCCACGCCTGCTCCTCGAGCGGACGTCGGATCGCGCTGTCTGCGACGCGTTTCCAGGTCGGCTTTGCGCGGGTTGCTGAGGCGCAGGGTGGACGTGAGATCGCGCTGTCTCCGACGCGTTGCCACATGCAGTACCCGCGGCACGTTGAAGCGCGGTGCGGACGTCGGATCGCGCTGTCTGCGACGCGTTTCCACGTCCGCTTCGGCCCGCGCCACCTCGCACGCATCGGGCCGGTTGGCCCATGGCGGGCTGGAGGCTCGCCGCTCTGCGGCCGACACGGCTTGATCGCTGAGATCGGTTGGGGTTGCTGTGGATTGCGGGGGTGCGATGCCAGTGGACTGTCGGAGGTGCCGGGCAGGATGGGGTCCATGAGTCAGGCCACCGGTGTCGATGTGGGGCGTGAGTTCACGCGCCTGGTCGCGGGGGTGCGGGGGATGCTGACCGAGGCGTGCGTGCTGGCGGGGTCGGGTGCGGTGTCGGATGTGCATCTGGCGGGTCTGCCCGAGCTGGCGGCGGAGCTGGTGCGGGTCCGTGATGACGCCTCATCCC
>JBBQAY010000153.1:0-1817 GCA_038316965.1 Candidatus Nanopelagicales bacterium
TCCCCCGAGGTCTACGCCGAGATGCTCGACCGAGCCAAGGCCGGCAAGTTCGCCTACCCGGCGATCAACTGCACCTCATCCCAGACCGTCGTCGCCGCCCTCCGCGGATTCGCCGAGGCCGAGAGCGACGGCATCGTCCAGATCTCGTGGGGCGGCGCGGAGTTCGCGTCCGGCCAGACCGTCAAGAGCATGGTTGCCGGGGCCACGGCCCTCGCCGAGTTCGCGCACTCGATCGCCACGTCGTACGACGTGAACATCGCCCTCCACACCGACCACTGCCCGAAGGACAAGCTGGCGGGCTACATGGAGCCGCTCGTCGCGATCTCGCGGGAGCGCGTGGCCAAGGGCCTCGAGCCGCTGTTCCAGTCGCACATGTGGGACGGCTCGGCGGTGCCGCTGAAGGAGAACATGGAGATCTCCACACGCATGCTCGAGGAGTGCCGCAAGGCCAACATCATCCTCGAGATCGAGATCGGCGTCGTCGGCGGCGAGGAGGACGGTGTCGAGGCTACTCACGACGCCAAGCTCTTCTCGTCGATCGAGGACGGCCTGGCGACGGCTGAGGCACTGGGCCTCGGCGAGAACGGGCGCTACATGGTGGCCGCCACGTTCGGCAACGTGCACGGCGTCTACAAGCCGGGCAACGTCGTGCTCACACCGTCGATCCTCAACGACATCCAGACCGCGGTCGGTGCCAAGTACGGCAAGGACAAGCCGTTCGATCTCGTGTTCCATGGCGGGTCCGGCTCGCTGCTGAGTGAGATCCGCGAGGCTCTCGACTACGGCGTCGTGAAGATGAACATCGACACTGACACCCAGTACGCCTTCACCCGTCCGGTCGCCGACCACATGTTCAGCAACTACTCCGGCGTCCTCAAGGTCGACGGCGAGGTGGGCAACAAGAAGCAGTACGACCCCCGTGCGTGGGGCAAGCTGGCTGAGGCCGGCATGGCCGCTCGCGTGGTGCTCGGGTGCCAGGACCTTCGGTCCGCCGGCACCAGGATGTCCTAGCGTGCTGGGCGACAACCTGTTCGACGGTCCCCAGCCGACCCTGCTCCCCGAGGACCCGGCCTTCTCCGAACTGGCTGGGGGTGCCGATGCCGACACCGTCGTTCGTCAGCACCCCACCAGTTCGCTGGCATGGGCATCGCTGAGCGATCAGGCCTGGGTGGACGGCCGTGTGATGGAGTCGTACGCCTTCGCGCGGGTCGGCTACCACCGGGGTCTGGATGCCCTGCGGCGCAACGGCTGGAAGGGTCACGGCCAGGTGCCGTGGTCGCACGAGCCGAATCAGGGCTTCCTGCGCTGCCTCAGGTCGCTGGGGCGTGCCGCTCACGCGATCGGGGAGACCGACGAGGTCGTCCGCATCGATGCCTTCATCGACGACTGCGACCCGTCGACTCCGCGCACCTGAGTCCTGACGTGCCTGCGATGACCACGGCACCCGCCATCGTCGTCGGGGGCGGCATCAGCGGTGTCGCGTGCGCATCCGCCCTCTCGGCGGCCGGCGTCGCGGTCGAACTGCGTGACCGCGGACACCGCCTCGGCGGTCGCATGGCCTCGCGCACCCTTCGCGGCACGGGCACCGCGTTCGACGGCCGCGTGGTGGACATCGGCGCGTCGTACTTCACCGCGACCGATCCCGACTTCGCCGGCGTGGTCGCGCTGCTCGAGGCCGAGGGCGTGGTTCGTGCTTGGACGAGCGGCTTCCACGTGGCTGGGCCGGAAGGCATCGAAGGGGTGTCGGGCGGCGCGATGCGCTACTCGGCTCCTCGGGGCCTGCGGAGCGTGGTCGAGGCCCTGGCCCGCGACCTGCC
>JBBQAY010000154.1:0-1748 GCA_038316965.1 Candidatus Nanopelagicales bacterium
CGCCCTGGGCCCGCTGGAACGCCCGTACGTGCGGGATCCCCGGCGGCGGCGGCTCTAGCGACGCGCTCACGAAGAACCCCGTGAGAGCCACCAGCAACGTCGTGAGCGCCTCCGGGTCGGCCTCGCGACCCACCCAAGTCGACGCCACCATCTCCTCCGGGTCCGGGCCGCCCTCGAGCTTCAGCGACGGCAGCCAGCCAACGAGGTCGCAGAACGCCGCGCCACGGCTCGCGTACGGCCAGTCGACCACGACCGCTCCCCGGCCGGTCAGCAGGACGTTGTCGCCCCGCAGGTCCTGGTGTACGAGCACGTCGCCGGCGACAGCTTCTGTCCACGTCGGCTCGACCGCGGCGAGCCGTGCGAGGTTCGCGAGCGCCCAGGGGTCGTACGTCTCGATCCCTGTCGCGCCCGACCCCGCGAGGGTTCGCCAGCCGTCGAAGGTCATGCTGTCGCTGAACTCCGGCAGACCTGCCGGCGCCGGGATCTGGGCGATGGTCTCGACGACCTCCGCCACAGTCCGTACGTCATCGGAGGACCAGGGGACGGTCGGCGACCGGCCATCGACGGCGTCGAACCCCAGCACCACCCAGTCGGACGTCTCGTCGGAGTCCACCGACCATCGCAGCGCCGGCGCGGGAACGATCGAGGGTAGGAGAGCCGCAGTACGAGCCTCGCGGCGGTGGAGGTCGGCGGAGAAGGGGTGCTCGAGGGTGTCCGCGGCCTTGACGAAGACCCGGTCGGTCGCGGTCACGAGCGTGAGCGCTGGTCCGGGGGAGTAGCCGCCGTCGTGGCTGGTCCAGGCCGTGACCTCGCCCACGCGAGCCTCGATCAGGTCCCGCAGCGCGTCGGGAAGCTGGGGCCAGATGGGCCGCTGCCGGGTCATGCGTACGTCCTTCGTCTCAGGTGCGGTCGACGCTACCCATGCACACCGGACGGGGGCCACGCATTTCGACTCGACGTCAGGTCGCTTCGACCCAGACCACGATGGGCAGGGTGTTCCAGGCGTCGACGACGCGGCGGTACGTGGGCGTCTGCACGACCATCCCCGTCGACGAGCCGCCATCCAGGTTGAGCGCCTGGGTGATGCCCAGGCCCGAGCCCACGAGCCAGGCCGCCGTCTCCGGCAACGTCCAACCGCCCTCGACCGTGATGAACAGCAGCCGCGACTGGGCGTCGACCGCGATGACCGAGCGGCGCGCGTACCGGCCGTTGTCGTTCGGCAGCGACGTCGCCGTGCCGTCGATGACGAGCATCGGGAACGACTGCACCGCCTGCCGTGGCTTCTCCGACGGGCTGTACGGGTGGTCGCGGAGCGACCGCAGCGACACGGCGCCCTTCGACGACATGCCGAGCATCCCGCCGAAGCCGACGTAGCTCCTGCCCGCGCCGACGCCGTCGGAGACCAGCAGCGAGCTCGTACGGAACGCTTCGTCGAAGTAGCCGCCGTTGATCAAGACGAGGGCGGACGGGTGCGCCGCAGCCCAGTCAGAGATCGGCCTGGGTGTGCTCGGCGTGTAGCCGACGCGGAGGCGGCCCGCGGGCTGCGCGACCCGTACGGTCGTGACCTGGGCCGGTACGGAGCTGGCGAGGGTGACGGAGTCGAGACGCACGGACACGCCCGCGGCCACGTCCTGCCAGTCGCGCGTCGTCGCGGTCGGGGTCTCTGCCGTCACCGTGACGCTGCTCGGTACAGGGGTGGCGCGGACGACAGGCGGCGCCGATGTCAACGTCGCCGACGGAGAGGTGGC